>CBIHOX010000196.1:0-10104 GCA_966211685.1 uncultured Pseudoduganella sp.
GCTGACGGGCCTGACGCGCGACGGCACGTTCTACATCGAGAACGGCAAGATCAAGCATCCGATCAAGAACTTCCGCTTCAACGAAAGCCCGGTGACGATGCTGAACAATATCGAGGAAATCGGCAAGCCGCAAATCCTCGGTGGCGATGAATCGCCGTACAAATTGCTGATTCCTTCCATGAAGGTACGGGACTTCAATTTCACTTCGCTGTCGGACGCGGTGTAAGGGCGGCGCATTCCGTCGTGGCATGCCGGATTACGGCGCGTGGCGCCTAATCCGGCCTACGTCACGCAGTTGTAGGGCGGATTAGGCGGGACGCCGTAATCCGCCATGCAGCCCCACGAACATATGAATCAATGAACTGGAAACTGGAGTAAAAGTGGAACGACGTACCTTCCTGAAAGCAGGCGCCCTGTCCGGCGGCGCGCTGCTGGTGCCGGTCTTCGGCAATGCGATCGCGGCCGAAGAGCTGCTCAATCCCATGGCCGTGGCATTCAAGAAATCGCTGGCCGACGCCGCGATGAACGCCGCCACCAAGGCGGGCGCCAGCTATTGCGACGTGCGCATCGGCCGCTACCTGAACCAGTTCATCATTACCCGCGACCGCAACGTGGAAAACATCACGAACACCGAGTCGACCGGCGTTGGTGTGCGCGTGGTTGCCAATGGCGCGTATGGTTTCGTGTCCACCAATGTCTTGACGCTCGACTCGGTGGCCGACGCGGCGCGCCAGGCGGTGGCCATCGCCAAGGCCAACGCCCGCCTGCAAACGGAACCGGTGCGCCTGGCGCCGGTCAAGGGTGTGGGCGAAGTGGCGTGGGCCACGCCATTCAGGAAGGATTGGCGTACGGTCCCGGTCAAGGACAAGGCGGACATGCTGATTGCCGCCAACAGCGCCGGCATGGACGCCGGCGCCAGCTTCATGCGCTCGATGCTGTTCCAGGTCAACCAGCAAAAATACTTCGCCTCCACCGACGGTTCGTACATTGACCAGGATATCCACCGCTTATGGTCGCCATTCACGGCCACCGCGGTGGACAAGGCGTCCGGCAAGTTCCGCACGCGCGACGGCCTGTCGTCGCCGGCCGGCATGGGCTTTGAATTCTTCGACGCCAAGCCGGAGCACAAGGTGCGCGCGGCCGGCGGCGTCACCACGCTGTACAACGGCGCCTATGACCTGATCGAGGATGCGCGCGCGGCCGGCCGCCAGGCCCGTGAAAAACTTACCGCGAAATCCATCGAACCGGGCAAATACGACCTGGTGCTGAGCCCCGAGCACCTGTTCCTGACCATCCATGAATCGGTCGGCCACGCGACCGAGCTGGACCGCGTGCTCGGCTATGAAGCCAATTACGCCGGCACCAGTTTCGCTACGCTGGACAAGTGGGAAAGCAGGAAGTTCAAGTACGGTTCCGACATCGTGAACTTCTTCGCCGACAAGACCACGCCCGGTTCGCTGGGCGCAGTGGGGTACGACGACGAAGGCGTGCCGTGCAAGCGCTGGGACATCATCAAGGATGGTGTGCTGGTCAATTACCAGACCACGCGCGACCAGGCCCACATCATCGGCGAGAAGGAGTCGCACGGCTGCTCGTACGCGGACAGCTGGAGCAGCGTGCAATTCCAGCGCATGCCCAACGTGTCGCTGGCGGCCGGCAAGAAAAGACTCACGCCCGACGAGATGGTCAAGGACATCAAGAAGGGCATTTACATCCTGGGCCGCGGTTCGTACTCGATCGACCAGCAGCGCTACAACTTCCAGTTCGGCGGCCAGCTGTATTACGAAATCCGGGACGGCAAGATCACCGGGCAGGTGGAAGACGTGGCATACCAGTCCAACACGCAGGAATTCTGGAATGCCTGCACCGCGCTGTGCGATGAGCGCGACTGGCGCATGGGCGGCTCGTTCTTTGACGGCAAAGGCCAGCCGTCGCAAGTGTCGGCCGTGTCGCACGGCTCGCCCACCACGCGCTTCAATGGCGTCAACGTCATCAATACCGCCCGCAAGATTGGATAAGGATTGCATCGCATGAAATTTTTGACTGAACAGGAAGCCAAACGCGTTTGCGACAAGGTCATCGGCTATTCAAAAGCGGACGCCTGCGAAGTGAATTTGTCGGGCCGCCGCACCGGCAATATCCGCTATGCCAACAATGCCGTGTCCACCGCGGGCTTGACCGAAGACACGACCCTGACGGTTTCGGTGTCGTTCGGCAAGCGCACGGGCACCGCCACCATCAATGAATTCGACGACAAGTCGCTGGAGCGCGCCGTGCGCCGCGCCGAGGATACCGCGCGGCTGGCGCCGGAAAATCCGGAATTCATGCCGGCGCCGAAAGCCCAGGCTTACAAGGCCTCGCCCACATGGAGCCGCAACACGGCCGCCATCGACCCGGAATACCGCGCCGAAGTCGCGTTCCAGAGCATTGCCGCGGCCAAGAAGGCCAGGTTGCAGGCGGCGGGCTTTTTCAACGACGTCACCGGGTTCGACACGGTGGCCAATTCCAACGGCCTGTTCGGCTACCAGGAGTTGAGCAACCTGGGCTTCACCGTCACCACGCGCACCGAGGATGGCCGCGGCTCCGGCTGGGCCACGCGTTTCGCCAACGACGCCGCCCGCTTCGATGCGCGCGAGGCGTCCGATGCGGCGATCGACAAGGCGGTGCGCTCGGCCGACGCCAAGGCGCTGGAACCGGGCCGCTACACGGTGATCCTGGAGCCGGCCGCCACCTCGGACATGCTGAACTTCATGTTTGGGGCGATGGATGCGCGCAACGCCGACGAGGGCCGCAGCTACCTGTCGAAGAAAGGCGGCGGCAACCGGCTCGGTGAAAAACTGTTCGATGAACAGGTCAACGTGTGGTCCGACCCGTGGAACCCGGATGTGCCGGTATTGCCGTGGGATGGCGGCTCGATGCTGGCGCGCGAACGCACCGACATCATCAGGCATGGCGTCGTCACGGCGCTCGACTACACGCCCTACTGGGCGCACAAGCAGGGCAAGCGCGCCATCGGCAACCACGGCAACATCATCATGGCCGGCGGCGGCAAATCGACGGCGGAACTGGTCGCCAATACCAAAAAAGGCGTGCTGGTCACGCGCACCTGGTACATCCGCATGGTGGACCCGCAATCGCAGCTGTTGACGGGCCTGACGCGCGACGGCACGTTCTACATCGAGAACGGCAAGATCAAGCATCCGATCAAGAACTTCCGCTTCAATGAAAGTCCGGTCGCGATGCTGAACAATATCGAGGAACTCGGCAAGCCGGTGGTGGTGGGTGGCACCGCGTCGCGCTTCCAGATGCTGCTGCCGGCCATGAAGATCCGCGACTTCAACTTCACGTCGTTGTCGGACGCGGTGTGAACTACGATTTTTATTTCACCCGCCTGACCTACGAATCGGGGGACTGGGATGTGGACATCCGCATGCCCAGCAACATCCTCAATTCGCTGGTCGAATACACGACACTGCGCGTCGACCCGGTCGAGCGCATCGTCGCGCTGTCCGATCCGAAGATGCTGGAGGCGCCGTTCTGCTACCTGGCCGGCCACAAGCTGGTGCAATTCACGCCGGCCGAGCGCAAGAATTTCGAGCGCTACGTGAAGGGCGGCGGCTTTGTCTTCATCGATGACTGCAACCACGATATCGACGGCCTGTTCGCGAAATCGCTGGAAGCGGAGCTGGCGAAGATCTTTGGCGCCAAGGCGCTGCACAAGATCCCCAACAGCCATCCGCTGTATTCGTGCTTCTTCAAGTTCGACGGGCCGCCCAACACCAGCGTGGAATTGAATGGCTGGGGCGACGACCTGGTGCACGATTACCTGAAAGCCATCGAGCTGGGCGGCCGGGTGCGGGTTTTGTACAGCAACAAGGACTATGGCTGCGAATGGGATTACGACTTCCGCAACAAGCGCTGGCTGGCGGTCGATAACACGCGCTTTGCCGTGAACATCATTCAGTACGCCCTGGGGGCATGAAGGAGCATGACGTTGAGCTGGGATGAAAACGAAATCGGCGCGCTGTGCGCCAGGGTGGCGGCGCTGAAAGCCAGCATGGGCAAGGTCATCATCGGACAGCAGGACGTCATCGATTCGCTGGTCATTTGCCTGCTCGGCGGCGGCCATGCGCTGGTGGAAGGCGTGCCGGGGCTGGGCAAGACGCTGCTGGTGAAGTCGCTGTCGCAAGCGACGTCGATGCAATTCAACCGTGTGCAATTCACGCCCGACCTGATGCCGTCCGATATCGTCGGCACGGAAATCCTCGAGGAAGACGTTGCATCCGGCAAGCGCGAATTCCGTTTCCAGAAAGGCCCGGTGTTCACGCAGGTGCTGCTGGCCGATGAAATCAACCGCGCGCCGCCCAAGACCCAGTCCGCGCTGCTGGAAGCCATGCAGGAACGCTCGGTGACGTTCGCCGGCCAGACCCATAAGCTGCCGCGCCCGTTCTTCGTGCTGGCCACGCAAAACCCGATCGAGCAGGCCGGCACCTATCCGCTGCCGGAAGCGCAGCTGGACCGTTTCCTGCTGCGCATCGACGTCGGTTATCCGACCGAGGAAGAGGAAGTGGCGATGGTGTCGGCCACCACGCATGCGGGGCTGGCCGATGCGCAGGCCGTGATGGACGTCGACACCCTGCTGCGGCTGCAGCAACTGGTGCGCGACATCGAAATCGGCCAGCACTTGCTGGTCTACGCCACGCGCCTGGTGCGCGCCACGCGGCCGCGTGAAAGCCACGTGGAAGCCGTGCGCAGGCACGTGGGCTGGGGCGCCGGCCCGCGCGCCGGGCAGGCGCTGGTGCTGGCGGCCAAGGCGCGCGCGCTGATGCACAACCGCCTGGCCGTCACGCGCGACGATATTGGCGCTATGCTGTTGCCGGTGCTGGCGCACCGCGTGCTGCGCAATTTCGAGGCCGAAGCCGACGGCGTCGCCATTGCCGACATCCTGGCCGCGCTGCGCGACGCCATCCGCCCGGACTGACCCAGGAACCCATCCGTATGCTGGAAACCCCTGCGCTGCTGGCCCATGCCGGCAAGCTGGATCTCGTCATCCGACACGTGCTGGCCGGGCTGGGCCACGGCATCCATGCCGGCCGCGAACGCGGCGCCGGCGTGGAATTTTCCGAATACCGCGCCTATGCGCCGGGCGACGAATGGCGCCGCGTGGACTGGAAATTGCTGGCCCGCGCCGACCGCTATTACGTGCGCGAAGCGGAACGCGACAGCCACGTGGCCGTGTGGCTGTGGCTCGACGCGACCGCGTCGATGGCGGAACCCAGCCGCGAAGTGCCTGGCCTCGACAAGCTGTGGTACGCCCGCACCATGCTGGCCTGCGTGGCCGCCATCGCGCAGCGCCAGGGCGATGCGTTCGGCCTGGTGGTCTGCACCGATGGGCGCACGGAATTCACGCCCGCGTCGCGCGGGCCGCGCCAGCTGCAGCGGGTGCTGGCCGCGCTGAAGGCGGCCCGGCCGTCGGGCTGCCTGCCCGACGCCGAGGCATTGAGGAAATGCCTGCATTTTGCCCGCGCGCGCAGCGCGGTATTCGTCGCCACCGATGCGCTGGATTGGCCGTCGCCGCTGTCGGAAGCGCTGGTGCGGCTGCGCCACATGCGTCATGACGTGCGCCTGCTGTCGCTGCGCACGCGGGCGGAAATCAACGCCAGCTTCAAGGCCGGCGCCGCTTACCGTGACCCGGAAGGCGGCGCGGCCCTGCACCGCTTGCAGGGCGCCGACCGCGACGCCTACCGCGCCGCGCTGGACGCGCATTTCAGCCAGGTGGCCGTCGATTGCCGCCGCCATGACATCCCTTGCCAGTGCGGCGTGATCGAAGATCCGCTGGCCGACGCCTTGCGGGGCTGGCTGAACGTAGCGGCGCGGAGGCCGGCATGATGGGCGCTAATCCGCTGTGGTGGCTGGCGCTGCCGGTGTTGCTGCTGCCAGTCTGGTGGCACCGGCAAAAGCGGCGCCGCACGCAAGCCGAACCGCTGGCCACGGCGCGCTTCCTGCCGGCAGCCCCGCCGCAACACATGCGCATCTGGCGCTGGGACGACGTGCCGTTGCTGCTGGTGCGCTGCCTGCTGCTGGCGGCGCTTGTGGCGTGGCTGGTCGCCGTGGCGCTGCCCTGGCGCGGCGATACGGTATTGATCGCCGGCGAGGTTCCCGCCGCATGGGCCGACGCGCAGGCCGCGCAGGCCGGCATGGCGGGCGCGCCACGCATGGCGCTGCCGGCCGGCGTGGGGCCAGCGGTGTTGCCGTGGTTGCAGGCAAATGAACACGCGTGGCGCAAGGATGCGCGTCTGCTGGTGCTGGCCACGCGGGTGGCGCTGCCGGCGCAATTGCCGAAGCTTGCGCATGGCGTGGATATCCGGCTGGCGCCGCCGGTGGCCGGCCTCCCGGACCAGGCGCTCCAGCCGGCGGTTTTCCCGGTCGCGCTGGTGGCGCCGCCCGAGCGCAAGGCCGCCTGGCGCGCGCTGTTTGCCGCGTTCGATGCGGCAGGCGGCGGCACGGTGCGCCATGTCGTCACGGAATTCGATGGCGGCGAGGCGCCACCGTCCGCCGCGCTGGTCGTGTGGGACCGCGCCGCGCCGCCGCCGGCGGGCTGGCGCGCGCCGCTGTGGTGGCTGCCGCCCGCCGCATTGCCGCTGGCGCCCGGCGTCGACCGCGCGGCCGTGCAATCGCTGGGCGTGGGACCGGTGGCGCTGCAGGTGGCAGACAGCCCGCGCGGCAGGCTGTGGGCGTCGGACGCCTGGCCGCCGCGCGATGCGGACGGCGCGCGCGCCGTGTATGAAACCTGGCACGCGCTGCATGTCGCGCCGCCGGCGTGGCCGATGGCGGCGCAGGCGTTGCCGTCGCAGCGCGCCGCGCCGCTGGCCATGCCTGGTAGCCGTCCCGACGCCTGGCTGGCCTACGTGCTGCTGGCGCTGTTTATCGTTGAACGAGTAATGACCCATGTCCGCCGCCGCTGACCATTCCCAGGCCGTCCGCACGCAACTGTGGCGCGCGCTGGCGCGGCGCCGCGCGCCGCTGTGGGCCGCCACCCTGTTGCCGGTGCTGGCCGCGCTGGCGGGCGGCTGGCGCCTGGGATTGCCAGGCTTGCCAGGCGGCGTGCTGCTGGCCGCCTGGCTGGGATGGCTGGCGTGGGATGCGCATAGCCTGCATGCGCGCATGCGGCGGCAGTGGGTGCGCTGGCTCGATGCGGCGGTTCCCGCGCTGGAAGACAGCAGCGCGCTGCTGGCCGATCCGCTCGGCAAGCCGCCGACGCCAATAGCTCGATTGCAGAGGAAACGGCTGGAAGCGCGCCTGCACGCGGCCTTGGGGCCGGACGATTACCGCGCCATCGCGGCCGCGCGCACCGGCTGGCGTTGGGCGCCGCCGCTGGCCAGCGTGCTGGCGGCGCTGGCATGCTGGGTGTGGCAACAGCACGGCGTGACGGCCGCGCCGGCAGCCCCGGGCCGTGCGCCGCTGCCGCCGGCGCAGCCGGGCGACCTGGTGTTGAAGGTCACGCCGCCGGCCTATACGCGCATCGCGCCATTTGAAACGGCGGCGCGCGACATCCAGGCGCCGCAATTCAGCGACGTGCGCTGGTGTTTCCGCCGCGAGGGCGAGCCGCCGTCGGCGGTGGAGCTGGGCGACGGCAGGGTGTTGCCGGTCGGCGCGCAATGCGCGCGCTGGCAGGCGGACGAATCGCTGTTCTGGCGCGCGCGCCACCAGCCGAAGAACCGCTACAACATCCGCGTGACGCCGGACCAGGCGCCGGAAGTGGCCGTGCTGGCGCCCACGGAAACCGTGCATGTGCTGGCGCAGCGAACGCAAACCGTGCAGATCGCGGTATCGGCCAGCGACGACTACGGCATTGCCCGCGCCACGCTGCACCTGACGCTGGCGCGCGGCAGCGGTGAAAACATCCGTTTCTCGGACAAGGAAATGCCGCTGCCCGCGTCCAGCGATCCGCGCGCGCGCACGTGGAAAAAGCAGTGGGCGCTGTCGGAACTCGGCATGGAGCCCGGCGATGAACTGTATTTCTTCGTCCGCGCCACCGATAACGCGCCGGAACATCCGCATACGTCGCAATCGCCGACCTATACGCTGCGCCTGCCGGGGCCGCAATCGGAAAGCCTGGACTCGACCGCGTTGCCGCCCATGGTGAAACCGGAAAACTTGCGCAGCCAGCGCCAGATCATCATCGACACGGAGCAACTTGTGGCGGACATGCCGAAACTGAGTCCGCAGGCGCTGCGCAGCCGCAGCGAAACCATCGCGATGGACCAGGCCAGGCTGCGGCTGCGCTACGGCCAGTTCCTGGGTGAGGAATCGTCGCTGTTCGGCGGCGATGAACATGATGAACATGGCGAACATGGCCCCGGCGATGGACACGGCAATGGCGCAGCGCCCGCCCCTGGCGCCTTCGGCAAGATGGATAACGTGCTGGCCCAGTTCGGACACACGCACGATGAGTCGGAGGCCGCCACGATCTTCGACCCGGCCACCAAGGAAGTGTTGCGGCGCGCGTTGAAAGCCATGTGGGACGCGGAAAAGCAGTTGCGCGCAATCGCGCCGAAACCCGCGCTGCCGCCGGAATACAAGGCGTTGGACGCCATCAAGGAATTGCAGCAGGCCGAACGCGTATACCTGCACCGCACGGCGTTCGTGCCGCCGGCCATCAAGGAGGAAAAGCGCCTGACCGGCGACACCGCCGGCGCGCACAGCACGAAGCGCCCACAGGGCGAGGCTTCCGGCGGGGCGCCGAAGGAATTGCGCGAACTGGTGCAGGCGCTGGGCGGCGACGGGCCGCTGCCGGCGCTGTGGAGCAGGACGGCGCGCGACATCATCGCCGCACGCATTACACGCGATGACGACCGGCTGGCGGCGCAGCGCGCCGTGCAGGACGTGCAGGATGGCTGTGCCGAGTGCCGGGGCGTGCTGCGCGCCTGGCTGCGCAGCACCCTGGCCGACCTGCCCGCCGTATTGCAGGCCCGTCCGCAAGCGGACAGCACATTCCGCCAGGCGTGGCGCGGGAAAGGAACGCCATGAACTGGCAATGGACGTTCACGTGGCTGGGCGCGGCCGCGCTGGCGGCGGGACTGTGCAGCGCGGCCCTGTATGGGCGCGGGCGGCGCTGGACCGATGCGGCGCTGGCGCTGGCGGCCGGGCTGGCGCTGGCTGCCATGCTGTCGGAGCCCGCGCGGCCGGCACGCGATGGCGGCGAGCTGGCCATCGACAGCGAGGCGCAGGGCGATGCGCTGGCGCGCGCGCTGCTGGCGGCGCCGCAGGCGAGATCGCTGGCGCTGGCGGGCCATGGCTTGAGCGAAGCGCAATGGCAGGATTTGCCGGCGCGCCCGCTGCGCTGGACAGCGCCGAAAGGCGACGTGCTGGCGCTGGACTTCGCCCGTACCGTGCCGCTGGGACGCGCGTTCACCCTGACCGTGCGGCGCTCGCAGCCGGAAGCCGGCTGGCGGCTGCAACTGGTAGCGGAAAACGGGCAGGTGCTGGCGGAAGCTGCGTCAGGGACGCCGGCGGCTGCCGCGCAGCTATCCGTCACATGGCTGCCTCCGCTCGCCGAGCAATTGGTGCTGCGCGCCCGCCTGCTCGACGGCGGCGGCAAGGTGCTGGCCGAAGGGCCGGTGCCGCTGCTCGTGACCGAACCGGCGCCCTTGCAGGTGGTGGGCCGCTTTGGCGCGCCATCGTTCGATACGCGCGTGCTCAATGACTTGCTGACCGCCGGCGGCGCCATCGTGGATTGGCAGACCACGCTGGGCAAGGGCTTGTCGCGCAGCGAGGCGCCGCGCGCCGCGCTGGCGCAGCCCCATGCGCATTTCATCGACGCGGCCTGGTTCGAGGCGGCGGCGCCGACAGAGCGGGCGGCGTTGCTGGCCCAGGTGGCGCAAGGCATGCCGCTGGTGGTGTTGGGCGGCAATGCGATGCAGCCGGCCATCTGGCAGCGCGAACTGGGCTTGCCACTGGCGCCGCAGTCGCCCACCACGGAAAAAGACGATCCGCGGCTGTTCGGCGCCGGCGCGCGGCAACTGGCGCTGCCGCCGGCAGGCTTCAATCCCGCCGCCGGCGCCGCGGCATGGCGCGTGCTGGCGGCGGACAGCCGTGGCAAGC
>CBIHOX010000197.1:0-10104 GCA_966211685.1 uncultured Pseudoduganella sp.
GGCTATTTCAGCGATACCGCCCGGCACTGCCGCAATTCACAGCGCGCCAGGAATACCCGGCCATCGCCGCAGGCCATGCGGTACATTTCCACCGGGCCCGGATCGGTCACCAGGCCGGCGCCGGGACCGCCGGTGCAGCCGGCTTGCGACGCCATCTTTTCCACCGTGAACGAGGACACGCCGGGCTTGAATTCCACCCGTTCGATTTCCACGCCGTTGATGGCGACGCGCTTGCTGCCGTCTTGCGCATAGTCGGACGGTGGCGCCTTCTTCAGCGACGCGGCGCGCCGCGCGGCTTCGGCTTCCTGCGGCTGGTTTCCGCCGAACGGCAGGCTGGAACAGCCTGCCATCAGGCACAACACCGGCAGCAATATCGGCAACTTCGGCAACATGCGGTTCATCGGCGCCTCCGGAGGGGCCGGGACATCCCGGCCGCGTGTAAAAATCAATCGGTCAATACGTCAGCGTGCGCACGCCTTCGGACGTGCCCAGCAGGCAGACATTGGCGCCGCGGGCGGCAAACAGGCCGACGGCAATCACGCCGACGATCTGGTTGATCTGCGCTTCCAGCGCCACCGGGTCGGTGATGGCCAGGCCGGCCACGTCCAGGATGTTGCCGCCATTGTCTGTCACGAACGCTTCGTCGGTGCCGGCTTTCAGGCGCAGCTTCGGCTGGCCGCCCAATTGCTGCAACTGGCGCGCCACGGCGTTGCGGGCCATCGGCAACACTTCCACCGGCAGCGGGAATTTGCCCAGGGTGTCGACCAGCTTGGAGCCGTCGGCGATGCAGACGAATTTCCTCGACACCGACGCCACGATTTTTTCCCGCGTCAGCGCGGCGCCGCCGCCCTTGATCATGGCGCCGGTCGCATTGATTTCATCGGCGCCATCGATGTAGACGGCGATTTCGCTGACGTCATTCAAGTCCAGCACGGCGATGCCATGGCCGCGCAGGCGCGCCGCGGTGGCCTCGGACGAAGCGACCGTCCCCTTGAAGCGGTCCTTGATCTTGGCCAATTCATCAATGAAGAAATTCGCGGTCGAACCGGTGCCGACGCCAATGATGTCGCCTTCGACATAGGCAATGGCGGAACGGGCTACGGCTTGTTTCAATTCGTCTTGGGTCATGATGCTAAAAAGTAAAGTAAAAGGCGGGAAAATGCCGCTATTTTACCGGATCGTGCCTGTGCCCCGCCGCCCTGCGCCAAATTACCAACGGGCAAGCCTTTTTTTGCCGTTGCTGCTTTGCCGCAACCCATTGCTGTATGAGAAAATGGCCAGACCAATTTCCCGTTCCAGGATCGCCCCATGCAGTCGCCCCACAACATACTGATAGTCGATGACAGCCGTGTTTCGCGCCTGATGGCGCGCCAGTACATCCTCAGCATGCATGCCGACTGGATCATCGAGGAAGCCTGCACCGGCGAAGAGGCGCTGGAAAAGGTCAAGAGCTTCACGCCCAGGCTGGTATTGATGGACGTGAACATGCCGGGCATCGGGGGCCTCGCCACCGCCGAGCAATTGCGGAAGCTGCTGCCGACCGCCCACATTTCGCTGCTGACCGCCAACGTGCAGACCGCCACCCGCAACCGTGCTGCCGAACTGGGCGTCGGGTTCATGGAAAAACCGATTACCGAAGCCCGTATCGCCCAACTGATTGCTCCGCTGGAAGCACAGCCATGATTGCACTGACCGAACTGCAGCACGATGCGCTGGTGGAGATTTTCAACATCGGCGTGGGCCAGGCCGCGGCGTCGATGAGCGGCATCGTCAATGAAGAAGTCACGATGTCGGTGCCGTCGATCAGTTTCCTCAACCGCGCCGAAGCCGCCATGCTGCTGGGCGGGAAGAACAAGCAAGACCAGTCGCAGCGCATTTGCGGCGTCAGCCAGCATTACGAGGGCGCGTTCAAGACCGAAGCCATCCTGATGTTCCCGGAGGATAAGAGCCTGGAAATCGTGCGCCTGATGGTGGGCGAATCCGTGCCGCTGGCCGAGCTGACGGAAATGGAACAGGAAGCGATGAGCGAGATCGGCAACATCATCCTCAATTCCTGCGTCGGCACCCTGGCCAACCTGTTCCAGCGCGAACTGCAAGGCTCGCTGCCGGTCTACCACGTGGGCACCAGCGAGGAAATCCTCAGCGCATCGGGCAGCGCGGCCGAATCCGTGGTGCTGATGCTGCATATCGACTTCATCCTGGAAATGCACCAGATCCATGGCTACGTGGCGTTCATCCTGGACGTGTCGGCGCTGCACGACCTGCAGGAACAGATCAACCTGTACCTCGATAAAGTCATGGGCCAGGGTTGATGCCTATGGATGCCAACCGCACAGGCCTGCTGGAAGGGGTTCTGGCCGCCATCAACCTCGGCGCCATCGTCGTCGACAGCGATTGCCGCATCGTGCTGTGGAACCGCTGGATGGAGCGCTATGCCAACGTGCCCGCCAGCGAAGCGGTCGGGCGCGACTTTTTCAGCCTGTTTGCCGACTTGCGCGGCAAGCGCATCGATTCCGCCATCACGCAGGCGCTGCGCAGCAATTTCCCGTCGGTGCTGTCGCAAACCCTCAACAAGTCGCCCTTCCCCCTGTATGCCGACAGCGTCATGCGCAGCCGCGGCGAACGCATGCAGCAGGCGCTGGCCGTGACGCCGGTGGAGGTGGCGGGCGCCGGACGCCATTGCCTGATCCAGATCAGCGACGTCAGCATCGCTGTAGGCCGTGAAAAACTGTTGCGCGACCAGGCCATGGTGCTGCGTTCGCAAACGTTTTCCGACGGCTTGACCGGGATTGCCAACCGCCGCCACTTCGACGTGGCGATCGACAAGGAATTGCGGCGCGCCAAGCGCTACGGCAACGCCCTGTCGCTGCTGATGATCGACATCGACCACTTCAAGCCATATAACGACCATTACGGCCACCAGCAGGGCGACCAGTGCCTGATCCAGGTGGCGGTGGCGCTGGCCACCATGCTGCAGCGTTCCACCGACCTGCTGGCGCGCTATGGCGGCGAGGAATTCGCCATCATCCTGCCGGACACCGATGCGCAGGCGGCGTACATGCTGGCGGAAACCATGCGTACGCGCGTCAGCGACTTGAACCTGCCCCACGAAAAATCGCCGGACCAGCGGATCACGGTCAGCGTCGGCATCGCCACCATGTGCGGCGCCGAACAGTATGACGTGCCGGGCCTGATCAACGCGGCCGACCGCGCGCTGTACGCGGCCAAGCACGCCGGCCGCAACCGCGTGCGGGCCCACGCGGCGGCGCCGGCGTAAGGCCGCGCTGGATACACGCCACCGCATCCAAGGCCATTGCACGCCTGTTGCAGCGTTCCTAGAAGAACGTCACTTCATCCGAAGCCTCTTCCGCCACGCCGGTATGGATGGCGCGCTCCTCCGCCATCGCATACGTGCTGGCCAGCGCCGCCAGCAAAGGCGCCGGGTCCAGCTGCGGCACCGCGTCCGGCTGCGCCGCGCACTGGCCGGAGTGGTCGCGCAACACCCCGGGCATGCTGCGGATATTGTCCTGCACGTGGGACAGGATCTGGCTGACGCGGTCCTGGAATTGCAGCTGTACCAGCGCCTGCGCCACTTCATCCTTGATGCCGCGGCTTTCCTGCTGCAGCAGTTGCGACGATTGCTGCAGCGCGCCCGCGACGTCCTGGAAGTTGGCCAGCACGGAGCCGATGGTGTTTTCCGAGGCCTGCATCGATTGCTGTTCCTGCGCCATCGACACGTTGGCCGCGGTGCAGGTGGCGTCGATGGCGGCGCTGATCTGCGCCACCTGCTGTGAAATGTTCTTGCCGGTTTCCGCCGACTTGGCCGACAGCGAGCGCACTTCGCGCGCCACCACGGCAAAGCCGCGCCCCGCTTCGCCGGCGCGGGCCGCCTCGATGGCGGCGTTCAGCGCCAGCAGGTTGGTATGCCATGCGATGCTGGCCACCTCGGTCGCCATCGATTGCAGCGGCGCGGTAAACGCCTGCAACTGGCGCACCTTGTCGAGCATGGCGGCCTTGCTGGCGGCCGTGCTTTTCAACAGCGCCAGCACTTCGCCCAATTCCTTTTCACTGCTGGCGAACACCGCCACCAGCCCCTGGTCGTCGCCGCCCGACGCCGACAGGGCGGCATCGAGGCGGTCGACGATGCTGGAAAAGCGCGCCGTCAAGTCACAGACCGCGTCCTCCATCTGCGAGCGCGACGATTGCAAATGCGCATCCCAGACCGACACCACCTGTTCACTGAATTGCTGGCGGCTGGCCAGATAATCCTGCAAGCCGTGGCCGGCAGGGATGGCGGCAGCCTGGCGGCCCGTGAATAATTTACCTAGATAATTCAATAATGACCGCATAGCCGGTTTATCGTGCAAAATAAAACCAGCATCATGCTACCGATATTTCCCATAAACAAGAATCTCATCAGGGATTCATTGCATTAGTCGCGTAAATAATACAGCCGCCTGTGCTTTCGAAGCATAAACAACAATAAACCTGCCAAAAGCATCAGCCACGCCTGCGGTTCCGGCACGGCGGTCAGCGCCAGCGCATAGTCAAATGCATAACCGCTTTGCGCTTCGACATTCCACACGGTATGGACCATGACATTTTGCAATCCCACTGCCAATAATCCGAGATCGAACACACGATTATTCAATACCGATTGCGCCTGCGCCAATGAAGTGAAAGATTGGCTATATAAATCGACACCGTTATTGCTGACAATTAATTCCAATTTTTGAAAACCCAGGTTCAATACCGCCGAATTTAATAAGCCCAGCAATAAATGCTGGCCTGGATTGGCGGTGAACTGGAATTGGCCATCGGATTCATAGGTATAAATATTGCCGGGCGCCTGGCTATGCTGGTACGACACGCCCTGCGACCCGTGCCCGAGGATATCGGCCCCGGCCAGGCCTGGCGCGGAGGCCAGCAGTGCGGCGCGGGTAGCGGTGTCGGGCGCCGCGCCGGCGCGCGCCATCACGTTCGCGCCGCCCGCGATATCGAGCGGCGCGGCGCCGGCGGCCCCGCCGGTATCGCTGACCGCCTGGCTGGACGCCACGGTATTGTCCGGCACCACCGCCGCGCCGGCGCCGGCTTGCGCCGTGATGGCGCGGCCGTTCCAGTTGCCGCTGGAGGTGGCGCGCGACTGCGCCACGCCGCCCAGTCCCGAGGCTTTGGCGCCGGCGTGCGCCACGCCGCCATGGAGCGTGGTGACGCCCTCGCTGAGCGCCTGCGCGCTGCCCGCTTGCGCGCCCTGCCCACCCGTGGCCTGCGCCGACGAGACCACGCGGCGGTCCGCCGTGGCCAGCGCCTTGGCGCGGGCATTGCCGCCCGTGCCGCCGGGGCCGTCACCGATGCTGTTGAGCGGCACCGCCACCCCACCTACCGCCACCGCCGATGCCGTGACATGCCCCTTGCCCCGCACGTCGGCCTGCGCCGTGGCGTGGCCGCCCGCGCCGATATAGCCATGCTGGTTATAGCCGCCGGTGCCGCCATTGGCCACGCTGCTGCCGCTGACCGCGGCGCCGGCCCTGGTGGACGCCAGTTGCAGCACGCTGTCCGCATTGCCGCCCTTTCCCGCCAGCGCCTGCCGGGATTCATACGAATGGCCGCCATAGCCGCCATCGGCCAGCACGGCAGCCGACAGGGACGACGCCTGGCCATCCGAGACCGCCAGGCTGGAACGCGCGTGGCCGGCGCGGCCGCCCTGCGCCAGCCGGCTTTCGCCGCCATCGCCGCCGCGTGCGCGCTGGTCCAGCGCCAACGCGCCGGTGGTGGCGCCGGACACCGCGTTGACCATGGTGCTGTCGGCGCCATCGCCGCTGTCCGCGCCCGCGCCGCCAAAGCCGCCCGGGCCGCCATGCTGGATGGCGGTCACGCTGACGGCGCCGCTGCCGGAGCGGCCGCTGGCCTGTGCCTGCCCGGCGCCGCCGCGGCCGCCCTTGCGGCCCGGTGTGATGGCCGATCCGGCCACGCCGCCATAACCCTGCACCAGCACCGTGACACTGCGGTTCCCCGTGCTGGCGGCGTGCGCGCTGCTGGTCCCGTTGCCGCCGTCGGCGCCATGGCCAGTCGCGCTGTAGCCGGCGGAACCGCCACTGGCGCGGCTGGCGGCCGTGACATCGCCCACCCCGGCCACCGTCACATGCGACGCGGCGTCGCCGCCGCCCATGGCGCGCCCGCCGCCGCCTTCGGCGCTGCCGCCATTGCCGCCGCTGGCGTCGCTGCGCACGTCCAGGCTGGCCGCGGCGCGGTCGATGACCTGCATGCGCGAGCGCGCCCGTCCCGCCGCGCCGCCGTCGCCGCTGCCGCCCTGGCTGTTGCCGCCGCTGCCGCCGTGGGCCCACTGGCTCAGCACCAGCGCGCCGCGGGTGGCGCCGGTGGCGGCATCGCGCACCTCGGCGTCGGCGCCATTGCCGCCGGCCGCGCCGCGATAGCCGTTCGCGCCCAAGCCGCCATTGACCAGCGCCTCCACCTCGACCTTGCCGCTGCCGGACACGCCCCGCGCGCTGGCCGTGGCGGCGCCTCCCGCGCCAGCCTGCCGTCCCGCGCCACTGGCGGCCGCGCCATAGCCGCCGGACGCGCTCGCGGAAATCTTCACGCTGCTGCCGCCGCCCCCGGTCCCGTCGGCGCGGCTGGCCGCGCGCGCACCCTGTTCGCCGGCGCCGGCCGAGGGATCGTATGATCCGGCCCCCCCTACCGCCGCGCTGTAGCCTTCGAGCTGGCCGCCCCCTTTCAACACCAGCGCCGCATTGGCGTCGCCGCCGCGCCGGTTCGCGCCCTGCGCCGACGATGCGCCGCCATTGCCGCCCGCCGCATAGCTGTACCCCTGGGCATTACGCCCCGTCAATTCCAGCAGCGCATCGGCATTGCCGCCCCGTCCTGCAGCACTGCCCGGGCCTGTCGCCGCCGCGCCGCCATGGCCGCCGCTGGCGCTGGCCGACCCGCTCACCCTGGCGTTGCCGCTGGCCGTGGCGCGGGCCGCCGCCGTGGCGTCGCCGCCGTCGCCGGACGCGGCGCCATTGCCGGGCGAAGCCGGCACATTCGCGCCGGTCGAACGCACGCCGGCATTTCCCGCCGAAAGTGATGCGCTACCGCTGCCCGCCGCACCCGGCGTGCCGGCCCTGCCGCCTGCGCCGCCCGTCGCGGTGGCGTGCGCCGCCGTGTCGCCGGCAGGCGGGGCGCTGACCGCGCTGGCGGCAGCGTTGCCGCCCTTTCCACCCGCGCCCGCGTTGCCGCCGTTTTGCCCCGGCCCGCCAGCGGCGCCATTGCCGCCGGCGCCGCCCGCGCCACCGGTGGCGGTGGCGCGGTTCACCGCATCCGCATTGCCTGCGACGAGGACTTGCGCCGGCTTGCCTGGCTGGCCCGGCTGTCCGGATGTCCCCGGTGCCGCGCCGTGCACACCGGGGGCGCCGGCCGCGCCCGTGACCGTCAGCTCAGCCGCATGCAACGGCTGCAACGGCTGCAACGGCGCGGCGCCCGCCAGCAGGGCCAGGAGGGCCCGCAGAGCCAGGCGCGGAACGAGATGAGATGGCAGGAGATGGGATGGAAAGACGGGATGCGGCAAACGTACAGGCATGGCGTGACCTCGCTGAATGACGAATGCAACGAAAAAACTCAAGCGAGGCTAGCACGGCCTGGAAGGCGCGCCGGATACGATACGGACAGGAAAAAAGCAGGGAAATCAGGGACCTGGTCAGGCCGCCTCAGGCCGCCTTGGGCTGCGCCAGCGTACAGCCGGTGCACACCGGCACGTGGCGGGTCATGCGCATCAATTCGCAACTGTTGCGGGCAGCGCGCAAGTCGGCGCCCTTGAACAGGGTGCCGTCGCCGCCCACGAAATCAAGCTCGTCGAAACGCTCGGCCCAGCCCGACTTGATGGTGTTGATGAGGTGAAAGTACTGCTGGCAATCCACGATACGAATGATGTCGAAATGGAAAGCAACCAGTGTAGCAAAGACTGGCAACTCATGCAGGGGACCATGCAACCGTCCCCCGCAGTGCTGCAGGAACCGCCGGATCAGCCGCGCAGGCTGCTGGCCGCCTTGGCGATTTCCGTGATGCGGGCCCAGTCGCCAGCTTGCATCGCGTCTTTCGGGGTCAGCCACGAACCGCCCACGCACGCCACGTTTTTCAACGCCAGGAATTGCGCGGCAGTGTCTTGCGAAATGCCACCCGTCGGGCAGAACGTCACGTCCGGCAGCGGGCCGCCGATACCATTCAACATGCCAACGCCGCCGGCCGGCACGGCCGGGAACAGTTTCAGCTGCTTGAAGCCCTGTTCGCGCGCCACCATGACTTCCGATGGCGTCATCACGCCCGGCAGCAATGGCAGGCCGCTGCTTTTCGCAGCGGCGATCAGCGCCGGCGTCAGGCCGGGCGAAACGCCGAACACGGCGCCGGCGTCGCGGGCCGCGGCGAATTCTTCCGGCTGCGTCAGCGTGCCGACGCCGACAATCGCGCCTTCCACTTCCGACATGGCCTTGATGGCGCCCAGGCCATGCTTGGTGCGCAGCGTCACTTCCAGCACGCGGATGCCGCCTGCCACCAGGGCTTTCGCCAGCGGCACTGCGTGGTCGGGATCGTCAATCGCAATCACGGGGATCACGGCGGACGTGCGCATAATTTCCAGCAAAGTCATGGTCAATCCTTTTTCAGGGAAAAATCTTCATCGGAGCCCGGCACGGTATTGCCCACCGGGTTGCCATCGTGCAGCGGCACGGTGGTCGGGATCGGCGACGGCAGCGGGAACGTGGTGGCGCCGCTTTCCGCTTCGCTGACCCCGGCGCGGAACATGGAAAACAGTTCGCGGCCCATGCCGATGGTGTTTGGCGTCAGGTCGGCGGTGGCCAGCGCGCGCGCATGCCAGACATCGCTCGGCACCAGCGCTTCCAGCACGCCGTTGGTGGCGTCGACGCGGATGATGTCGCCGTCACGCACCAGGCCCAGCGGACCGCCGGCCAGGATTTCCGGCGATACGTGGATCGCGGCCGGCACCTTGCCCGAGGCGCCGGACATGCGGCCATCGGTTACCAGCGCGACCTTGCGGCCAGCGTCCTGCAGGTTGGCCAGCGCCGGGGTCAGCGCGTGCAATTCCGGCATGCCGTTGGCGCGCGGCCCCTGGAAGCGCACCACCGCCACGAAGTCCTTGTCGAGCTGCTTGGCCTTGTACGCCGCCATGAACGCTTCCTGCGAATCGAACACGATGGCCGGCGCTTCCACCACGCGGTGTTCCACTTTGACGGCCGACACTTTCATGATCGCGCGGCCCAGGTTGCCCTTGACCAGCACCATGCCGCCATCCGGCGAGAACGGGTTGGTGTGCGGACGCACCACCTTGTCGTCGCCCGGCACGGCCGGGGAGTCTTTCCACACCACGCCGGCGAAGTCGCCTTCGTTATCGGACAGGAACGGTTCCACCGTGTGCTGGCGCAAGCCCTTGCCCAGCACGGTCAGCACGTCGTCGTGCAGCAGGCCGGCGTCGAGCAGCTCGCGGATGATGAAACCGGTGCCGCCCGCCGCGTGGAAGTGGTTGACGTCGGCGTCGCCGTTCGGATACACGCGCGCCAGCAGCGGCACCACGGCCGACAATTCATTGAAGTCATTCCAGTCGATCACGATGCCGGCGGCTTTCGCGATGGCCGGCAGGTGCAGCGTGTGGTTGGTCGAGCCGCCGGTGGCCAGCAGCGCCACGATGGCGTTGACGATGGCTTTTTCATCGACGATGCGGCCGACCGGCAGGTATTCGTCGCCCTGGTCGGTGATCACCGCCGCGCGCTGGGCCGCGGCCACCGTCAGCGCGTCGCGCAGCGGCGTGCCCGGCGTGATGAAGGCGGCGCCCGGCAGGTGCAGGCCCATCACTTCCATCAGCATCTGGTTCGAGTTGGCGGTGCCATAGAAGGTGCAGGTGCCGGCGCCGTGGTACGCCTTGGCTTCGCCTTCCAGCAATTCTTCGCGCGTTGCCTCGCCTTTCGCATAACGCTGGCGGATCGCGGCTTTTTCCTTGTTGGAGATCCCGGTGGTCATCGGGCCGGCCGGCACGAACACGGCCGGCAGGTGGCCGAAGTGCAGCGCGCCGATCAGCAGGCCCGGCACGATCTTGTCGCA
>CBIHOX010000198.1:0-9574 GCA_966211685.1 uncultured Pseudoduganella sp.
GACAAGGCCGTGCAAAAAGTCGAGGAACACGTGGCCGATGCGCTGGCCAAGGGCGGCCGCCTGCTGGCCGGCGGCAAGCGCCATGCGCTGGGCCACGGCTTCTTCGAACCCACCGTGATTGCCGACGTGACGCCGGCCATGCGCGTGGCCGGCGAGGAAACGTTCGGCCCGCTGGCGCCGCTGTTCCGCTTCCAGGCCGACGACGAAGCCATTGCGTTGGCCAACAGCACGGAATTCGGCCTGGCCGCGTATTTCTATTCGCGCGACATCGGCCGCATCTGGCGCGTGGCCGAAGGGCTGGAATCGGGCATGGTCGGGGTCAATACGGGATTGATTTCCAATGAAATCGCGCCGTTTGGCGGCGTCAAGCAGTCGGGGCTGGGGCGCGAAGGGTCGAAGTACGGGCTCGATGAATACCTGGAAATCAAGTACATCTGCCTGGGCGGGATTTAACGGGGGCTGGCGCCGGTCAGGCGGTCCGCCATGCGCTTGACGGCGGCCATCTGGCGGCCCTGCCGTTGCGCATAGGCCGGGTCGTCATAGTTGAACCAATCCCAGCAGCCCTTCGGGTTGGCCAGCGGATAGATCGCGGCAGTTTGCGGGTACAGCAGCAACAACTGGTTGCTGTCGGCCCATGGCATGTAGCCGGCATGGCGCATGAATTGCTCGCCGATGCTGTCGGCATTTTGCAGGCAGCCGTGGAATACGATGTGCAGCCGGCAGCCGCGCCCCGCGCTGGCGTCGCAGGCGCGCGGAATGTACAGGTAGCCGGCCTGCGCCATGCCGTGCGCGGTGGGCGAGGGCAGGAATTCCGACTGGTCGAATTTCACCAGGCGGCCGGGCTGGGCGCCGGGCGAGGCGGGCGCCAGCCCGGGGTAGATCCATTGCAGCAGCGCACCGGCCGCGTCGAAACCGCAATTGTTGATGTAGGGCGGCCCCAGGTGGCCGCATTCCGCGCCAAACCCGGCGGTGGGCATGGCGTGTTCGGCCGGCATGTCGTTACGGTAGGCAATCCGCGTCGTGTAACGCGCATACCACGCTTTCAAGTCATCCATGACGGCTTGCGGCACCACGGAATCGGCCTTGCCGGAAAACAGCCAGATGCGGTGGCTGGCCAGGTTGGCCAGCGGGGCGATGCCGCCTTCGGCGGCAAAGCGGGCGGCAATGGCGGCCAGCGCGGCGACCTGCGTGCCGCCCGGCTGCACGCGGCACTGGAATACGCCGGTGCAGCTGCAGACGCCGGTGGCCAGCGCCAGTTGGCCCTGGGCGCAATAGTAGGGGCCGCCGGCAATGATGCCGGCGCCGGTGACGATGTCGGAATACGCCACGTCGAATTGCACCGCCATGAAGGCGCCGGACGACAGGCCGGACACGGAAATATCGGTGGCGTGCATGGCGGGCAGGCGCGGCAACCTGGGCCGTGTGGGGAACAGCCATGGCGGCCACCACCACGGGTGCGCCGCAGCCTGGCTGGCGGCCGGCGCGGCTGGCGCGGCCGCGCGGGCGGACGGCAACACCAGTACCGCGATGGCAATCAAGACCAGCAGCATCAGGATGGGCAGGCTACGGCGGGGCATGGCAGGCTCCTTTCACGATGAGGAACTTTCCATTGTGCGCGGCTGAGGACCACGGCTTTTGCGCTGTCTCAAGCGCTTGTTTGCTTTTTACGCTTGCCGGCCAGGTGGATGGCGCACGGTTTGGCTTAGAATCGGTTTTTTCCCCTGCGAACACGACGACCACGACCATGTCCAAAAAAATTGCATCCGCTTTCACCGTCCTGGCGCTGGCCCTGGCGGCCCAGGTTCCTGTCCAGGCGCAGCAAACCGGCGCTGCCGCGGCAGCGCCGGCTGCCTGCCCCGCCATCCTCAAGCAAACCTTCAACCGCTTGCAGGATGAGGCGCCGCAAAACCTGTGCCAATATGCGGGCAAGGTGATCCTGGTGGTCAATACCGCCAGCTATTGCGGCTTCACGAAGCAATACGAAGGGCTGGAAGCGCTGTATGCGAAATACGGCGCCAAGGGCCTGGTGGTGCTGGGCTTCCCATCGAATGACTTCGGCAAGCAGGAACCGGGTTCTTCCAAGGAAATCGCCGACTTTTGCTACAACACCTATGGCGTGAAATTCCCGATGTTCGCGAAATCCGTGGTGTCGGGCGCTGCCCCGAATCCGTTGTATGCGGACTTGATCAAGGCTACCGGCAAGGCGCCGGCCTGGAATTTCCACAAATACCTGATCGACCGCAGCGGCAAGGTGGTCGACAGCTTCCCCAGCAAGGTGACGCCGGAAGACAAGCAATTGGTGGGCGCCGTGGAAAAAGCGCTGGGCGGCTGACCGGCTGCCGGCAGCCCGGCGCCCGGCCCGCTGCGCAGTCCACGGCGAAGTCCACGGCGAAGTCCACGGCGCGTTTGCAACGCCTTGCCGTGCAAACGCGCCTGGCCGCCATGTATGTCAGGCCGCCGCTTCCTGCGCGGCGGTAGCCAGGGCAAACCCTTCATCGAGCCAGCCCGTGATGCCGCCCGGCATTACCTTGACGGGGCGGCCCAGCCGCGCCAGCCGCACGGCGGCGCGCGCCGCGCCATTGCAGTGCGGACCGGCGCAATACACGACGAACAGCGTGTCGTCCGGGTACGCGGCAAGCTTGGACCCGATGATCTTGCGGTGCGCCAGGTCAATGGCGCCCGGCACATGGCCGGCCGCGTATTTTTCCGTGCCGCGCACGTCCAGCAGCACGAAATCCTGCTGCCCGGTGCTGATGGCGTGATGCACGTCCCAGCAATCGGTTTCAAACGTGAACGATGCGGCAAAGTGGGCCAGGGCATCGGCGCTGGCGGCGGCCGGGATTTCAGTAACGAATGACATGCTTGCTCCGTGAAGTGGTGACGATGGAAGGATTATCGCGGCCGCCGCGCGCACCCGGCAGTGGCGCAAACGCCAATCTCCGGTAAGATCATGCCATGGAAAAACATCTTGTCGCGGCGCTGGCGTATGACTGCCTGTGCACGTTTGAATTCGGTTGCGTGGTCGAATTGTTCGCGCTGCACCGTCCGGAACTGGGCGTGCCGTGGTACGACTTCGAGGTGGCGGCCGTGGAAGCCGGGCCGGTGCGTGCGGCCGGCGGCATCACGGTGCAGGCGCCGCATGGGCTGGAATTGCTGGCGCGCGCCGACACCATCGTGGTTCCCGGCTGGCGCGACGCCGATGAAGCGCCGCCGCCGGCGCTGGTGCAGGCGATCCGCGCGGCGTATGAGCGCGGTGCGCGGCTGTGCTCGATCTGTTCGGGCGTCTTCGTGCTGGCCGCCGCCGGGGTACTCGATGGCAAACGCGCCACCACGCACTGGCGCTATACGGACCGGCTGGCCAAACGCCACCCGCGCATCGCGGTGCGGCCCGATGATTTATATGTCGACGAGGGACAGGTCATCACGTCGGCCGGCTCGGCGGCGGGGCTCGACATGCTGCTGCACCTGGTGCGGCGCGATCATGGCGCGCGCATCGGCAACCTGGTGGCGCAGCGGCTGGTGGTGGCGCCGCACCGCGAAGGGGGCCAGGCGCAATTCCTGCCGCGGCCGATGGCGCACGATGAACAGGGCCGGCTGTCGCGCCTGCTGGACTGGCTGCGCAGCCATCCGGCGCTGCCGCATACGGTCGACAGCATGGCCGAGCGCGCCGCCATGAGCCCGCGCACGCTGCAGCGGCAATTCCACGAAGCCACCGGCATGGGCGCGGTCGAGTGGCTGATCCGCGAGCGCGTGGCGCTGGCCAAGGATTTGCTGGAAACCGCGGACATCCCGCTGGCGCAGGTGGCGGAGCGGGCCGGGTTCGGTTCCGAGGAATCGCTGCGCCATCACTTCCGCCGCCTGGCCGCCACCAGCCCCGGCGCCTACCGCCGCCAGTTTGCCCGCGGCGTGTGACGTACATTGCCCGGCGCACGTTGCCCAGGGCCTGCTGCCCGGGATACGCTGCCCCGGGATACGCTGCCCGTCGCACGTTGCCCGTGCCCGGCGCTATGCCTTCAACGGCAGGGTCAGCAGGAAGCGCGTGCCCGTGCCCGGTGCGCTGGCAACCTGCAACTGTCCATTCAATACCGTGGTGGCAATGTTGTAGCACACGTATAAACCCAGGCCGCTGCCGCCGGCCCCCAGCTTGGTGGTGAAAAACGGGTCGAAGACGCGCAGCAGGTTCGCTTCCGGTATCCCGACGCCGTCATCGGCCACGGTGATTTCCAGGAAGCCCGACGGCGCCACGGCGGCGCCGATGCGGACACAGCCGTGGCTGCGCCCGTCGAAGCCGTGCAACACGGCGTTGTTGATCAGGTTGGTGATGATTTGCCCCAGGGGGCCGGGGAAACTGTCCAGCTCGATGGCGCGGTCGATGCCGTGCACGACCGTGAACGGCGTGTTTTTCAACGTCGGCGTCAACAGCAGCACGGTTTCCGTCACCACGTCGGCCAGCAGGAATTTGCGGCGCTGCGCGCTGGTGCGGTCCACCGCCACTTGCTTGAAACTGGTGATCAGGCTGCCCGCGCGCTCCAGGTTGCGCTGCAGGATGTCGCCCGCTTCGTTGGCTTCACGCAAATACCTGTCGAGCGCGGACCGCGTCAAGCCTTTACTTTCATGTAAATCCTGCGTCAACTGGCGGCTCAAGTCCGTCAGCGTGCTGGCAATCAGCAGACCGTTGCCGATCGGCGTATTCAATTCATGGGCAATGCCGGCCACCATGGCGCCCAGCGCCGCCAGGGTTTCCGTGCGCACCAGTTCCGCCTGCGCCAGGTTCAGCTGCGCCACGGTTTTCTGCAATTCGCGCGTCGTGTGGTGCAGGTTCAGGTGCGTGGTCAGCCGCATCAACACTTCCTCGGCCTGGAACGGCTTGGTGATGTAATCGACGCCGCCGGCCTGGAAACCGGCCATCTTGTCGCGGGTTTCACTCATGGCTGTCATGAAGATCACGGGAATGTCGCGCGTGCGGACGTCGGCTTTCAGGCGCCGGCAGGTCGCCAGGCCATCCATCACCGGCATCATGACGTCGAGCAGGATCGCGTCCGGGTGCAGGAATTGCGCCCGCATCAAGCCTTCTTCGCCATCCTGCGCCACCACCACGCACAAATCATGCTGTTCCAGGTAATCGACCAGCACCCCCAGGTTGGTGGGCGTGTCGTCGATGATCAGCACGGTTTTTTGCGCGCGGGTCATGACGGCAATCCCAGGTGGTGTTGCGCCAGCGCGAGGATGGCGCGCGACTGGTAAGCGTCGGCCAGCGCCTGCAGGCGGGCCGCAAACGGCTGGTAGCGCGCGTCGCGCGCCATCAGTTCGGCGGCGTAGCGGTGGATGCTGCGCATGTTGCCCGTCATGGCCAGCGCATACAGTTGTTCGATATCGGCTTGCGGCGGCGCCAGCATGGGCGCGTCGGTCGGCGCCTCGGCCGGCGCCGGCGCCGCGCCGGTAATCCAGCGCAATTGCAGGCAGGCGCCGATGCGTTCCAGCAGCAGCGCCTGGCTGACGGGCTTGGGCACGAACGCAGTGGCGCCGGCCTCCAGGCTGGCCGCTTCGCCGGCCATGGAAATGCTGGCCGAGACCGCAATGACGGGCACGCGGCCCAGCACCGGATCGGCGCGCAGGCGGCGTAGCAATTCCAGGCCGTCGATGCCGGGCATGGCGATGTCGGTGATGACCAGGTCCGGCAGTGTATGCGCCATGCTGTCCAGCCCGGACTGGCCATCGATGGCTTCCCAGGTGTCGAAACCCAGCCCTTCCAGCAGGTCGGCCAGCATGGCGCGGTTGCCGTCCTGGTCGTCGATCACCAGCACGCTGCGGCGCGGCCCCTGGTAGCCGGTAATCACGGGCGCGGCCGCGCTGGCGGTCGCATTGGCCGCCAGCGACACCACCAGTTCGAACCAGAACCGGCTGCCTTGCTCCGGCGCGCTGTGCACCTCGATGCGCCCGCCCATCAGCGCCACGATTTGCGCACTGATGGCCAGGCCCAGGCCGGTGCCGCTGGCGCGCCGTGCAACGTCGCCGGCCTGCTCGAACGGCTGGAATATGCGCGTCAATTCTTGCGCCGTCATGCCGACGCCGCTGTCCTGCACGGTAAAGCGCAGCCGCGCCGCGTCCGGCGCATCATGCGGCGCCGGCGGCTGGCGCCCGATGCGCAGGCTGACCTGGCCCGACGCGGTGAATTTGACGGCGTTGCCGAGCAAATTCAGCAACACCTGGCGCAAGCGTTTTTCATCGCACAGCACGGCCGCCGGCAGGTCCGGGTCCAAGGTGCAGGCAAAGCGCAGCAGCTTTTCCTCGGCCTTCACGCGGATGATGTCGCCGATGCCCTCGATAAACGCCGGCAGCATCACCGGTTGCGGCTCCAGCGTACATTTCGCCGCTTCGATGCGCGACAGGTCCAGCACGTCGTTGATCAGCGACAGCAGGTGCGTACCGCTGCGCTCGATGGTGGTGATGCCGCGCTGCTGCCGCTCGGTCAGGCCGCCGTCGCGGTCGAGGATTTGGGCATACCCGAGGATGGCGTTGAGCGGCGTGCGCAGTTCATGGCTCATGTTGGCCAGGAACTGGCTTTTTGCCTGGGTCGCGTTTTCCGCTTCGGCGCGCGCGGCCTGCACTTCGGTATTGAGCCGCTGCAATTCATCGTTTTGCTGGCGCAGCGCTTCGGTGCGCGCTTCCACCTGGTTTTCCAGGAAGCGGTTGGCGGCGGCCAGCAAGGCCACCATTTCCTTGTCGGCGTGGCGGCCCAGCCGCACGTGCAGGCTGGTGGCGGTGCGCAATTGCTGCGCTTCCGCCAGCGCTTGCGACAGCGCCGTCAGCGGGCGTGACAGCGTGTAATAAAACACCACCGTGACGGCCAGCGCCAGCGCCGTGTTTTTCAGGATGTCGAACAGCACTGTCAACCCGGCGCGCGGCAACACGCCGGCCGCCAGCACACTGGCGTCGATCTGGACGGTGATGCGGCCCACCGGGTCTTGCAAATTCGGCGCATGCAACGGCAGCGTGAATTCGCGTTCGCCGCGCGTCAGCCAGCCGGACAGCCAGGCCAGCCGGTCCGGGGCCACGGGGCGCGAGCGCTGCGCCAGCACCACGCCGGTTTCCGTGGCAATGGCGGCGCTGTGGATGGGCTGGTACTTCAGCAGGCTGTCGACCACTCCTTCGGCCAGGTAGGGGCTGACGCTGAACGCGGCCTGGCTGGCGGGACGGCTCAAGCTGTCGAGCACCTGGCCGATGGCGGCGTGCACGTTGCGCCGTTCGTAATGGAGGTCGATGGCGATCTGGATGGTCGACAACAGCGCGCCCAGCGCCAGCGCCACCGCCAGCACGCGCGCGGCTTGCCGGATGTGCAGGCGGTTGACATGGCCGGCCGTGGCGTGCGGTCCGTTCATCAGGGTTTCGTGGCAAAGGCCTGGCGCTGCAGCGCGTCGGCCAGCTTGCGCGCATCGTCGTCGAGCCACGCGGCATAGTGGGCCGCCAGCGCTGCGCGCATGCCGGGCTTGGCCAGCGCCGCGTTGATCTGGCGGATCACGGCCTGCCCCTGTTCGCTGTTGGCGCAAGCCACGTGGTTGACCACCATGTCGGCCTGCTCTTCCAGCGCATAGAAGGCCAGCGCCTTGACGTCGGCCACCGTGCGTCCGCCCAGGTAATACGGCACTTCGAACGACTGGCCCAGCATGCCGTCGATGCGTTTGGCCAGCACCATTTGCGCCAGGTTGCGCGACGCGTCCGGAATGCTGAGGGCAAACAGCTGGGGTTTTTCACGGTGGGGTTTCAGCACGGCGTCGACTGGCGCGCCATAGCTGCGGGCGGAATCGATGCCGATGTTGAGTTTCCCGTCGGCAAGCAACTTGTCCAGGACGATCTTGCCATGACTGTTCACATAGGGTGCAAACCGCGCAATATCGCTGCGCCGCACGAAGATGCCCGGCGGGACGGCGGCCAGGGTCGGCAGCGAAAACACCATGAATTGTTCGCGTTCGGCATTGCGGATCATGCCGGGATTGCACGCTTGCGGGTCCGATTTCAACATCAGCGCAATGCGCTGGATCGGCACCACCACGATTTTATGCCGGTAATCGGGCAAGGCGGGGATCAGTTGCCGCTGCAACGCCAGCTCCATGAAGCCGGCGCCCTTGTGCGGACCGTCGGCAATCACCAGCGGCGCCAGGTCATACAGGTACCACGTGATTTCCTGCGCGGCCGGGGCCGGCGCGGCCGCCCCCAGCCAGCCCGCGCACAGGGCGGCTGCTTTCCATCGTGCTGGCTTGTCCATGGCGGACCTCCCGCTGCTGCTGAGCGTTGTGGATCGCGGCGCAATGGTTGGGCGCCGCTCTTGCATTGTATGCCATTGCTTTCACGCAAAGGTGGTAACAATGCCGCATTGCTTGCAGTGTGGAAGTCCTGTGGAAAGGAACCGGCGCCGGTCAGGCGGCTGGAAGGACGGGGGTGGCCAGGATGGCGGGCAGGGCGCCGCGCAAGGCGTTGCACAGGACAATCGCGTCGGCCCGCGCCAGCATGGCGCGCGTGATGACGGCTTCCGTGGCGTCCCAGGCAGGATCGTCCAGCAAGACAGCGCGCATGACGCCCGGCAACAGGCCGCACGCCAGCGGCGGCGTCAGCCAGCGGCCATCGAGCCGCACGAACACATTGCTGCGCCCGCCTTCGGTCAATTCACCGCGTTCATTGAAGAACAGCATGTCGAACGCGCCTTGCGCCTCGGCGGCGCGCCAAGCCGCGTCGTAGCGGGCGCGGATGCTGCTTTTGTGGCGCAGGAACAAGTCGTCCGCCGTGGTGGCGTCCGGCGCCAGCAACACCGTCACCGGCGACGCCAGCGGGGCTAACACGCCATGCTGGACCGACAGCGCGCCGGCGCCATCGGGCGTGGCCGGCGCGCCCAGCGCCAGCCGCAAGCGCATCGGGGTGGCCGGCGCGAAGGCCGCGCAGGTTTTCGCCACCAGCGCGCGCGCCGCGGCTTCATCCCAGCCATGGCCGAAGTAGCGCGCCGACGCGGCCAGCCGCGCCAGGTGGCGGTCCAGGTGGCGCACGCCGTCTTCGCGCGTGGCGTACATGGTTTCGAACAATTCGAATGCGCCGGCCAGTCCGGTCAGGAAACGCGCCTTCAGGCGGCATTCGGCATATTCATCGGCCGCGTCGCTGTCGTACACGATGCCGGCGCCCACGCCCAGTTCGCCGCGCCGCACGCCGTGTCCGCCGTGTTCGCCATCGGCCGGCGGTTGCAGCGACAGGGTGCGGATCGGCACCGACATGCAAAAATCGCCGATCGCGGCATTGTCATCGTTGTTGGCCGACGGCGGCTCGAACCACCCGATCGCGCCCGTATACACGCCGCGCGGCGCCGGTTCCAGTTCCGCGATGATTTCCATCGTGCGGCGCTTGGGCGCGCCCGTGATGGAGCCGCACGGGTACAGCGCATCGAAGATGCCGGCCAGCCCCGCGCCGGGCCGCAGGCGGGCCTGCACGGTGGACGTCATCTGCAGCACGCTGCTGTAGCGCCGCACGTCGAACAGGGCCGGCACCGTCACGCTGCCGGTTTGCGCGATGCGGCCGATGTCGTTGCGCAGCA
>CBIHOX010000199.1:0-9537 GCA_966211685.1 uncultured Pseudoduganella sp.
TCTCGCCCACCACCGGTTCCCGGCGCGCCAGCTTGGCGTCCAGCACCGACAGGTAATTCTTGATGATCGACAGCGGGTTGTTCACTTCATGCACCACGCGGCGCGAGGCCTCGCGGTATTCCTCGGCCACGTGCGCGATCTGGCGCCGCGCATGGCCGCGCTCACTCATCGCGGTTTCCAGCGCGGTGGCGGCCTGGTTGCCGAACGCCTGCAGGAAGCGTTCGCGCTTCTGGTAGGACGGCAATTGCCACGCGGCGGTGCCGCCGATCAGCACCCCGAGGCAACGCTGGCCCGCCACCAGCGGCAGGCACACCAGGCATTCCGAACCGAGGATGCGGAACAACTGTTCTTCCGCGATGCCCAGCGGACCGGGACCGGTGCGCGAGAGCAGCGCCAGCTTGCGCTGCTGCGCGCTGGCGGCAATCGCGCCGCCCTTGGCCAGCGGAATGGCGAATTCCGCCAGGCGCTGCTGGTGTTCGCCGGCCGCCACGCCCACCAGCGCCTGGCCAGTCGGGTTTTCCAGCAGGATCACGCACGAACTGAAATCAAACAGGATGCGCGCCGAACGCGTCATCGCTTCCAGCATGCCGGTTTCACCCTGCTGGCGCGCGAAGGTCTGGCCCATTTCCGACACCAGCACCATGTTGCGCACTTCCTCCGACAGGCGCTGCTGCACGGGGTCGGCGGGCGGCACGTATGCCGGCGGCGGCACGACATCGTCGGCGCCGGCCAGGTCGATGCCCAGGTAATCGGCCGACTTTTCCACCTGGCGCGCGGCGGCGTTGACGATCACATGAAGCGCGTCGTCGTCCAGGTTGCACAGGCCGGCGCCGGCGGCAATGGCTTCCTCGACGTCGGCATGGTTGGCCAACACATGCGCCAGGCGCACGATGCGGATCAGCGGATGCGCCGATTCCAGGCGGCTGACCGGTTCGTGGTGGTACAGCACGGAATCGGCCAGGAACGAATCGAGGTTCCAGCGTTCGATCAGCCAGGCGCCGGCTTCAGCGTGGGTGATCTGCAAGGTGCGCTGTTCGACGGCGCACAGGTCTTCATCGTCGCGCGCCGTGAAATTGAACGCGTATTCCTTCGGCGCCGTGGCCAGCAGGGCCAGGCGGCCGACATTGTGCAGCAGGCCGGCCAGGTACGCTTCTTCCACGTGCGGGTATTCCAGCCGCTTGGCGATATCGCGCGCAATCACGGCCGTGGTCAGCGAGCCTTTCCAGAAGGCGCGCAAATCCGTGCTGCCGGAATGCGGGAAGCTGTTGAAGGTCTGGAACACCGATTCGCTGATGACCAGCGTCTTGATCATGTCCGTGCCGAGCGACACCAGCGACTGTTCCAGTCCCACGGCGCGGCCGTTGCGGTGATACGCCGAGCTGTTGGCGACCGCCAGGATCTTGCTGGTCATGCCGGCATCCTTGGCGATCAGCGCGGCCAGCTCCGGCATGCCCGCATCGTCCGCCTGCAAGTGCTCGATCAACTTGATCAATATCTGCGGCATGGCCGGCAGACGGGCAATCAGCAGGCGATTGCGGATGTCATGGTCTGGTTGATGCATCGTATCAAGCATTGCCGCTAAGAATGGACGTCAAAATATACGGGCGCCCAACGGCATCGGCGCTTACAAATAAGCCATCTGATCACAAATAGTGACGTGTGGCAACTTTTTTATATGGAAAAATCATACTAGCACAAACGAAGTCGATAACTTATCAGCAAGTTTCGTTATCGCTAAACTTTTTTTGAAACTTGCCGTTATATCTCTCCGTCCGGCTGGCGTAGTAGCATGCTACGGTAATGTCTTGACGTCAACCACAATGCCAGCGCCGTCAGCGTAAACGCCAGTTGACCGTAGGCCAGCCACAACACCGAATGCGACAGCGCCGGCGCGATCGCACCCGCCACGATGGCGGCCAGCAGGGTCGAGGTGCATGACTGGCATGAGGCCGCCGTCCCCCGCAGATGCGGGAACAAATCCAGCCCCAGCAAGGTCGCCGCCGGCGACACAGTCGACATCCCTATCGTATAAAAGAACAGCGGTATCACTGTCCAGGGCAAGCCTGGCGGCTGGAACTGGTGGTACAGCACGTTGCACGTGGCGGCCGCCAGCATGAAGGCGAAGCCGATGGCGATCTGGCGGCTGAACGGGATCTTGCCGGCCAGGCGGTTGGCGAACAGCGCGCCCAGGAAGATGCCGCTGACGGCGGGAATGAACAGCCAGCCAAACTGGTCCGGTCCGAGGTGCAGGTGCTGGGGCAGCATGACGGGCGCCGCGGTGATGAACACGAACAGGCCGGCAAAGTTCAGCGCCACCACGGTGGCCTTGATGTGGAACAGCGGCGAACCGAGGACCGTGCGGTAGTTGTGCAGCAGGTACTGGGGATTGAACGGTTGCCGCTTGTGCACCGGCAGGGTTTCCGGCAGGCGCCGCCAGCACACGATGAACAGGCCGATGGTATAGACGAACAGGAACAGGAAGATCGCGCGCCAGTGCAAATGCTTGACGATGTAGCCGCCAAAGATGGGCGCCAGCGCCGGCGCGATGGAAAAGATCATGGTGACCATCGACAGCAGCCGCGCCGCCTGCGCGTCGGAATAGCGGTCGCGGATGATGGCGCGCCCCACCACCACGCCGGCGCCGGCCGACACCCCCTGCAACACGCGGAAAAACCACAGGTAGTGCACCGTGGCCGCCGCCGCGCAACCCATGGTGCCGATCGCGAACAGCACCAGCGACACCAGCACCACGTTGCGCCGCCCGAACGCGTCGGACAGCGCGCCATGCCACAGCACCATGCCGGCAAAGGCCAGCATGTAGGCGGTCAGGCTTTGCTGCACCTCCAGCGGCGAGGCATGCAGGCTGGCCTGGATATCGGGAAAGGCCGGCAGGTAGGCATCGATGGAAAACGGTCCCAGCATCGACAGCGACGCCAGCACGAAGGCCAGCGCGACGCGCGGCAGTGGCTTGTGGTGGCTGGGCGGGGGTGGCGGGACCTTGACGTTGTCGCCGGTGGGTGTGCTGGAGGGGGAGTCTGGGAACATCGGGATTCCTCATCTTTGCCGCCAACACGCGGCTGTAGTGTGCATGGCGGATGACGGCTGCGCCTAATCCGCCCCACATGAATAGCCATAGCCGTAGGCCGGATCAGGCGGCACGCCGTAATCCGGCATGCCATCATGCTTTCGGTTTCGCTTCCTCGCGGCGGTTGAATCCCGCCACCATGTCGAAGCGGAACAGCCGGCATTCCAGCGCGCCGTTGAAGAATGGCGTCTTGCGCGCTTCCTTCAGGCGCAGCAGCTTGGGCAAGCCCAGGTCCGCCGTGAACAGGAACGCGGTCCAGCCGGCGAAGCGCTGCTTGAGCGTGGTGCCGAAGGCGGAATAAAACGATTTCGCCAGTTCATCCTCGCCCATCGAGCTGTCGCCGCGCACGCCGATACGCTCGCCGTACGGCGGGTTGGTCAGCAGGATGCCCGGCTGCGTGGTCGGCGCCTGCACCTGCTGCGCCTCGATCTGCTTCAGCGGCACCTCGAACAGGATACCGGCGCTGCGCAAATTATGGCGCGTCATTGCCACCATGTCGCCGGAAATGTCGGAACCGAAGATGGTCGGCTCGGCCGGCAGCGGGTTGGGCTTGATGGCGGTCTTCATGTCCATCCACGGTTGCGGATCGAAGTCGTGGAATTTCTCGAACGCGAAACGGCGGCGCGCGCCCGGCGGGATGCCCTGCACCATTTGCGCGGCTTCGCACAGGATGGTGCCGGAACCGCACATCGGGTCGAACAGCGGCACGCCCGGTTTCCAGCCCGACACGCGCAGCAGGCCGGCCGCCAGGTTTTCACGCAATGGCGCGTCGCCGGTTTCATCGCGCCAGCCGCGCTTGAACAGCGCTTCGCCGGACGTATCGAGGTACACGATGTACTGGTGCTGGTCGAGGAAACCGACGATGCGCATGTCCGGCTCACGCGTGTTGACCGACGGGCGGCGGCCATACATGTCGCGGAAGCGGTCGCAGATCGCATCCTTGATCTTCAGCGTGGTGAATTCCAGGCTTTTCAACGGCGACTTGACGGCCGTGATGTCGACGCGGATCGTGTGGTCGGTGCCGAACCACTCTTCCCACGGCTGCTCCAGGGTCAGGTCGTAGATATCGTTTTCATTCTTGTAGCCGCCGGCGGCCATGCGCATCAGCACGCGCGACGCGATGCGCGAATGCAGGTTGACGCGGTACGAATCTTCCAGCGTACCGGAGCAGTGCACGCCGCCCGGGACCTGGTTGTGCACCTTCAGCGTGCTGCCGGGCAGTTGGGCGATTTCGCCGAGTTCTTCGGCCAATGCCGCTTCCATGCCGCGCGGGCATGGGCAAAAATAGGAAGCCATAGGGGTACCTTTTATCCGTTAATTGAAAACTACAGCTGGCGCCGCTTACTGGGGTCAGACCCCAGGGTGTGACATTCTGGTCAGAAAGGCCGGACAATGACCAGGATGATGATGCCGACCAGCAGCAGCACCGGCACTTCATTGAACCAGCGGTACCACGTATGGCTGCGCTGGTTCTTGCCCATCTCGAATTTCTTCAGCAGGCTGCCGCACGCGTGCGAATAGCCGATCGCCAGCACGGCCAGCGCGAGTTTCGCGTGCAGCCAGCCGGGCATCTTGCCGCCGCCTTGCAGGTACAGCGTCCATACCAGCCAGGCGCCCAGCACCACGGCCGGCACCGAGAGCATCATCATGAAGCGGTACAGCTTGCGCGCCATCAGCAGCAACCTTTCGGTCGCCACGGTTTCCTTTTCCATCGCCAGGTTCACGAAGATGCGCGGCAAATAAAACATGCCGGCGAACCAGGAAATGACGAAGACGACGTGGAAAGCTTTAACCCACAGCATGGATGCTCCTTATTGACGAACCTCGCCGTGGCCGAACACCACGTACTTCAGCGATGTCAAGCCTTCCAGCCCGACCGGACCGCGCGCATGCAGCTTGTCGTTGGAAATGCCGATTTCCGCGCCCAGGCCGTATTCGAAGCCGTCGGCGAAGCGGGTCGACGCGTTGACCATGACGGACGACGAATCGACCTCGCGCAGGAAGCGCAGCGCGTCCGTATAGTCTTCCGTGACGATGGCTTCGGTGTGCTTCGACGACCAGGTATTGATATGGTCGATCGCCTCATCGAGGCTGCCCACGACCTTGACCGCCAGGATCGCCGCCAGGTATTCGGTGGCCCAGTCTTCTTCCGTGGCTTGCGCCAGGTGCGCATAGCCGGCGCCGGCGAGGATCGCATGCGCTTCCGGGTCGGCGCGCAATTCGACCTGCTTGGTGGCGTACAGTTTCGCCAGTTCCGGCAATACTTGCGGCGCGACCGCGCGGTGCACCAGCAGGGTTTCCATCGTGTTGCAAGTGCCGTAGCGGTGGCATTTCGCGTTGAAGGCGATGTCGAGCGCCTTTTGCAGGTCGGCCTTGGCGTCGATGTAGACGTGGCAAATGCCGTCGAGGTGCTTGATCATCGGCACCGTGGCTTCTTCCATCAGGCGCGCGATCAAGCCCTTGCCGCCGCGCGGCACGATCACGTCCACGTATTGCGGCATGGTGATCAGCGCGCCGACCGCGGCGCGGTCGGTGGTGTCGACCACCTGCACGCCGTCTTCCGGCAGGCCGGCCCCAAGCAGGCCTTCCTTCACGAGCTTGGCCAGCGCGCGGTTGCAGTGGATCGCTTCCGAGCCGCCGCGCAGGATGGTGGCGTTGCCGCTCTTGATGCACAGGCCGGCCGCGTCGACCGTCACGTTCGGGCGGGCTTCGTAGATGATGCCGATCACGCCCAGCGGCACGCGCATCTGGCCGACCTGGATGCCGGTCGGGCGGAATTTCATGTTGGAGATTTCACCGATCGGGTCCGGCAGCGCCACGATCTGGCGCAAGCCTTCCACCATGGTCTTGATGGCGGCGTCGGACAGCGCCAGGCGGTCCAGCATGGCCGGCGCCAGGCCATTGGCTTTGGCTGCCTCCAGGTCTTGCTGGTTGGCGGCGCGGAGCAACCCGGCTTCGCGTTCGATCGCGTCGGCGATCAACAGCAGCGCGCGGTTGCGCTGCGCGGAATCGGCGCGGGCCATGGCGCGCGATGCGACGCGCGCCTGCTTGCCCACTTGTTCCATGTACTGCTTGATATCCATTTCAAATCCTCAGTCGTCAGCCACGGGCTACCTTCAGCGCCAATTGCAGCATCGCGTCCCAATGGTCGCCCGCATAGGCCTTGGCGCGCAAGCCTTTGATCATTTTGTCGATTTGCGCCGCTTCCTGCATGGCCTTTTCCAGGGTCGGCAGGGCAATGCGGCGCAGCGCAGGTTCCATCATGCGCTCGCGCGGTCCCCAGATGCGGTACTCCTTGAGCAGCGCCCCCAGCGGACGGCCTTGCGCCATTCCTGCCTTCAATTTTAGCAGCGTGCGGATTTCTTCGGAGACTGCCCACAAAACCAGCGGCAAGGCTTCGCCTTCTCCCTTCAGGCCTTCGAGCATCCGCACCAGCCGCGCGGGATCGCCGGACAGCATGGCTTCACTGAGTTTGAACACGTCGTAACGCGCCACATTGAGCACGGCATCGTGTACCTGCTCATAAGTGAGCTTGCCCGGTTCATGGAGCAAGCCCAGTTTCTGGATTTCCTGGTGCGCCGCCAGCAGATTGCCTTCCACGCGGTCGGCAATGAAATCGATGCTCTGGCGGTCGGCGCCCTGCCCCTGGGCGGCCAGGCGCGAGCCTATCCACCCGGGCAATTGCGCCCGCTCGACATTCGGGATGTCGATGTACACGGCAGCCTGCTGCAAGGCCGCCACCCAGGCCGCCTTTTGCGTCTGCCAGTCCAGCTTGGGCAACGTGATCAGGGTCAGGTTGTCCGGGCTGAGGTCCTTCACGTAATTCTGCAGCGCCGCGCCGCCATCCTTGCCCGGCTTGCCGGACGGGATGCGCAGTTCGATCAGCTTCTTATCGCCAAACAGCGACAGCGCCTGGTTGGCCGCCAGCAGTTCGCCCCATTTGAAGCTGCGCTCCACGGTCAGCACGTCGCGCTCGGAATAGCCTTGCGCGCGCGCCGCGCGGCGGATCTTGTCGGCCGCCTCCAGCGCCAGCAAATGCTCGTCGCTGGTGATCACATACAGTGGCGCCAGGGTTTTCGTGAGGTGCGCATCGAGCGCGTCCAGCCTTAACTGCATTGCACGGGTCCCGTCATTCCTTGGGCGCCGTCACCGGGATGGCCGGCGCCAGCGACATGGTGGCCACCGGCTTGATGGCCGCCATGCGGCGCATCATCTGCTGCACCAGGTCGGTCTGCATGTCCTTGTACAGCAAGGCTTCTTCCTGTTCCTTCGCCAGCAGCTGCGTTTCATTGAACGTGATCGGGCGGTTCAGCGAAATTTGCGTGGGCGCCAGCAATTCATTGCCGAGCCGGTCGCGCACGCGGAACACGATGTTATAGGCGAGCAGGTACTCGCGCACGCGGCCATTGCTGTTCAGCGACAGGATGGTCTTCGTGCGGGTCTTCTCGGGATCGGTCAGCACTTCGATCACGCCGTCGGCCAGCTTGGGGTCGTTGACGACCACCGTGCTGCCATTGGCGCGGATGTTGCGCTTCAAGTCGATCGCCAGCGGCGACGATTCCGGCAAGCCCACGTACATGGCCGGGAATGGCAGCCGGTAATGGCCGCCATCGCCGCGCAGGTGGAAGCCACAGGCCGACAGCGAACCGGCCAGCGCGGCGGCCAGCACGAACTTGCCCAGGGTACGGCGGCCGATGCCGGTAATGCCGGAATGCGTCGTCATGAGTTACACCACGATGTTGACCAGCTTGCCCGGCACCACGATGACCTTTTTCGGCGTGCCTTCGATGAACTTTTGCACGCTTTCCTCGGCCAGTGCGGCGGCTTCGATGGCGGCCTTGTCGGCGGCCTTCGGCACCTTGACGGAACCGCGCAGCTTGCCGTTCACCTGGATCATCAGTTCGATTTCCGACTGTTCCAGCGCGGCCGGGTCGACTTGCGGCCATGGGGCGTTGAGCAGGTCGCCGGCGGCCTTGCCGTAGCCCAGTTCTTCCCACAGCACGTGCGTGATGTGCGGCGCGACCGGGTTCAGCAAGCGCAGGAAGATCGCGAAGCCTTCGGCAATCACGCTGTTCGATTCCGCCGAGTCATCGAGCTTGGCCGACTCCAGCGTGTTGAGCATCTTCATGCAGGCCGACACCACGGTGTTGTACTGGATGCGCTTCAAGTCGTAATCGGCCTGCTGCAGCAGCTTGTGCATTTCGCGGCGCAGGGTTTTCTGCGCATCGGTGGCGGCATTGCCGACCAGGGTGGAACCGGCCGCCGCGATCGCGCCTTTTTGCGCATAGCCGAACGCCCACACGCGGCGAAGGAAGCGGTTCGCGCCTTCCACGCCGGTGCCCGACCATTCCAGCGTCTGTTCCGGCGGCGAGGCGAACATCGTGAACAGGCGGGCCGTGTCGGCGCCGTATTGCTCGATCTGCGCCTGCGGGTCGATGCCGTTGTTCTTCGACTTCGACATTTTCTCGGTGCCGCCGATGTGCACCGGCTGGCCGTCGGACTTCAGCAGCGCGCTTTGCGGGCGGCCTTTGTCGTCGGTGGTCAGTTCGATGTCGGCCGGGTTGAACCAGGTTTTCTTGCCTGCTTCATCTTCGCGGTAATAGGTTTCGTTCAGCACCATGCCCTGGGTCAGCAGGTTGACGAACGGCTCGTCGAATTTCACCAGGCCGAAGTCGCGCATCACCTTGGTCCAGAAGCGCGCGTACAGCAGGTGCATGACGGCGTGTTCGATGCCGCCGATGTACTGGTCCATCGGCATCCAGTAATCGTTGCGCTCGTCCACCATCGTGTTGGCGCCCGGCGAGGTATAGCGCATGTAATACCACGACGAATCCACGAACGTGTCCATGGTGTCGGTTTCACGGCGCGCCGGCTTGCCGCACTGCGGGCAGTCGCACTTCAGGAAAGCTTCGTGCTTGTTCAGCGGGTTGCCCGTGCCGTCCGGCACGCAGTCTTCCGGCAGCACCACCGGCAAATCCTTTTCCGGCACCGGCACGGAGCCGCACGATTCGCAATGGATCATCGGAATCGGCGTGCCCCAGTAGCGCTGGCGCGAGATACCCCAGTCGCGCAGGCGGAACGTGACTTTCTTTTCGCCCAGGCCCTTGGCGGCCAGGTCGGCCGCTACCGCGTCGACCGCGGCGGCGTAGGTCAGGCCGTCGTATTTGCCGGAATTGGTGACGATCGATACTTCCTTGTCGCCATACCACTCTTCCCATTTCGCGGTCGAGTATTCAGGCTTGTCGGCGGTCGTGATGACTTGCTTGATCGGCAGGTTGTACTTGTTGGCGAACGCGAAATCGCGCTCGTCGTGGGCCGGCACGCCCATCACCGCGCCGTCGCCATACGTCATCAACACGTAATTGCCGATCCAGACTTCGACCTGTTCGCCGGTCAGCGGATGCGTGACGAACAGGCCGGTCGGCATGCCCTTCTTTTCCATCGTCGCCATG
>CBIHOX010000200.1:0-9473 GCA_966211685.1 uncultured Pseudoduganella sp.
GAGCGCATGGTCAAGCGCACCTTCAACCCGGGCTTCCGCATCGCGCTGCACCAGAAGGACTTGAACCTGGCGCTGCAGGGCGCCAAGGCGCTGGGCGTGTCGCTGCCGAACACGTCGGCCACCCAGGAATTGATGAACGCCTGCGCGGCCAACGGCCTGTCCGGCCTGGACCACTCGGCGCTGTGCCAGGCCATCGAACTGATGTCCAACCACAAGATCGCACAGGGTTAATTCTCACTACCGAAGCGGGGCGTTGCCCCGCTTTTTTTTATTTCCGCACCTGGCGTGCCGGGCCTTCAGGCCGGGCATCCACATACCAGCTTCAACATCATCATGCGCCGTGAACGTAAAGCCAAAATAGTCGCCACCCTTGGTCCCGCCAGTTTCGAACGCGCCGTCATCCAGGCCTTGTTCGAGGAAGGCGCGGACGTGTTCCGCTTCAACTTCAGCCACGGCAGCCATGCCGACCACAAGGCGCGCCACGATATCGTGCGCGCCATTGAAAAAGACCTGGGCCGCCCGATCGCCATCCTGGCCGACCTGCAGGGGCCGAAACTGCGCATCGGCCAGTTCGCGGACGGCAAGGCCGCGCTGCAGGCCGGCGCGGAATTCACGCTGGACCGCAACCCCGAGCCGGGCAACGAGCAGCGCGTGTGCCTGCCGCACCCGGAATTGTTCGAAGCGGTGCGCGCCGGCCAATCGCTGTTGATCGACGACGGCCGTGTGCGCTTGAAAGTCATCGATAGCGGCGATGATTTCATCCGCACGCAAGTGGTGAACTCCGGCGTGTTGTCGGACCGCAAGGGCGTCAACGTGCCGGACGCGGTGCTGCCGATTCCCGCGCTGACGGAAAAAGACCGGCGCGACCTGTCGTTCGCGCTGGAACTGGGCGTGGACTGGGTGGCGCTGTCGTTCGTGCAGCGGCCGGAAGACGTGATCGAGGCCAAGCAACTGGTACAGGGGCGCGCGGGCGTACTGGCCAAGCTGGAAAAACCGCAGGCCCTGGAACGCCTGGAAGAAATCATCGAACAGTCCGACGCGGTAATGGTGGCGCGCGGCGACCTCGGCGTGGAATTGCCGCCGGAACGCGTGCCGGGCGTGCAAAAACGCATCGTGCGCCTGTGCCGCAAGCATGGCAAGCCGGTGGTGGTGGCCACGCAAATGCTGGAATCCATGGTGACCGCGCCGGTGCCGACCCGCGCCGAGGCGTCCGACGTGGCCAACGCGGTCTATGAAGGCGCCGACGCCGTCATGCTGTCGGCCGAATCGGCCAGCGGCGCGTATCCGGTACAGGCGGTGGCCATCATGAACCGCATCATTTCCGAAGTCGAGCGCGATCCGCTGTATCCGGCGCTGCTCGACGCCCAGCGCGACACCACGGCCCCGGCCAATGCCAGCAAGGGCGACGCCATCAGTTCGGCGCTGCGCGACGTCACGCGCATCATGGGCGTGACCGCCACCGTGGCCTACACCACGTCTGGCCACAGCGCGCTGCGCACGTCGCGCGAACGCCCGCTGGTGCCGATCGTGTCGATCACGCCGAACCAGGAAACCGCGCGCCGCCTGGCGCTGGCCTGGGGCGTGCACAGCACCGTCAGCCCGAATGTCTACACGGTCGATGAAATGGTGGCCGCGGCCTGCCGCACCGCCCTGGCCGAAGGCTTCGTCCAGCCGGGCGACCAGGTTGCGATTGCCGCCGGCACGCCATTCGGCCAGCCCGGCACCACCAACCTGCTGCGCCTGGCGGAAATCTGGCCACAGCCATGATGGGCGGTAAATAAGCGATAACGGCTATTTCATGAGGGAAAAGTTTGTGCTTTTTTGACTTGAATCAATAACAGCACACTTTCCCTCGCACTAGACTTGAGGCTCCACAACATGCTCGCCGGCAAAGTACCGGCGCAGGAGCCATGCACACTCCCACCCTGGAGCAGTTGGCCGGCAGCATGACGCCGACCGCCGACATGATTGCCGAACGCCTGGCGTATTTCGACATTGGCCCGGACGACCTGGCGGCGTTGCGCGCCATCCGCCCGGCCGTGGCGCCGCACATGGACGCCGTCATCGACGGCTTTTACCATCACCTGCGGAAGATCCCGCACCTGGCGCGCATGCTGGACGACGTGGCCGTGGCCGAGCGCCTGCACGACGCACACCGCGCGTATTTCGACGCGCTGACCCTGGCCGACATTGACGCCGCCTATGTGCACAACCGCCTGCGCATCGGCCTGGTGCACCAGCGCATCGGCCTGGAACCGGTCTGGTACATCGGCGCCTACCGCGCCTACATCGACGAACTGGCGCCGCTGATCCAGCGCCTGCTGGAAGACCAGCCGCAGCGCTTCGTGCCGACCATGTCGGCGCTGGGCAAGATCGCCAGCTTCGACATGGCGCTGGCGCTCGATACCTACATCGAATCGGGCCGCCGGCAATTGCTGGAAACGAAGGACTACTCGGAACAGATCATCCGCAGCCTGCCGTGCGGGATCATCGTGGCCGACAGCGACGGCCAGGTGCGCACCGTGAACCAGGCCATGGTCGGCATATCCGGCTATACGCAGGAGGAACTGCTGCTGCACCGGCGCGATGAACTGGTGCCGCCCGCCGGCCGCAACCAGCCGCAAGGCGGCGACGCGCCGCATGAATTCCTGTTCCGCCGCCGCGACGGCGCCACGGTCTGGGTCAAGGCCAGCGTGGCGCCGATGCACATTGCCGGCGGCGGCTCGGGCACCGTCACCGTGGTGGAAGACATCGCCCAGCGCAAGCGCTTCGAGGAAGACCTGGTGCGCATGGCCAATTACGACGCGCTGACCGGGCTGGCCAACCGCAGCCTGCTGCTGATCCGGCTCGACCACGCGATGGCCGGCGCGCGGCGCCAGCAGCGCTGCGCGGCCATCCTGTTCCTCGACCTTGACCGCTTCAAGACCATCAACGACAGCCTGGGCCACGACGCGGGCGACCGCGTGCTGATCGAAGTGGGCCGCCGGCTGCAGCGCGTGGTGCGCGAGACCGACACGGTGGCGCGGCTGGGCGGCGATGAATTCGTGGTGTTCCTGACCGACCTGCACGACGAGACCCCCGCCGCGGCCCTGTCGCGCAACATCCTCGACACGCTGTCGCGCCCCATGCTGATCCACGGGCACGAAGTGGCGCTGTCGTGCAGCATCGGCATCAGCGTGTATCCGCAGGATGGCGCCGACCCGAAGATCTTGCTGAAAAACGCCGACGCGGCGATGTACCAGGCCAAGGCGCTGGGACGCTGCAATTACCAGTACTATTCGCCGGAAATGAACGCGCGCACGCTGGACCGCCTGACCCTGGAAAACGCGCTGCGCCACGCCATCGAGCGGCACGAATTGCTGGTGCTGTACCAGCCGCAGTATTGCCTGGACAGTGGTGAACTGGTGTGCGTGGAAGCGCTGCTGCGCTGGCGTCCGCACGGCCGCGACATGATCGGGCCGGACGAGTTCATCCCGATCGCCGAGGAAACCGGCCTGATCGTGCCGATCGGCGAATGGGTGCTGCGCACCGCGTGCGCGCAGCAGGTGGCGTGGCGCCGGGCCGGGCTGCGCAACGTGCGCGTGGCGGTGAACCTGTCGGCGCGCCAGTTCCGCCAGGCCGGGCTGGAAGCCATGGTGGCCCAGGCCTTGCGCGACACCGGTTGCGACGCCGCCAGCCTGGAACTGGAAATCACCGAGAGCGTGCTGATGGACCGTCCCGACAGCGCCGCGCAGACCCTGCAGCACCTCAGCGACATGGGCGTGCGGCTGGCCATCGACGATTTCGGCACCGGCTACTCCAGCCTGGCCTACCTGAAACGCTTCCCGATCCACGTGTTGAAGATCGACCGCTCGTTCGTGCGCGACATTCCGGACAGCACCGACGACGGCGCGATCGCCACCGCAGTAGTGGCGCTGGCGCACAGCATGCAGCTGGCGGTGGTGGCCGAAGGCGTGGAAACCGCGGCGCAGCGCGATTTCCTCGCGTCGCTGGGCTGCGACAGGGTGCAGGGCTACCTGTACGCCAGGCCGGCGCCGCCCGATGCGATGGCGGCGCTGCAGTCGATCTGACCGCGGCCGCGCGGCCGCGCGCTACTGCTGGCGCAGCGCCAGCCGCAGGTTCACGGTCCCGCCTTCGGCCGCGGCGATCGTGAAGCCCAGGTTGCGGGCCAGCGCCAGCAGGCGCTCGTTGTCGTACAGCGCCACGCCCGTCATTGCGCGCAGGCCGCTGCCGCGCGCGTAGTCGATCAGGCGCTCCATCAGCAGGCGCCCCAGTCCCCCGCCCTTGAGGTCTGAACGCACGGTGATGGCGAATTCGCCTTCGATATTGTCCGGGTCGGCCACCAGGCGCGCCACGCCCAGGGTCTGCGCCGGACCACCGTCCACGTCGCGCACCGCCACCAGCGCCATTTCGCGCGCATAGTCGATCTGCGTGAAGCGCGCCAGTTGCGCCGGGGTCAGGCTGGCCACGGAGGTGAACATGCGGTAATGCACGTCTTCCGCGCTCAGGGCATGGAAAAACGCCAGGTGCGCCGCGCCGTCTTCCGGCCGGATCGGCCGGATCTCGATTTCTTCGCCATGCCAGCGGTGGCGCCGCGCCAGGTGCTGCGGATACGGCATGATGGCCATGCGCGCGCCGCCTTCCGGCCGCAGGCGGATGCGCGCATCGAGCGCCAGCACACCGTCGGCGTCGGCCAGCAGCGGGTTGATGTCCAATTCCGCGATTTCCGGCACGTCCGCCGCCAGCTGGCCCAACCGTTCCAGCACATCGTACAGCGCTTCCATGTCGGCCGCCGGCTGTTGCCGCACCGGCCCCAGCAGGCGCGCCACGCGGGTGTGCGCGACCAGGTCGGCCGCCAGCACGCGGTTCAGCGGCGGCAGCGCCAGCGCCTGGTCGGCAATGGCTTCCACCGCCACGCCGCCATGTCCGAACAGCACCACCGGCCCGAATACCGGATCGGAAGCGATGCCGGCGATCAGTTCGCGCGCACCGGGGCGGCGTATCATCGATTGCACGGTATAGCCTTCGAGCCGCGCGCCGGGCCGGCGCTGCGCCAGGCGGGTGCCGATCGCGTCGAGCGCGCTGCGCAGCGCCTGCGGCCCTTCCACGTCCAGCACCACGCCGCCGACGTCGGACTTGTGGCTGACGTCGGGCGAGCGCAATTTCACCGCCACCGGGTAACCGATTTCCTGCGCCGCGGCCAATGCCGCATCCGTGGAGACGGCAATCCGTGTCGGCACCGTGGGAATGCCATACGCCGCCAAAATCGCTTTCGCTTCGGCTTCCGGCACGGTGCGCACGCCGTCGGCCAGCAGCTGGCCGACCAGCGCGCGCACGCCCTGCATATCGGCTTTCGCGCCGTGCAGCGGCGGCGGCGCCTCCATCAGCAGGCGCTGGTTCCTGGCATAGCGCACCTGTTGCAGGTACGCCGAGATGGCCGCTTCCGGTGTCTCGAACACCGGCAGGCCGGCCTCGCCGCACACGCTGCGCGCTTCGGCCACCGAGGCGCCGCCCATCCAGCAGAACAGCACCGGTTTGGCGGCCGCGCGCGCCAGCGGCGCCAGCACCCGCGCCACTTCGGCGCTGGGAACGATGGCGGTGGGCGCGTGCAGCATCAGCACGGCGTCGGCCTCGCCGCTGGCCAGCAGCGCGCGCAGCGCGTGGGCATAGCGTTCGGCCGGCGCGTCGCCGATGATGTCGACCGGGTTGGCGTGCGACCACGTGGGCGGCAACCCGCTACCCAGCATGGCCAGCAGGTCCGGCCCGAACGCGGCCAGCGCGCCGCCGCCGGCGGCCAGCGCATCGGCCGCGACCACGCCCAGGCCGCCGCCGTTGGTGACGATGGCCAGCCGCTCGCCGCGCAGCGGGCGTGCGTGGGCCAGCGTTTCCGCCGCCTCGAACAGCGCCTCGGCCGTTTGCACGCGCAGCATGCCGGCGCGGCGGATCGCCGCATCGCACACCAGGTCGGCCCCGGCCAGCGCGCCGGTATGCGTGGCGGCCGCGCGCGCGCCCTCGGGCGCGCTGCCGCCCTTCAGGATCACCACCGGCTTGCAACGGGCCGCTGCGCGCGCGGCGGTCATGAACTTGCGGGCGTCGCCCACGCCTTCCAGGTACAGCAGGATGGCCTCGGTCTGCGCGTCGCCGGCCAGGTAATCGAGCATGTCGCCGGCGTCGACGTCGGTGCAGTCGCCCAGCGAGACAAAGGCGGAAAAGCCGATCCCGCGCGCGCCGGCCCAGTCTAGCATGGCCGTCACCATGGCGCCCGACTGCGACACGAAGGCGATCTTGCCCGGCAAGGCCTGGCAAGGCGCGAAACTCGCGTTCAGCCGCGCGCGCGGCGACAGCAGGCCGACGCAGTTGGGTCCGAGGATACGCACCAGGTGCGGCCGCGCCGCCTCCAGCATGGCCTGGCGCAAGGTCACGCCGCCATGCGCGGCGGCGCCGTCGAGCCCTGCCGTCATGACCACCACGGCGCGCGTGCCGCGCGCGCCCAGCTGCGCTACCAGTTGCGGCACGGTCGCCGGCGGCGTGCAGATGACGGCCAGTTCCGGCGCCTGCGGCAAGCGGCCGACGTCGGCATGGCAGCGCACCCCGGCCACCTGGTCGTGGTGCGGATTGACGGGATACAGCGCGCCGGCAAAGCCGCCCTGCCGCAGGTTGCGCATGACGGTGGCGCCAACGCTGCCGGGACGGTCGGAAGCGCCGATCACCGCAACGGACGCGGGCGTGAAGAAATGGTGGAGGTTACGTATCGTCATGGCGACTGAATCAATATGGGGGAAGACGTGGTGGATTTCACTGCGCCGCGGCGCCCAATGTGCGCATGCGCTCCAGCCATTGCTGGGCGCGTGCCGCGCTGAGCTTGCCCAGCATGCCGATCAGCGTGCGCCGCACCGGACGGATACCGACAAAGGCCAGGATATTGCGCTCCAGCGACTTGATCGCATGGGCCTGGAAATACCAGCGGTACACCGTGGCCGGCATGCCCATGGTGACGATGACGCGCGCGCTGCGTCCGGCCAGGCCCTTGTGCGCGAATGGATTGCCGCCTTCGGCGCGGAACGCGAAGCCGGGCCGCGCCACCTGTTCCAGGAATCCCTTCAGCAAGGCCGGCATATCGCCCAGCCACAGCGGGAACACCAGCACGATGTGGCTGGCGCCGTCGATGGCTTGCTGTACCGGCAGCAGGGCCGGCGGCACGCTGCCGTGTTCCCAGTCCTGCTGGCTGCGCAGCAGCGGAAAGTCCAGCTGCGCGACGTCGATCCGTGTCACGGCATGGCCGGCCGCCACGGCGCCGTCATGGTAGGCGTCGGCCAGCGCGTGGCAGAAATGCGGCGCCCCGGCGTCGGGGTGGCCCTGGATCAGGACAATACGTTGCGGTCCGTGGTGCATGCGTCTTTCCGTCAAGGGGTGATGATGACTTTCAGCGCGCCGGTATTGGCGGCGTCGCCGAAGGTGGCGTAGGCTTGCCCGATCTGTTCCAGCGTGAAGCGGTGGGTGATCAGGGTGGCCGGGTCGAGCCGCCGCGACTGTACGGCCTTCAACAGTTGCGGAATCACGGCGGTGTCGACCAGGCGCGTGGTGATGGTGATGTTGTGCGACCAGAGCCGTTCCAGGTGCAGGTCGGCCTTGGCGCCGTGCACGCCGACGTTGGCCACGGTGCCGCCGGGCGCGATGATGGCCGTGCACAGCTCGAACGTGGCCGGTACGCCCACCGCTTCAATGGCGGTGTCGACGCCGCGCCCACCGGTCAATTCCAGCACCGCCATTTCCGCCGCGCGTCCCACCGCCCGCACCGTGTGGGTGGCGCCGAAGCGGCGGCTGACCGCCAGCCGCTGTTCATCGACGTCGACCATGATGATGTCGGCCGGCGCATAGAATTGGGCCGTCATCAGCGCGCCCAGCCCGATGGGGCCCGCGCCGACGATGGCCACCGTGCCGCCGGGCTGGATCTTGCCGTTCAATACGCCGCACTCGAATCCGGTCGGCAGCACGTCGCTCAACATGACCAGCGCTTCTTCCGCCATGCCTGCCGGGATATGGTGCAGGCTGGTATCGGCATGGGCAATGCGCACGTACTCGGCCTGGGTGCCGTCCATCAGGTGGCCCAGCAGCCAGCCGCCGGTGGCGCAATGCGAATACATGCCCTTGCGGCAGTATTCACAGGTGCCGCACGAGGTGATGCAGGAAATCAGGACGTGGTCGCCCGGCTTGAAATTGCCCACCGCCGCGCCGACCGATTCCACCACGCCGACGCCTTCATGGCCCAGCGTGGTGCCCGGTTTGCATTCCGGGACGTCGCCTTTCAGGATGTGCAGGTCGGTGCCGCAAATCGTGGTGTGGGTGATGCGGACGATGGCGTCGCCGGGGCCGGCCAGCACCGGCATCGGTTTTTCCTTCAACACTGGCTGGCCCGGCCCTTCATAGACTAGTGCGCGCATGATGGACTCCGTCATAGTGGGTATGCCAGCCACAGTAATCCCGCCTGTCCGTGAATGCACCAGTGGTATTTGACCGCGATCAAATTTTGAGAAGATTTTCACGAGTCAGACGCTTGTCAAGCCGGTCTCCTCCCGCAACTGCAAGGATTTGACCTGCATCAAGGAATGCAATTGCCCGGGCCTGCACACTCATGCCATGACAGGACTGGAGAATCCCATGCCCGATGTGAATGCGCCTGGCGGCAGCGCCACGGCTCCCGGAAACGGCGGGCTGGACAGCGTCGAAGCCGCGCGGCGCCTCGCGGCCGACGGCCCCAACCTGTTGCCCGAGCCGCCGCGCCGCACCTGGCTGGCGCTGCTGGCCAGCGTGGTGGCCGAACCGATGTTTGCGCTGCTGGTTGCGGCCGCCGCGCTGTACCTTGCCATGGGCGACTTGCATGAAGGCTTGCTGCTGGGCGCGATGGTGCTGTTGACGGTGGCGCTGACGATCTACCAGCAAGAGCGGACCGAACAGGCGCTGCAAGGCTTGCGGCGCCTGCGCCCGCAGCACGCGGTGGTGCTCCGCGACGGACGCCGCATGGCGGTATCCGCCAGCACCCTGGTGCGCGGCGACGTGATTGAATTGAGCGAAGGCGGCCTGGTGCCGGCGGACGCCGCGCTGCTGCAGGCGAGCGGGCTGATGGTCGATGAATCGCTGCTGACCGGCGAATCGCTGCCGGTGGCGAAAACCGCCTGCGGCAATCCCGCATCGCCTGCCGCGTCGTCCATGGTGTACAGCGGCAGTTACCAGGTGCAGGGCCATGGATGGGCCATCGTGACCGCCACCGGTGCGGACACCGAAGTGGGCAGGCTGGGGCGCTCGGCCCTGCACGTGGCTCCGCCGCCGTCGCCGCTGCGCCGCGAAAGCGGACGGCTGGCCCGCAAGTTCATGCTCGCGGGCCTGGCTGCCAGCGTGACGCTGCCCGCCATCATGCTGTGGCGGGGCAGCGGCTGGATCGAGGCGCTGCTGGCCGGCCTGGCGCTGTCGATGTC
>CBIHOX010000201.1:0-9299 GCA_966211685.1 uncultured Pseudoduganella sp.
CGCCCGCGCGGGCCGCTTCCACCGCCGCGTTCAGCGCCAGGATATTGGTCTGGAATGCGATGCTGTCGATCACGCCGATGATGTCGACGATGCGGCCCGAACTTTCCTTGATCGAACCCATCGTATCGACCACCTGCGACACCACTTGGCCGCCGCGCTGCGCCACGGACGAGGCGGAAATCGCCAGCTGGTTGGCCTGGCGCGCGTTGTCGGCGTTTTGCTTGACGGTCGACGTCAACTCTTCCATCGAACTGGCGGTTTCTTCCAGCGAGCTGGCCTGCGATTCCGTGCGGCCGGACAAGTCCATGTTGCCGCTGGCGATTTCACTGGAGGCGCGTGAAATCATGGCCGAGCTGGCGCGCACGCCCGATACCGTCATCGACAGGCTTTCATTCATATGGCGCAGCGCCAGCAACAATTGCCCGGTTTCCGTGCGGTCGTTGGCGTCGACCGCGATCGATGCCGTCAAGTCGCCGTCGGCCACGTTGCGCGCCACGCCGACCGCCTTGTCCAGCGGCCCGGTGATCGAGCGGGTGATCAGCACCGACAGCAGCGCCGTCAGCGCCAGGCCGGCAACGCCGATGGCGATCATCAGGCCGCGCGAGAAGGCAATGTCGCGTTCATTGTTGGCGCTGGCCGTGTCGATGTCGGCGATCTGCGTCTGCGCCATGCCCTTGGTGGCTTCCAGCAGCGTGTTCAGCGCCGGGAATGCTTCGCTGTTCATTTGCTTGGCCGCGTCATCCTTGCGGTCTTCTTCCACCAGTTCGGCCACCTTGATGTACGCCGCGGTGTAGGTGGCCAGCGCGCCGCGGATCCTGGCCAGGCCCTCCTTGTCCGAGGGCGTGTCGGCGGTTTTTTCCATGGACGCCAGCGCGGTTTCGATGGTTTTCTTGTTGGCGTCGATGATGCCGTAGAACTGGCCGCGCTGGGCCTTGTCCGGCAGGATGAACAGGGCCAGCGTGCGGCCCGCGTTTTCACGGGCCAGGGCATCGACGGTATTGGCGGCGCGCGCGCTGACGAAGTCGAAGTCGCGCATGTGGCGGTTGTCGCGGTCGATCGCCGTGAAGCGGGCAAAGGCGACGCCGATGACGATCACCAGCAGGGCGACCATGATGCCGAAGGCGGCCGTCAGGCGGGTACGGATGTTATAGCGGGACAAATTCATGGATGTCTTGGCGGTTGTCTGGGCGCTCAGGCGGCGCTGGGATCGGTCAAGCCCATTTCCGGGCTGGTCATCAGGCGGTCGATGTCGACCAGGATCAGCATGCGCTCATCGATGGTGCCCAGGCCGATGATGTATTCGGTGGAAAACGCCGTGCCCATTTCCGGCGGCGGCTTGACCTGGTCCTGCGTCAGCGTCGTCACGTCCGACACCGCGTCGACCACCATGCCCACCACGCGGCCATTGATGTTCAGGATGATGACCACCGTAAACTGGTCATACACGGCTTCGCCCAGGTGAAACTTGATGCGCATGTCCACTACCGGGATCACGATGCCGCGCAGGTTGATCACGCCCTTGATGAATTCCGGTGCGCTGGCAATGCGGGTCACCGCTTCATAACCGCGGATTTCCTGCACCTTCAGGATATCGATCCCGTATTCTTCCTTGCCCAGCTTGAAGGCGAGGAATTCGCGCCCCGCAATTTCACTGTCGGGATTGGCTGTGGTGGGAACTTGCATAATGTCATCCTTGTAACGAAAGTGGACGTGCGGCAGCGCCGCCCCAGACCGACAGAGTAGCGGGTTTTGAGGCTTTTTGCAGGATGTTGCCAGGATGCGGCGGCAGCGGGCCTAGGGGTTGTCATGGTGTTAAATTCTGATTATGCTGGGAACTAGAGACTACTATGATGTGAGCGCCGCCTCGAGCGCAAACCGCACCGCCGCAATCCGGCCGGTGCGACCTGGGAGACTGTATGACCGAATCAAATGCCGCGGATGACAACTGGCTGCTCGACGAGGATGAAGAAGAGACGCCAGCTTCCGGCCAGTCTTCTCCCGACCAGCGCCTGTGGCGCGTCCTGATCGTCGACGACGACGTCGACGTCCACGCCGTGACCCGGCTGGCGCTGCGCAATGTCAGCTTCAAGGGCCGCGAACTCGAACTGTTTTCCGCCCACTCGGGCCGCGAAGCGTATGAGATCCTGCGCGATACGCCGGACATTGCGCTGGTCTTGCTCGATGTTGTCATGGAAACCGACGATGCCGGCCTGCTGCTGGCGCGCCGCATCCGTGAGGAATTGCACAACTCGATCGTGCGCGTGGTGCTGCGCACCGGCCAGCCGGGCCAGGCGCCGGAACAGCGCGTCATCATCGAATACGACATCAATGACTACAAGGCCAAGACCGAACTGACCACGCAAAAGCTGTTCACCACGGTGATCTCCGCGCTGCGCGCGTATGAAAGCCTGAACATGCTGGAACGCTCGCGCATCGGCCTCGGCAAGATCCTGGCCGGCGCCACCAACCTGTACCAGATCCATTCGCTGCGCGAATTCGCGTCCGGTGTCCTGAACCAGGTGTCGGCCATCCTCGATGTCGGCGCCGACGGCGTGCTGTGCCTGATGCAGGGCGATACCGGGCCTGCCACCGTGGTGGCGGCCACCGGCGGCTACGCGCCGCTGGCGGAAAATGAACAGATGCCGTCGAACCACCCGCTGTGGCCGACCATCGCGAAAGCGTTTACCGAGAAAAAAAGCCAGTTCGACCATCCGGCCAACGTCCTGTTCATCCATACGCAGGAAAACCGCGAAGTGGCGATTTCCGTCACGCCGCCGTGGCCGCTGGCGCAAATCCAGCGCGACTTGCTCGAAGTGTTTTGCCAGCGCATCGCGGCGGCCTTTGACAACCTGTACATCTTTGGCCAGTTGCGCAAGGCGCAGGAAGCCACCGTGGTGGCGCTGGCCGACCTGGCCGAGTTCCGCGACCGCGGCACCGGCGGCCACGTGCGCCGCGTCCAGGCGCTGTCGTCGGCGATTGCCGCGCGGCTCAAGGAAAAGGGCGTCTATGACGACGAAGTGACGCCGCAGCTGATCGACATGATCGGCCTGGCCAGCATCCTGCACGACGTGGGCAAGGTCGCCACGCCGGACCATATCCTGCTCAAGCCGGGCGCCCATACGCCGGACGAGCGCGCGCAGATGCAAGACCATGCCGGCGTCGGCCGCACCATCCTTGAACGCGCCGCCAATATGGTCGATGGCGTCAGTTACCTGACCTATGGCGCGGAAATCGCCGGCGGCCACCATGAACACTTCGACGGCAACGGCTACCCGAACGGCTTGAAAGGCCGGCAAATCCCGATTTCCGCCCGCATCGTGGCGGTGGTGGACGTGTTCGATTCGCTGCTGCATGAGCGGCCGTACAAGGAACCGTGGCCGTATCCGGAAGTGATGACCTACATCAAGGCGCGCGCCGGCGCGCAGTTCGATCCCGAGGTGGTACAGGCGCTGCTCGACGTCATCGAGCGCGACCCGCAACTGGGCCAGCAACCGTCGGCGCCGAACGGCGACGAGGCATAACTGTCTGACATGTTCACTTTGACACCCTGTGGCGGCCCTGCACCGCCACAGGCATAATTCTCTCCAATTCCCACCTAATTCTGTTTCCTTCCTGTACCGCAGGCATATACTTGCACGTAGACAGTCAAGCGCGCCGCGCTTGCGGGAGACTTCATGAACATCGCCTTTCGACCTCCGGATCAGCCCGCCCGGCCGGTGCGTGGACCGCTGCTGAAAAAGCTGTGCGGCGATGACAATGTGTTTGCGCTGGGCGTGTCGGTGGCGCGCGTGGTGCAACTGATCGATTCCGACGATGGCGGTACGCACGACCTGGCGTATTACGTCTTGTCGGACGCAGGCCTGACGCAAAAAGTGCTGCGCCTGGCTAATACGCCGCAATACCGCACCAAGGCCGGGACGCCCGTCACCACGGTGTCGCGCGCGATTTCCTTGCTGGGTTTCAACAACGTGAAGGCGTCGGCGCTGGCCATGATGCTGGTCGATACCCTGATCAACTCCAACCAGGAACAAAGCGTGCGCACCGAACTGGAAGCCGCGCTGTGCGCCAGCCTGGTGGGGCGGGAAATGGCGCGCAGCGGCGCGTACCAGGGCACGGAAGAAGCATCGATCGGCGCGCTGTTCCGCAATATCGGGCCGCTGCTGGTGGCGGCCCACCAGCATGAACGCTACCGCGACATCGCCGCCCTGGTGGCGGCCGGCACGCACACCGTCAACCAGGCATCGCAATCCGTGTTGGGCAGCAGTTACGACACGCTGTCGGCAGCCATCCTCAATGAATGGAAAATTCCCGACCCGATCGCGCGCTCGATCACGCCGCTGCCGCCCGGCGTGGTGAAGGCGCCGCAAAGCAAGGCCGAATGGCTGCGCGTGGTGGTGTCGTTCAGCATGGACGTGGCGCGTATCCTGGCGCGCAAAGGGGGCCCGGCGCATGGCGTGCTGCAGGCGCTGCTCGACCGTTATGGCGTGGCCCTGGGGCTGGACCGCGAACAGCTGGCGGTGCTGTTGGCCAATGTGCGCAGCGGCATGAATGACTTGCTCGACTCGATGCAACTACGGCCGGGCGCCCAGGCCGGCGATGCCGGCGCCAGCGCCTTGCCGGACGTGCTGCTGATGGCGACCATGGACCAGAGCGGTGAAGCGCCGTCCGGCACGCATCCGAGCGGCAAGCCGCGCAATGCGCGCGAACAATTGCTGGCCGGCGTGCAGGAAGTGGCGCAAATGCGTGCAGCCGGGCACAGCCGTTTGAATGAATTGATCCAGGCCGTGCTGGAAACCCTGTACCGCAGCATGGGCTTCCGGTTCGCCACGGTCTGCCTGCGCGACATGCGGGTCGGCCAGTACCGGGCGCGCATTGCGTTTGGCGACAACCATGCGCAGCGCATGGCCGGCTTTACGTTCCCGCTGGCCGGCGCCGACCTGTTCCACCTGGCCATGCAAAACGATGCGGACTTGATGATTGCCGACGCCGCCACGCCGCGCATCCGCGAATTGCTGCCGCCGTGGCACCGCACCCTGCTGCCCGATGCGCGCAGCTTCATCGTGCTGCCGCTGGTGGTGCAGGGACAGCAGCTGGGCCTGTTTTACGCGGACCGCGCCGCGGCCGCGCCGGAAGGCGTGCCGGCCGACGAGGCGTCGCTGATCCGTGCCCTGAAGAGCCAGCTGATCGTCGCGCTGACGCCGGCGTGAGCCGCCGGCCGCGCCGCCAATCACGTTGCTCCGCCGCCGAGCCCTGCGCCGTTCCCGTTGGGCCGCCGCCGCGTTGCGCCAGCGCCGCGTTGATCCGCCGTCAGGCCGCCACGCCGGCCGCCAAGGTTTCGAACTGTTCGGCCGGCATAGGCTTGGCGAACAGGTAGCCTTGAGCGGTTTCGCATCCCTTGCTGGACAGGAAAGCGCGCTGCGCTTCGGTTTCCACGCCCTCGGCAATGACTTCCAGTCCCAGCGAATGGGCCAGCGCAATGGTGGCGCTGACGATGACGGCATCGTTGGGGTCGGTCTCGATATCCTTGACGAAGCTGCGGTCGATCTTCAGACGGTCCAGTTCGAACACTTTCAGGTAGCTCAGCGACGAATAGCCGGTGCCGAAGTCATCGATGGCCACCTTGATGCCGCGCGCGCGCAATTCACGCAGCAGCACGCGGCTGCTTTCCGGATCCTGCATGGCGGCCGATTCCGTGATTTCCAGTTCCAGCAGCGCGGGGGCGATGCCATGGTCGGCCAGCAGCCTGTCCAGCAGCGGCAGCAGGCTGGAACCGCGGCACTGGCGCGCCGACAAATTGATGGCCAGGCGCAGGTGCCCCAGGCCGCGTTCGCGCCAGCCGGCCAGCAATTGCGCGCCGCGGCGCAAGACCCAGTCGCCGAGCGGCAGGATGAGCCCGGATTCTTCCGCAATGGGGATAAAGCGGTCAGGACTGATCATCCCGAGTTCCGGGTGATGCCAGCGCAACAGCGCTTCGGCGCCCAGGATGCGGCCGCTGTCGATCGCCACTTGCGGCTGCAGGTACAGTTCGAATTCCTCGCGCTCCAGCGCCTGCGACAGGCGGCCCTCCAGCAGCAGGCGCTCGTGCGTGGCGCGGTTCATGGCGCTGGAAAAGAACTGGAAATTGCCGCGCCCGTGGCTCTTGGCGGCGTACATGGCGGTGTCCGCGTGGCGCAGCAGGGTGGCGCTGTCTTCGCCGTCGGCCGGATACATGGCCACGCCCACGCTGGTGCCGGTGTGCACGGTTTTACCGGCCAGCACGAACGGCGCCGCCAGCGCATCGACGATGCGCAGCGCCACGATGGAGGCCGCTTCCGGCGTGATGTCGCAATCGGTGACGATGATGAATTCGTCGCCGCCCAGCCGGGCAATGGTGTCGACTTCGCGCAGCATGTCGCGCAGGCGGTTGGCCACGGCCTGCAGCAGCAGGTCGCCGGTCTGGTGGCCGTGCGTGTCGTTGATTTTCTTGAAGTGGTCGAGGTCGATGAACATCACGGCCGCGGCGCCCTGGGTGCGGCGGGCGCGCGCCAGCAGCTGGTCCAGCCGCATGTTCAGCGAAAGCCGGTTGTCCAGCCCGGTCAGCGGGTCGTTGTGCGCGAGCCGGTGGATGTGTTCCTGGGCGCGGCGCTGTTCCGTCAAGTCGTGCAGGATGGCCACGAACAAGTGTTCGTCCGGCAGTTCCACTTCGCTGACGGAAATGGCCAGTGGAAAATCGGAACCGTCGCTGCGGTAGCCCTGCGCTTCGTGTTCATGGCTGTCGCCGCCGGCAATCGCGCGCAGCAGGGCGGCCGGCGCCTGCTCGTCGCACGGCGGCAGCAGGGCGGCCAGCGGCAAGCCGGCCATGTGTTCGGGCGGATAGCCGAACAGGCGCCCGGCCGCGCCATTGGCCGACAGCAGCGTGCCGTCCGGGGTGATGGTGAGGATGGCGTCGGCCGCCTTGTCGAGGATGGCCTGCAGGCGTGCTTCGCGTTCGCGCAGGCGCGCCGTGCTGTCCTTGACCTGGGCCTGGATTTGCGCGCGCTCGCCGGAAATCAGCAGCATCATGCCGCCCAGCAGCGCCGTCAACAGCAGGCCGCAGGTCAACACGGTCCAGCTTTGCCAGCCGCGTTGCGCAGCGGCATAGGCGGCGGTGGGCGCCAGCACCAGCAGGTATTGGCGGCCGCCAAAGTTGATGATGCGCTGCACGTCGCCACCGCGGGCCGGACGGTGCAGCTGGTCCAGCAGCGGGGCGCCGCTGCCGCCGGTGATGTCTTCCAGGCGCACCAGCAGCGACGGGAAATTCACGTGCTGCAGCATGCGCTGCACATAGGGCTCGATCTGGATAGCGATCAACAGCATGCCGGGCGATTCGCCACCGCCGGCCGGGTGTACCGCCTGCAACAGCAGCATGGCGCGGGCGCCCTCCTTGTACAGCAGGCTCAGCGGGACGCTGGCGGCCGGCTGGCCGGTGCGCAGGGCCTGGATCACGGCGTCGGCGCGCGGCGGGTCGCTGAGCAGGTCGATGCCGGCATACATGCGGTTGCGGGCCGGCTCGATAAAGGTCGGCACCATGTACAGGTCGCGCTCGCCGGCGCGCTGCAAGTGGCGCGCGCCGCCCACTTCGCGGATTTCAAATGCCGGCCCCAACTGTTCCTTGCCCCACTGTTCGAAGGCGTCGCGCTCGGCGCGCCGCACGGGGATCAGCCAGCTCATCGACAACAGTTCCGGCCGCTTATCGAGGTAGCCGGACGCCAGCGCGGAAAAATCGTCGGCCGCCAGGCTGCGGCGCGGATCGCCCAGGGCGCGCGACATCGCGTGCAGGAAGCGTTCGTGTTCTGAAAACTGGGCTTGCAGCAAATCGCCGGCCTGTTGCGCCTTGAGGCGGAACGTCTGCATCTGTTGCGCATTTTCCCAATGCTCGGCCTGGAAATAGATCGCAATGAACACCGCGGTCGACAGCAGCAGCGGCAAGCCTACCAGCAGCCGGCGCCGGCGCCACAGCACACGCGGCTGGCCGATCGCGATCCACGTCAGCGGCGCCGCCAGCAGGATGCCGATGGTGTCGCCCAGCCACCAGGTGAACCAGTTGATGGCAAGGTCGGCTTCGCTGACCTTGCCCAGCAGGACGGCGCCCGTGATCGATACCGTGCTGCTGATGGTCGCCAGCACCGGCGTGGCCAGCATGAAGGTCAGCACATGGCGGCCGGCGCCAATGGCCGGCTGGATGGTGCGGCGCAGGGCCAGCATGGCGATCCACGCTTGCAGCACGGCGCCTGCGCCGGCCGCCAGCGCGGCCAGGGCCTGCGCCGTGTCGACGCTGACCCCGTTTCCGATGGGCAGCAAGTTGACCACCACGGCCCCGGCGGCGACGGCCGGCAACAGGCGTGGACCGAATGTATAGACGGCCGCCAGTGCGATACCGGCCGACGGGAAGAGCGGGGAGGCATAAGTGGGACCCACCGTCAGCGCCAGGCCCAGGGACCCGGCCACGATATAGGCCGCCAACAGGAGCAGGCAGGAAGGCAGGGCAGCGCGCCAGGCAAAAGTCCGTTCCACTTTGCGTCACTCCGTCCATTGTCGTAGATAAATTATTGTACGGAAGGATTATGAGAAAAATCTAAAAAATTACCCTTGCAGTTTGAAAATTGTGTGCTTATAATCTCGCCCCGAAGCAGACGAAACATCGTCACTTACGAAATGAAGTGAAAACTGAAACGTAAGCGGAGTTGACAAGTCAAAGAAGTTGCTTCATACTCTGCGGTTCCCGCGGAGGGGTGGCCGAGTGGTTAAAGGCGACGGACTGTAAATCCGTTCTCTCAGAGTACACTGGTTCGAATCCAGTCCCCTCCACCAAGTTTCTTGCAAGAAACTAAGTGGTGAATTGAATAGTAGCAGTGAAGTCGAAACCTCGCGGGTGTAGCTCAATGGTAGAGCCGAAGCCTTCCAAGCTTAAGACGAGGGTTCGATTCCCTTCACCCGCTCCAGAGATTTCTTGCAGTGCCAGATGCGTTCAGCATCAACATTAGCCCTTGTAGCTCAGTGGTAGAGCACTCCCTTGGTAAGGGAGAGGCCACGTGTTCAATCCACGTCAAGGGCACCAGAATTCGCTGTACCAGCAATTTCGGCAGTACCAACATCTGACAGTCGGGCGCGTGCCCAGCAATATTTTAAAAATTGTTAGGAGTCTAAAATGGCAAAAGAAAAGTTCGAGCGGACTAAACCGCACGTGAACGTTGGCACCATCGGTCACGTTGACCATGGCAAAACCACCCTGACCGCTGCAATCGCAACCGTTCTGTCGAAGAAATTCGGCGGCGAAGCCA
>CBIHOX010000202.1:0-9264 GCA_966211685.1 uncultured Pseudoduganella sp.
AGCGGACGGCCGTTAACCGTCACCCCGCTCTGTGGAGTCCGGACCTTCCTCCCGCGGTGGCATTGCTGCCCCCGCCAGCGACTGTCTGGCTTGCTTCCGGGCATATTGTACCAAAGGCGCCGGCCGGCAGCGAATTCGCGGCCGCCGGCGCCCCGTTTTGTGAAATTTGATGTCGCTCTTTCAAAAGCCGCCGCGCGGCGCCAGGCATAGAATGCCGCATCGGATCTGGTTCGAGGTGCCCGGCCTGGAAGCCCCGCACCTGGATTGACTTGAGGCGTCCGGCTTAAAAGGCCTGGAACCACTATAAAAAAGGAACAATACCCATGACGCATCCTTCCCGCAGCGGCGGCCAAATCCTGGTCGACGCCCTGAAAATCCATGGCGTGGACACGGCGTTCGGCGTGCCCGGTGAAAGCTACCTGGACGTGCTGGACGCACTGCACGATTCCGGCATCCGCTTCATCATCAACCGCCAGGAAGGCGGCGCCGCGTTCATGGCCGATGCCTACGGCAAAATGACGGGAAAACCCGGCATCTGCTTCGTGACCCGCGGCCCGGGCGCCACCAACGCGTCGATCGGCGTACACACGGCGTTCCAGGATTCGACCCCGATGATCCTGTTCATCGGCCAGGTGGGCAGCGATTTCATGGACCGCGAAGCGTTCCAGGAAGTCGATTACCGCCGCATGTATGGGCAAATGGCGAAATGGGTGGCGCAAATCGACCGCGCCGACCGCATTCCGGAATATATGGCGCGCGCATTCCAGGTCGCCACCAGCGGCCGTCCAGGCCCGGTGGTGCTGGCGCTGCCGGAAGACATGCTGACCACCCGGGCCGCCGTGGCCGATACCGGCCGCTACCAGCCGGTGCACGGCGCGCCGTCGGCGCCGCAAATCGCGCAATTACGTACCATGCTGGCCGAAGCCAAGCGCCCGCTGGTGATGCTGGGCGGCGGCGGCTGGACCGACCAGGCGTGCGCCGACATCACGCGTTTTGCCGAAGCCAACCGCCTGCCGGTGGCGTGCGCGTTCCGCTTCCAGGATTTGCTGGACAACCGGCATCCGCATTACGTGGGCGACGTCGGCATCGGCATCAACCCGAAACTCGCGGCGCGCGTGAAAAACGCGGACGTGCTGGTCGTGGTCGGCCCGCGCCTCGGTGAAATGACCACCAGCGGCTATGAGCTGCTGACCTCGCCGGTGCCGAAACAGCGCCTGGTGCACATCCACGCCAGCAATGAAGAACTGGGCAGCGTCTACCAGGCCGAACTGATGATCGGCAGCGGCATGCCGCAGGCTGCCGCCATGCTGGCGGCCATGGAACCGGTCGATGCCGGCGCATGGGCGGGCACGGTGGAAGAAGCGCGCGCCGAGCTGGCCGCGTGGCAGGCGCAGCCCACGATTTTCAACGATAACAATGCGCCATTGAACCTGTGGCAAGTGGTGCAGGAAATCGACCGCCTGACGCCGCCGGACACCATCATCACCAACGGCGCCGGCAATTACGCCACCTGGGCCCACCGTTACCACCGCTATGGCGCCATGCGCACGCAACTGGCGCCCACCAGTGGCGCCATGGGCTACAGCGTGCCTGCCGGCGTGGCGGCCAAGATCATTGCGCCGGCGCGCACCGTGGTGACCTTTGCCGGCGACGGCGAATACCTGATGAATGGCCAGGAACTGGCGACCGCCGTGCAGTACAACGCCGGCGTCATCATCATCGTGTTCAATAACGGCATGTTCGGCACCATCCGCATGCACCAGGAGCGCCACTACCCGGGCCGCGTCTCCGGGACGCAATTGCACAATCCGGACTTCGCGGCGCTGGCGCAAGCCTATGGCGGCCAGGGCGCGGCGGTCGAGCGCACCGAGCAATTCGCTCCGGCGCTGGAACAGGCACTGGCCTACACGCGCGGCAACAACTTGCCTTTCGTGATTGAACTGCGCTACGACGGCAACCTGATCACGCCGGGAGCAACCCTGGAAACCATCCGCAAGCAGGCCGAGGCTGCCAAGGCCGCGCAGTAACCGCGCCGATCCACCGTGGCGGGCCGGCGGGGCTTACGCGGTCCTGCCGTCGCGTTCCGGCGCCGGGTGGCGCGCTGGCGCCGGTGCTGCCGGTGTCGCCGGCAACGTGTCGCTTGGCGCGTCCGGCCCGGCCGGCGCGGCGTCATGCGGTGCGTGCGGCGGCGCCTTCGCTGCCGGGCACGGCTTGCACGGCGGCGGGTTACGGCCGAAATCAGTGACCTTGGCGAGCCGCGCCGGCGCATCGGCCTGGCCGCAATGGCCGCCATCGAGCACGAACGTGTTGCCATTGTCTGCGAACGTGCCGCTGAACGTTTTCTCTTCCCCTTCCAGCTGCACACTGAAAATCATCTTGTCGCCACGCGGGCCGATTTGCACGTCCTCGGCCACCAGCGGCCAGCTCAAGCCGCCCGCGGTATATTCATAGATCACTGTATCGACTTCGGCAAAGCGCTGCACGGTCACGCGCCGGCCGCCGAATTCGCCGCTTTCCCTGTGGATGCACAGGTCGGAATACACGGCCATGCCATAGCGCGGCATGGCGCCTTGGGAGGCGGTGGACTTGACGGATTTGGCGGCCAGTTTGGGGCCGGCAATCGCGGCGCACGAGACCATCAGGGTAATGGCGGCAAGACTATGAATAGTTTTCATATGAAATCAGCATGCTGGCTATGAAACGCAAAAACGGCGGCTTGCCAGGCAAGCCGCCGTTTTCAGGCTTCCAACGCTATCGTGCAGCGATTAGAAGGTGTGCTTGATGCCCAGGTTGAAGGCTTTGTTGCCCGAACCGGCTTCGGAGTTGTTGCCAACGGTGTAGCTGGCGCCGTTCTTGTTCTTGATCTTGGCGTACGCAACGTAGGTGTTGGTACGCTTCGACAGGGCGTAGGTGTAGCCCAGTGCCCACTGGTCCGCGTCGCGGTTCGCAGCTTCGTTGTCGTCCTTGCGGATAAACGAAGCGATCACGGTGCCGTTGGCGCCGACTGGTGCGGTCAGGCCAACCAGCAGGGTGTCGCTGTCTTTCGATGCAGGAACTGCAACGGCGGTGTAAGCGGTGGCCGCTGGAATCGGCGACGATTGCGCGCCGCGGTCGGATTCATAGGCAACGAAGCCTTTTACCACGTTGAAGTTGTAGTTGGCGGCAACCAGGGTGTTGTGGCCGATGCCAACCGGTGCAACGCCAACGGTGTTGTTGTTACGGTTGTTGTAAGCCACGCGCACGTTCAGCGGACCGTTTTCGTACGACAGGCCAGCGCCCAGCTGACGGCCGGCGTTCGAGCTGGTCTGCTCGCCCACGCCATACTGCAACTCAACAGCGAAGCCGCTCATGTTGACCGACTTGTAGTTGATGGCGTTGCTGTAACGAACGTTACCGCCTGGGATGTTCGGGGTGGCGGCTGCGTTCTGGCCCGAACCGAACAGGTTCTTCGCGGAGCCAGCCAGGCCAGCGGCGAACGGGTCAGCCACTTGCGACAGCGCGTTGTAGATTGGGGAGTACTGGCGGCCCAGGGTCAGGGAGCCGGCATCTTTCGATACCAGGCCAACGAATGCCTGGCGCTGGAACAGGCCAGCGGCGTCGCCAACGCCGGTGTCGGCAGCGAAGCCGCCTTCCAGCGTGAATACTGCGGACAGGCCACCGCCCAGGTCTTCCGTACCACGGAAGCCGATGCGGGAAGCGCTACCAACACCAGAGGTTACCTTCGTTACGTTACCTGCCTTGCCACCGCGCTCGCTCACCAGGCCGGCATCAACGATACCGTAGATGGTGACGCTGGATTGAGCGTGTGCCACACCGCTCACTGCACCCAGAACTGCGAGGGAGATCAGAGTTTTTTTCATTACGAGTTTCCTTCAGTTTGTGTTGCGAAAATGGTTAAAGCCGGCATTGCTGCAGGCCTGAATTCTGTCCTTGTCAACGCACGGTCGTGCGCTACTTATCTGTGCCAGCATTCCCCGAATGCCGTGTGTTGTTGCGGATATGCTACACAACACTCACTTTTATATGGGCCCTTACCGCCGACTTTCCGAAGCGTCAACGCTTCGGAGGCGGCACTATACTGGCCGTTTGACATTCAATCAAGTGTCAGCCCCGCACCCGTGCGCCCTTGTGGCACATGGGTTCTGCTCGTTGTGCGCAGCAGCGGGAAAGCGTGGCTAAAACTGCAAATTGAAGCAAAACGCATCATTTATACATTAATTTTGCTAATTTTGCTTGTATTCATTTGTAATAAGTATTTTCCGCAATAGCAAAACCGTGCGTTTTTTTTGGACCGCGAAACCGGTCGAAATACGGGTATGCGCATTCCACCCTTGACGCGGACCACAACCGGCCTATCGTTAAGTTACCTCCCGCTCTCCGCCCGCCGCCCAGGCGGGAGCTTGCCCACACTGTTGAAACAACAGCGAGTTTTTTTACATATTTTTTGAAGTTTTTTGTCCAACACAAAGCGGCAGCATTCTATCGAATTTTGCTAATAGTCTTGCACTGCTGCCCTGTGTCGTGGACAAGGGGTTTAACTGCAGGTTTCCCGAAAGAAATCGCCAGTTTTCACCCCCACTTTCTCTGGCGAAACGCGAGTAGAATGCATTCGCACAAGGGGATGGCCCCGACAAAAACAAGTACACGGCTCCCGCAAACCCGCAGCCGTTTTAAGGAACATGAACACTGAGGCCCCATTGACTGTCCCCAGTACGATCAGCGATGTTGAACGCGACACAGGTGTCGCCAAAGAGACTTTGCGCGTCTGGGAACGCCGCTATGATTTTCCGCAACCGCTGCGGGATCCATTTGGCGAACGCGTCTATCCTACCGACCAGGTAGTCAAACTGCGCCTGGTAAAAAGGCTGATCGACCTGGGCTTCCGTCCCGGCAAGGTCATCGGCTACAGCCCTGAAGAATTGCAGGCGCTGGCGGAAAAGGCTGCCGACAACAGCAAATCGCGCAACCGACTGCCGCAGCACCCGGAATTGCAGGTGTACCTGGATTTGTGCAAATCCCATCAAATGGATGCATTGCGCCGCAAGTTGTCGCAAGCATTGCTCGTGATGGGCTTGAAAAGTTTCGTGATCGACCTGGTGACGCCACTCACCGTGATGGTGGGCGATGCATGGGCTTCCGGGCGTTTCGCGGTATTTGAAGAGCATTTGTTTGCCGAATCGCTGCAAATGGTGATGCGTAGCGCGATTTTTTCAGTCCCGCAAGCCAATGCCAGCCACAACGGCGCACCGCGCCCGCGCATCCTGCTGACCACGCTGCCGCAAGAGCGTCACGGGCTGGGCCTGCTGATGGCCGAAGCCTTGTTCACCGCCGAAGGCGCGCATGCGATTTCGCTGGGCACGCAAACACCGGTGCCGGACATAGCCGATGCGGCGCATGCGCTGGGCGTGGACATCGTCGCCCTGTCGCTGTCGGCGTCGATGAATCCGCGCCAGGCGCTCGATGGCCTGAAGGAATTGCGGGCCCGGCTGCCGTCCACCGTGGAAATCTGGGCCGGCGGCCACTGCGCGGTACTGCGCAAGCGCCCGCCACCGTTCCTGCGCGTGTTTGATTTGCCGGAAATCGCCAACGGCATCGCCGACTGGCGCCTGCGCGTACGCAGCCAGGGCTGACCGCCGACCCGGACGCGCGCCGTCCGGGTCTGGCTTCCGGGTCTGGCCACGGGGTCTTGCCACATTGTCATCCGGGCAGGCGAAGCGGCCCGATAGCGCTCTGGTAGAATACCGGCTGATTTTCCGGCGCCCTGCCGGATCCGCTTGACGCCCTCTACCGCACACCCATGTTCAGCTTCTTCAAGAAAAAGACCGCGCCCGAACCCGCAGTCACTGACGCCCCGCTGGCGCCGGCTGCTTCCCCCGTGGTGCTGGACGCGACCGCCGCGCCAGCGCCGGTGTCCCATCCTGCCGCCGCCCCGGCGCCCGGGCCGGCCGTCCCGCCGCCGATCGACGCGAGCGCGCTGGCCGTGCCGGAACAGGACAAGCCATCGTGGATGGCGCGCCTGAAAGCCGGCCTGTCGAAAACCTCGGCCAACCTGTCGCTGCTGTTCGTCGGCGCGAAAATCGACGACGACCTGTATGACGAGCTGGAAGCGGCGCTGTTGATGTCGGACGCCGGCATCGACGCCACCGAATACCTGCTGGACGCGCTCAAGCGCAAGGTCAAGGAAGACAAATTGCTCGACGCGGCCGCCGTCAAGCAGGCGCTCAAGGCGCTGATGGTGGAAATGCTGCTGCCGCTGCAAAAACCATTTGAACTGGGCCGCCACCAGCCGCTGGTCATGATGATTTCCGGCGTCAACGGCGCCGGCAAGACCACCACCATCGGCAAGCTGGCCAAGCACATGCAGATGCATAACCAGTCCGTGCTGCTGGCCGCCGGCGACACGTTCCGCGCCGCCGCCCGCGAGCAATTGATGATCTGGGGCCAGCGCAACAACGTCACCGTGGTGTCGCAGGAATCCGGCGACCCGGCCGCCGTGTCGTACGACGCGGTGCAGTCGGCCAAGGCGCGCGGTATGGACGTGGTCATGATCGACACCGCCGGCCGCCTGCCGACACAGCTGCACCTGATGGAAGAACTCAAGAAGATCAAGCGCGTGATCGGCAAGGGCATGGAAGGCGCGCCGCACGAAACACTGCTGGTCATCGACGGCAACACTGGCCAGAATGCGCTGGCGCAGGTGAAAGCGTTCGACGATGCGCTGCAGCTGTCCGGCCTGATCATCACCAAGCTCGATGGCACCGCCAAGGGCGGCGTGATTGCCGCGATTGCTCGCACGCGCCCGGTGCCGGTGTATTTCATCGGCATTGGCGAACGCATCGAGGATTTGCAGCCGTTTAACGCGGTGGAATTCGTCGACGCCCTGCTTGGTTGAGCCGTATGATCGAATTCCAGCATGTGACCAAACAGTATGGGCCCGATGCGACCGCGCTGCGCGACGTTTCGCTGACCATCGCCAAGGGTGAACTGGTGTTCCTGGCCGGCCCGTCCGGCGCGGGCAAATCCACGCTGCTGAAAATGATCGCCGCGATGGAGCGCCCCAGTTCCGGCCACGTCATCGTCAATGGCCAGGATATCGGCCGCCTGAAGCCGGCCGGCGTGCCGTTCCTGCGGCGTAACCTCGGGCTGATTTTCCAGGAACAGCGCCTGCTCAATGACCGCACCATCCTGGCCAACGTGATGATGCCGCTGATGGTGACAGGCGCGGCACGTACCCAGGCCGAACAGCGCGCCCGCGCGGCGCTGGACAAGGTCGGCCTGGCCGACCGCGCCAACTCGCTGCCGCTGGCGCTGTCCGGCGGCGAACAGCAGCGCGTGTCGATCGCGCGCGCCATCGTCAACCGCCCGCAAATCATCCTGGCCGACGAACCGACCGCCAACCTGGACCGCGCCAGCGCGGAACGCGTGTTCGATGCGCTGCGCGCCTTCCACTCGGTGGGCGTGACGTGCCTGATTTCCACCCACGACGAAGTGGTGCTCGATGGCGCCGCGCGCGTCATCCACCTGCGCCAGGGAGCCCTCGAATGACCAACTGGTTCCGCCAACACGGCTTTGCGCTGGCCGCGGCGCTGGTGCACGTGCGCCGCGCGCCCGGCAGTTTCCTGTTCAATATCCTGGTGGTGGCCATTGCCCTGGCGCTGCCGTTCATGGGCATGACCCTGCTGGACAACGTGCGCCCGCTGTCCGAGCAAATGTCGGTCGATCCGGAAATCAGCCTGTTCGTCAAACAGGACGTGCCGCGCGACCAGGCCGCCGGCCTGGCCACGCCGCTGCGCGAACTGGCGCGCGACGCCAAGATCATCTTCGTGCCGCGCGAAAAAGCGCTCGACAACCTGAAAGACAAGAGCGGCCTGTCCGACGTGCTGGCCACCCTGGGCGACAACCCGCTGCCGGACAGTTATATCGTCAAGCTCGATGCCTTCCGCACGGCCGCCACCGGCCTCGACGTCGACGTGCTGGCCGAGCAGATGCGCCTGCTGCCGGGTGTCGATACGGTGCAGATCGATTCGGCCTGGGTCAAGCGGCTGGCGGCATTGATCAACATCCTGAAACTTGCCCTGCTGCTGCTGGCGGCCACCCTGGGCACCGTGGTGGTGGCCGTGGTCTTCAACACCATCCGCCTGCAAGTGTTGACACAGCGCGAAGAAATCCTGGTTTCGAAACTCATCGGCGCCACCGACAGCTTCATCCACCGGCCGTTTTATTACACGGGCGGCCTGCTGGGCCTGTGCGCGGGCGCGCTGGCGCTGGGCGGCGTGGCCCTGATGCTGGGACCGCTCAATACTGCAATTGCCGAGTTCGCCCGGCTGTATGCGTCGGAATTCCGGCTGGCGCCGCTGTCGGCCTTGCCGGCGGCCGGCCTGCTGGCGCTGTCGGCCGGCCTGGGGCTGGCTGGCGCCGTGCTGTCGGTGCAGCGGCATTTGGCCAAGTTGAGCTGATCCTGCCAAACACGGCAGTAGCCGGGCAACGCGCCCGGCCACTGCCCGGCTGTCTCCGTGCGTTTTCGCACAGTCTCTTCCACGCTCCCCCGATATCCTGAGGCCATTGACTGGTCTCAAACGTTGCAAATTTCCTACGGTTTAACAAAATCCATCGTGTACATTGCAACGATAGGCATGTGCTATTAACTTCATTGCCACAGGCGATTGGCACTCACCTCATGAGAGTGCTAATATATCTTCAATCCCCGTGTCTCTTGATGTGACGCAACTGTTAAGTAAGCTTTAAGAGACACAGCGCAAGATACTTCCAACATATACGCTTTGAGCGAGGAAAGAATGACGACGATGACCGCAACTGCTGCTCTGGTACCCGCCAGTAAAAATGCACTCGGCCTCGGGTTCAGCGGCAACCTGGGGAACCTGGACGCCTACATCTCGGCGGTCAACCGCCTGCCTATGCTCAGCCATGAAGACGAGGTGCGCCTGGGCCGCAACCTCAAGGAAAACAATGACCTCGGCGCCGCGCAGGAACTGGTGTTGTCGCACCTGCGCCTGGTGGTGTCGATTGCCCGCGGTTACCTCGGTTATGGCTTGCCGCACGCCGACCTGATCCAGGAAGGCAATATCGGCCTGATGAAAGCCGTCAAGCGCTTCGACCCCGACCAGGGCGTGCGCCTGGTGTCGTACGCCATGCACTGGATCAAAGCGGAAATCCACGAATACATCCTGAAGAACTGGCGCCTGGTCAAAGTGGCCACCACCAAGGCCCAGCGCAAGCTGTTCTTCAACCTGCGCAGCCACAAGC
>CBIHOX010000203.1:0-8928 GCA_966211685.1 uncultured Pseudoduganella sp.
GCTGCGAGTCGTTGAAGTATGCCGGCACGGTGATGACGGCCTCGGTGACTTCTTCACCCAGGTAGTCTTCCGCGGTTTTCTTCATCTTGCGCAGCACTTCCGCCGAGATTTGCGGCGGCGCCAGTTTCTTGTCGCGTACGCTCACCCATGCATCGCCGTTGTCGGCCTTGGTGATTTCGTACGGCATCAGCGCGATGTCCTTCTGCACTTCTTTTTCTTCGAAGCGGCGGCCGATCAGGCGCTTGACAGCGAACAGCGTGTTTTTCGGGTTGGTGACGGCCTGGCGCTTGGCAGGCGCGCCGACCAGGATTTCACCGTCTTCTTGGTAAGCAATGATCGAAGGCGTGGTACGCGCGCCTTCCGCGTTTTCAATGACTTTCGGCTGCCCGTTTTCCATGATGGAAACGCAGGAGTTGGTCGTGCCGAGGTCGATACCGATGATTTTGCCCATGATTTGTTTTCCTTGTAAGCGAAGTTTCTGTTAGACCGTATATAGGGAATTGCTGTGCAATTTCAAGCGAGTAAGAATGTTCAGTTGCTTATTTCGCTTGCGCCGCCGTCACGATGGCGGGACGCAGCAGGCGGTCAGCAATCATGTATCCTTTTTGCAACACCGTCACGACGGTATTCGCTTCCTGGTCAGCCGGAACGACCGATACGGCCTGGTGTTTGTTCGGATCCAGCTTCTCACCCTGTGCCGGCTGGATTTCCAGCAGGCGGTTACGCTCAAAGGCTGAGTTCAGCTGTTTCAGGGTCATCTCGACGCCCTCCTTGAGGGATTCCAGCGTCGGTGCTTCGACTTTCAGCGCCATTTCCAGGCTGTCCTTCACTGGCAGCATGGCTTCCGCAAAGCTTTCAACAGCGAATTTGTGCGCTTTGGCCACGTCTTCCTGCGCACGGCGGCGGATGTTCTCGCCTTCGGCTTTGGCGCGCATGAAGGCTTCATGCATTTCAGCCAGTCGCGCTTCGGTGGCGGCCAGTTGCTCTTCCAGCGATGGGGTGGCAGCAGCCGGGGCTTCGGCGGGAGTCGATTCGGCCGGCGCCTGGTCCACCTCTGGATTAGGGACCGCTTGATTTTCCTGATCTTGCATCTAAAAGACTCCTACAAATCGTGTTTGTTTGACATTACTGCTTGCAGCACGGGCCCCAAGTGGGGCTATAACCATCCGTTTCAAGGGGTCTTTCCCGAACTCACTCTTCCTGCGGCGTCTGATGTAACCAACAAGTTACACATCAGTCACATGAAGAGATGGTTATTTCGCGACCGCCCACTAAGATGAAAACAAGGAGGTCGTTATGAAACTGCCATTTATTACAGCATCGATCCTTGCCTACACCATCCTGGTGGTTGCCTGGCTCTGCTATACGGAATTAATTCCCTGAGGCTGGCAGGCCCTGCAAACGTGCTATTTTAGCAGGCTAGCACTCACCGGCGGCAAGTGCTAATAATTGCAGGTCAGTTTTCCGCGCCGAGCTTGAGCGCGGCGGCGCGCGCTTTCTCCAGGTCTTTTTTCGCGGCCTCGCTCTGGGCCCCGGTGATCATGGTGGGCCAGCCGATCATCTGGTGCTCGGCCAGTTCCGCCAGCGCGGCAATCCATGCCGGCGATTCATTCAGGCAGGGGATGTAATGGAATTCCTTGCCACCCGCGGCAAGAAAATCGTGCCGCACTTCCATCGCGATTTCTTCCAGGGTTTCCAGGCAATCGCTGGTAAAGCCCGGACAAATCACATCGATCCGGCGCACGCCCTGCTTGCCCAGCGCCTGCACGGTCGGCGCGGTATACGGTTGCAGCCACTCGGCCTTGCCAAAGCGCGACTGGAACGTGACGATGTAATCGTCTTCCTTCAATTTCAATTTCGCGGCCAGCAGGCGCGCGGTCTTGTGGCATTCGCAGTGGTACGGGTCGCCCAGCAACAAGGTGCGCTTGGGCACGCCGTGGAAGCTCATCACGAGCTTTTCACCGCGGCCATGGGTTTCCCAATGCGCCAGCACGGTTTTCTTCAACGCGTCGATATAGCCGTCGTCATCGTGGTAATCGCGCACCAGGCGCAATTCCGGCACGTTGCGCACGGTCTTGTAGTGGCTGAACACGGCGTCATAGATGGAGCCGGTGGTGGTGCCGGAATATTGCGGATACGCGGGCAGCACCACGATGCGGCTGCAGCCGTCGGCTTTCAGGCGCGCCAGCACGTCGGGCAGCGACGGCGAACCGTAGCGCATGGCCATGGCCACGGTGACGTCGCGGTGGCCGCGCTCGCCCAGCGCGCCGCGCAACAGCAGCGCCTGCTTTTGCGTGTGGATTTTCAGCGGCGACCCTTCGTCGGTCCAGATCGACGCATATTTTTTTGCCGACTGGCCCGAGCGGAACGGCAGGATCACCAGGTGCAGGATGCACCACCACAGCGCGCGCGGAATTTCCACCACGCGCGGGTCGGACAGGAATTGCTTGAGATAGCGCCGCACGGCCGAGCGGGTCGGCTGGTCCGGCGTGCCAAGGTTGACCAGCACCACGGCGCTGGAAGCGCCAGTGCCGTGCGTATGAGGGGGTTCTTTTTGGAAGGCCATGAATCTGCAGGTGACGGAAGAGTGGCTGTCATTATAGATTCATAAGTGGACTTGGGTGCCCGGGCTTCCCGCGGCCACCCACATATCCACGCCGATACCGGCGTTGATATCACCGTTGATGCCAGCGCGGACCGCAACGGAGGCGGCGGCCCATGCCGCCACCTTACAGCGCCAGCAATTCCTGCGCGTGCTTGCGCGTGGTGGCCGTGATTTCCAGCCCGCCCAGCATGCGCGCCACTTCCTCCACGCGGGCGCGGTGGTCCAGCACGTGGATGCGCGAGGCGGTCTTGCCGGCGTCGGTCAAGCCTTTCGCCACCTGGAAGTGGTGGTTGGCCTGGCTGGCCACCTGCGGCAAGTGCGTCACGCACAGCACCTGGCGCGCCTGGCCCAGGCGCTTGAGCAGGCGCCCCACCACTTCGGCCACGCCGCCGCCGATGCCGCTGTCGACCTCGTCGAAGATCAGGGTCGGCACCGTCGTCGCGTGCGACGTGATGACGGAAATCGCCAGCGAGATACGGGCCAGTTCACCGCCGGACGCGACCTTGGCCAGCGGCCGGTGCGCCACGCCCGCGTGGCCGGCCACCATGAATTCCACCTGTTCCACGCCATGCGCGGTCGGTTCGCAAGGGTTCAGCGCGATCGAGAACGAGCCGCCCGTCATGTTCAATTCCTGCATGGCTTGCGTCACCGCCACACCCAGCGCCTGGGCCGCGTGCGCGCGGGTGGCCGACAGCCGGCGCGCCGCGTCGAGGTAGGCGGCCTTGAGTTTTTCCTCCTGCTTGCGCAGGCCGTCGAGGTCGGACGCGTCGGCCAGCTGGCGCAGCTTGGCCGACAAGGCCGCGTGTTCCTGCGGCAGCTCTTCCGGCGCGACGCGGAACTTGCGCGACGCCGAATGCAGCGCCTCGAGCCGCGCATCGACCTGGCGCAAGCGGTCCGGGTCCAGCTCCACCTTGTCGAGGTAAGTGTTGAGCGCATACACGGCTTCCTGCAACTGGATGCGCGCCGACTCGATCAGTTCCGCGGTCGGCTGCAATTCCGCATCGTAGGCGGCCAGCTTGCCCAGCTTTAGCTGCAGCGACGACAGTTGCGACACGATCGGGTGGTCTTCCGATTCCGACAGCGCGGCCAGGGTTTCCTGGGCGCCCTCCATCAGGCTGGCCGCGTGCGACAGGCGGCTGTGTTCATGCGACACTTCCTGCCACTCATCGGCCTTCGGCGCCAGCTTGTCCAGCTCCGATACCTGCCATTCCAGGCGCTCGCGTTCAAACGCGAGGTTGGCCGCGTTGGTTTCATATTCCTGCAACTGCTTTGCCAGCGCGCGCCACGCCTTATACGCCGTGCTGACGGCCTTGCGTTCGGCCGCCACGGCGCCTTCGCCATGGGTGCTGTGCAGCGCCGAGTAATTGTCCAGCAGCGCGCGCTGCGCATCGTTTTTCAACAGCGACTGGTGCGCGTGCTGGCCGTGGATATCGACCAGCAAATCGCCCAGTTCCCGCAGTTGGGCCGCGGTGGCGGCCACGCCATTGATGTAGGCCTTGGAACGGCCGGCATTGTCGATCACGCGGCGCAACAGCGCGCCGCCTTCGTCGGCCGCGAATTCATTGGCGGCCAGCCATTCGGCGGCCGCGTCCGTCACCGCGAAGTCCGCTGTGATGTCGGCCTTGGCCGCGCCTTCGCGCACCATGCTGGCGTCGCCCCGCCCGCCCAGCGTCAGCGACAGCGCATCGATCAGGATGGATTTACCGGCGCCCGTTTCCCCTGTGAAGACAGTGAAGCCTGACGAGAATTCCAGTTCGATGGTATCGACAATGACGAAGTCGCGGATGGACAGGGTACGAAGCATGGGCAGCGGGGGTGAAGTTGATGGGATCAGGCCAGTTTGCCTTCGCCTGACGGGTATTCGTTCCAGTGCAGCTTTTCACGCAGGGTATTGTAGTAGCTCCATCCTTCCGGATGCAGGAACGTGATGGTGTGCGGCGAGCGCTGGATCACGATGCGGTCGTGCGCTTGCAGGCTGGCAAAGGTCTGCATGTCGAAGTTCACCGTGATGTCGCGCCCGCGCATGATTTCCACCACGATTTCACTGGAGTCCGGCAACACGATGGGCCGGTTCGACAGCGCATGCGGCGCGATCGGCACCATGACGATGCCGCCCAGGGTTGGGTGCAACAGCGGGCCGCCTGCCGACAGCGCATACGCGGTGGAACCGGTGGGGGTGGCAATGATGAGGCCATCCGAACGCTGGTTGTACATGAACTGGCCATCGACATCGACCCGCAGCTCGGCCATGCCGGCGCCGGCGCCGCGCGACACCACCACGTCATTGAATGCGCGCCCCACGTGGATATCCTGGCCATCGCGCACCACGCGCCCTTCCAGCATGGTGCGGCGCTCGGCCTGGTAATGGCCTGCCAGCATCTGTTCCAGCACCGGCAGCATGCCGTCGAGCGGGATATCGGTCATGAAGCCCAGGCGGCCCTGGTTGATGCCGATCAGCGGCACGTCGAACGGGGCCAGGCGGCGCGCCATGCCCAGCATGGTGCCGTCGCCCCCCATGACGATGGCGGCATTGGCGTGCTCGCCGATCTGCGCGGCCGTCATCGCCGGAATACCGGGCATGTTCAGGTGCGCGGCGGTCTCTTCTTCAAACACCACCTGGTGGCCGGCATCCCCGAGGAATTTCAGCAAGCGGTCCACCGGCTCTTCAATGCCCGCGGTATTCTGGCGCACCACCAGGGCGATTGTTTTAAACAGGACTTGCGTAGCTGGCATAACTCTCTCGGTCTTATGGGATAGCGATATGGGGCAACAACACGACGTTGGCAACACCTGGCTGGCAACACTAGGCTGGCAACACCCGGCAGAGTAACCCATAATGCAACCTTATGCCATGTACACAAAATACTGTACATGCAAACAGTATAATTTGTGCTGCAACAGACTGCAAGCGACGGCAGGCATACTCAATGGGGGAACAGATGGCGAAAGCACTCGGCGTGGGCGGTATTTTCTTCAAATCCCGTAATCCACAGGCATTGATGGCGTGGTACCAGAAACACCTGGGCTTTCCCGCGGAATCATCCGATTACGCATCCTTTTTCCCCTCCGCGATGCCGGACGGCGGCTGCACGGTATTCAGTCCGTTCAAGGATACCACCGGCTATTTCGCGCCTTCGAAGCGCGACTTCATGTTCAACCTGCTGGTCGACGACCTCGACGGCGCGCTGGAACAGGTGAAACAGGGCGGCGCGGAACTGGTGGGCGATCCGCAATCGTTCGACTATGGCCGCTTCGGCTGGTTCATGGACCCGGACGGCAACAAGGTGGAGTTGTGGCAGCCGGCCGCCAAATAGAAAGGCTCTGTCACCGGCAATCGTGGAAAGGCTTGGACAGACCGCTGTAGGGCGGATTAGGCGACGCCGTAATCCGCCAATGCGTGCATAACGCTGGCGCAAGCAGGTGCGGTGCGCAAGCAATGGCGGATTACGCCTGCGGACTCGGCGTCCCCTCTAATCCGCCCTACGGGAGACTTCCACGACTACCGGTGACAGAGCCAATAGGAAAGAGGCCGGCAAGGCCGGCCCCGGGATCCGGCGGCGCTGCTCCAGCAAGCAGCGCCGCGCGTTTTACATGCGCGCCCAGTAAGGCGCTCAGTGCGCCGTCATGATGCCCGCGCCCCACGCCGTGAGCATGGCGGCCAGCAGTGAAAAGCCGTGCGCCAGCATCAGCACCGACCAGCGCAGGAACGTCCCGGCGCGGCTGCCGCCATACACGCGGCGCATGGCCCACGGCAGGTAGCCGACCAGCCATACGATTTCCACGAACTTGACGAAGCTGTTCGCGGTGAAGTTGATCGCGATGAACAGCACGAATGCAAACGCGCTGGTGTGCAGCGCGAACAGCAAGTGTTCGCCATAGCGCTTGCCGCTGCCCAGGTACAGGAACTTCAGGTACAGCGCAAACAGCGGCATCAGCGCGAACATCGCGTAAGGCCCATATTTGAAAAAGCCGTCCGACAAGGCTTTTTGCTGGGCCGCCACGTCCAGCGCCATGAAATGGTCGGCCTGCTTCATCAGGCCCGGGTATTTCGCGCGGATGGTGTCGCTCAGCTCGACCGTCTCGCCCTTGTCATTGACGGTGCGGCCATTGGCAATGATGCTGTCGCGCACGCCGGCCGCTTCTTTCTTCGCTTCCTGCACCGCTTCTTTCTGGTTGGCCGCGACGATGGCCTGGTCGCCCAGCTTGACCGGCTCGGTGCCGGTGAACTTCAAGATCGCAAAAAAGATGATCGACAGCGACAGGTACAGCCGCAGCGGTTCCACGTACCGCTTGCGGCGCCCGCGCATGTATTCCAGGGTCAGCAGGCCGGGACGAAACATCAGCCGCGTGAAGGTGCCCCACAGGCGCCCTTCCAGCGCCACGTAGTGGCCGATGAATTCATGGGCGAATTCGGCAAAGCTGGCGGCGTGCAGCCGGGTTTCCTGGCCACAGTTCTGGCAATAATTGCCGCCGCTGAGGGCGGTATCGCAATTGGGGCAGATCGCGGGGACCGCATGATGGTCATCCTGCGCGTGATGGGCAACGTCGGTTTTCATTGTCTTCCTGGGTGTATTCCTGAACAGATTCTTCAGCCGGGAAATGTTACCTGACTTCATGCAGGGATTGCACTGTTTCAAAAAAGTTCAAACGCGCGACTGCGCACAGTACGCCGGAATATGATGGCCGCCAAGTGAAGACAGGAGGACTCATCATGGTGACAGAAGCCAAGGATCGTCACGTCAATACCACCCTGCCAAACCAGCCGGATGACGGTAAACGCTTGCCGCACGAACGCGATGAATCGCCCGAAGGCCACGAGCCGCAACCGCGCAGCGTGATCCGCCAGGCCGCCAGCGACCTCGAACACGGCCTGGTCGACACCGACCTGCATGGAGTGCGCGGTGTGGAAAAAGTACAACCGCAACCGCCGGGCACGGCGCAACCGCAACCGGGAAGCAAACGCGACTGACATGGGGACCCGTACATGAAGCCAACCGCGCTGTTTGTCTTGCTGGCCTCGATGTCCTGGTGCGCGGCGGCGGCGCCGGCCGGTTCCACGGCGGTTGCCACGGCCAATCCAGGAGCCGGCTATGCCCCCGGCTACGGCCCGTCGCCGGCGCTGCCCGAACCACAGCGCACGCTGATCCCGACCGTGAACGTGGCGCCGGTCGAGCGCTTCCGCGACAGCGACACACCGGTGGCCGCGCCCGGATTCACGGTGCGGGCGCTGGCGCGCAACCTCGACCATCCGCGCTGGGTGCACGTGCTGCCCAATGGCGACGTGCTGGTGGTGGAAACCAATGCGCCGCCGAAACCCGAAGATGGCAAGGGCATCAAGGGCGCCATCATGAAGTCGCAAATGAAGAAAGCCGGCGCCGTCACACCGAGCGCCAACCGCATTACCCTGCTGCGCGGCATCGACGCCAATGGCGTGGCGCAAACGCGCACCACGTTCCTGCAGGGATTGAACTCGCCGTTCGGGGTGGCCCTGGTCGGCAATGACTTATACGTGGCCAATACCGACGCGGTCTTGAAATTCCCATACCAGCCCGGCCAGACCGCGATCACGGCGCCCGGCGTGAAAGTCATGGACTTGCCGGCCGGGACGCTGAACCACCACTGGACCAAGAACATCATTGCCAGTCCCGATGGCAAGACCTTGTACGCCACGGTGGGATCGAACAGCAACGTGGCGGAAAACGGCATCGACCGCGAGGAAGGCCGCGCCGCCATCTGGCAACTGGACCTGGCCACGCACAAGGCCGCGCTGTATGCGACCGGCCTGCGCAACGCCAACGGCATGGCGTGGCAGCCGCAGTCGAACGCGCTGTGGACCGTGGTCAATGAGCGCGATGAACTGGGCAACGACCTGGTGCCCGATTACCTGACATCCGTGAAGGCCGGCGCATTCTACGGCTGGCCCTACAGCTACTTCGGCCAGCACGTCGACTCCCGCGTGAAGGAACAGCGGCCGGACCTGGTGGCCAGGGCCATCGCGCCCGACTATGCGCTGGGCGGCCATACCGCCTCGCTGGGACTGGCGTTTTACGACGGGGACCTGTTCCCCGCCACCTACCGTGGCGGCGCATTCATTGGCCAGCACGGGTCATGGAACCGCAAGCCCCACAGTGGCTACAAGGTGGTGTTCGTGCCGTTCGCCAACGGCCCGCCATCCGGGCCGCCGCAAGACTTCTTGAGCGGATTCCTCAGCGCCGACGGCAAGGCCCGTGGCCGGCCGGTTGGCGTCGCCGTGGACAAGGCGGGCGCACTGCTGGTGGTGGACGACGTGGCCAACGTCGTCTGGCGCGTCACGCCGAAGGGAA
>CBIHOX010000204.1:0-8890 GCA_966211685.1 uncultured Pseudoduganella sp.
TAGTACAGGCACAGCCGGTCGGTCTCGATGGCGTAATCGCTCATGGTGTTCATGGTATGGATGGTACTCAGGGTGCTCATGGCGTTTTCCTGGTGGCGTAGTGGGACAGTTCCGCGGCAATGCGGTCAAGGACCGTGTGGTCGGAAAAATCGAGCCCGATGACGTCGCTGACGAAGCGGTCGACCGCTTCATCGAGGCGGCGCCGCCGCTCTTCCTCCGACAGGCGCTGGCGCTGTTCCGCCACGAACAGGCCCAGGCCCGCGCGCGCATTCAGCCAGCCGTCCGCCGTTAGCTCGGCATAAGCCTTGGCCACGGTATTCGGGTTGACCGACAGTTGCTGGGCCAGTCCGCGCACGCTGGGCAGCAGGTCGCCGGGCAGCAATTCGCCGCTGGCCACCAGGCGTTTCACGCCATCGCCTATCTGGCGCGTGATCGGCCGGGGATCGCCGGTGACGATCTGTAACATCAAGGGAGGGCGTCGGCTCATGGGTGTGATATTCACTGTACTAGTACGGGTAGTACAGTAATCTGAAAAAATAACCCCGTCAAGTTGACGCGGCAATTTATTGGTTACGCCCTGGTCCAGGCAGTATCGGACGGATCAGTTCCCGGCTTTGAACGCCGGCTTCAGTGGCACTACATTGCTGCCGTGCGCGCCGGCCGGCGGGGTGCCGTCCGGGGTGCCGCCCAGCACCACCGACAAGTCCACGTAGCCGGCCCGCCAGGCGCGCTCGAGGTCTTGTTCGATGGCTTCCATCGAGGTGTCCTTGAAATTGTCGAAGCCGCGCACGCCATAGGCGCGGTTGCGGCCGTGGGCCTTGGCCAGGTACAGCGCCATGTCCACCAGGTTGACGGCGCGTTCCCATGGCAGCGGGGTATCGGCCGGGATCAGCGGGAACGGTGCGAAACCCACCGACACGTTCACGCTGAACGTGTGGTTCTGGTAGGCGATCTGCTGCGAAGAGATCGTGGTGAGGATGCGGCGCGCCACTTCATCGACCCCGTTGCGCGGAATCGCCGGCAGGAAGGCCAGGAATTCCTCGCCGCCCCAGCGTACGATCATGTCGGTTTCGCGCAGCGCCACCCGCAGGTTTTCCGCGATCATTTTCAGCACCACGTCGCCGGCCGCGTGGCCATAGGTATCGTTGATGTGCTTGAAGTGGTCGACGTCCAGCAGGAACAGCGCGCCCACGATGTCTTCGCCGCCCTGGCCGCGGCGCTCCACGTGGTTATGCGTGCGCATGTATTCCTGGAAGTGGCGGCGGTTGTACAGCGACGTCAGCGGGTCGAGCGAACTTTGCGCCTTCAATTCCAGGTTTTTGACTTCCAGCTGGGCATTGGCCTGGCGCACCTTGCGGTACAGCAGCCCCACCACGGCCGACGCCAGCGCAAACACCAGCGCCAGCAGCCACCAGACGCGCTGCTGCAGGCGGCGGTTGTCGATTTCCGCGCTCTTGACCTGGTTTTCACGGCTCAGCAGCTCGATGCGGCGCTGCTTCTTTTCCATCTCGTACTTTTCCTGCAATTCCCAGATGGCTTTCTGGCGCTGCTTTTCAAACAGCGCACTGGTGATGTCGCGTTCGCGGTGGTAGGCGGCAATCGCGCCCTGGAAATCGCCGGCGCGCTCGAGCGCCTGGCCATACTCCAGCAGCACGCCCTGCAGTTCGGGCTTGTTGCCGGTTTTTTCGTAATACGCCATGCCGGCTTCGAAATTCTTCTTGCCCTCGGCGACCTTGCCCAGGCCCATGTAGGCCTGGCCCATGTTGATCAGGGCAATCGCTTCCACCGAGCCGTCGCCGATTTCGCGCGCCACCTCCAGCGACTCGGCGCCATAGCGCAGCACGCGCTGGTAATCGCGCTCCTTCAGGTAACTGTCGGACATGTTCACCAGCGTGTTGGCGATCATCGACTTGGCGCCCATCTTGCGGGCCACTTCCAGTCCCGATTGCAGCGCGGCCAGCGCGCGGCGCGGCTGTTCGGAATCCATGGCCAGCACGTATTCGGTCTGGCGCGCCTGGGCGATGCGGCCGGGGGAGTTCATCTTTTCCGCCACCTGCACGGATTCTTCCAGCACAGCCCAGCCCTTGTCGAATTCCCGCATCTGGTCATACAGCACGGCCAGCGCATTGAGCGCGGAGGCCAGCGGCAGCAGGTCGTCCAGCTGGCGCGCCGATTCCACCGCGGTCTGCAGCTTCAACAGCGCCACCGGGAAATTGCCCTGTTCCGCATACGACTGGCCGGACGTGATGGTGGCCTGCACGCGCAGCGGAATATCCTGGGTCTGGTTGGCCAGCTTTTCCGCCTCGAACGCCAGTTCGTGCGCATTTTTCGCATCGGCCATGGCCGACAGCGCATACGCCTTGGTCAGGATGCCCTTGGCCACGATGGCGGTATTGCCTTGCGCGCGGCCGAACGCGATCAATTCCTCGGCCAGTTGCAGTGCGATATCTTTTTGTCCCAGCTTGACGCGGGCGCTGCTGAGCTGGGCCAGGAATTCCGCCTTGGTGGCGGGCGGCGCCGCGCGCGCCGCGCTTTCCATTTTTTGCAGTTGCACCAGCGCTTTTTCCGGGACATAGCGTACCTGGTCGCGGATTTCCGCGATGCCGGCGTCGACCACGGACGGCCCCTGGCCCCAGGCCAGTACAGGCGACAAAACGCAGGCGGCCGCCAGCATCCGCATGCCACGCGTCAACGTCAGATCCCGGTAGCCAGCCAACTCATTGTCCTTTGTCAGTCCTTATGCGGAAGCCGCATAAAGTGTCTAGACAATTATATTCTTGTTGCAAGCGAGAAATCCAAATAATTGGGATTTTCTGCAAAACCACCACAGTGATAATCAAGCAATTTTGTAAGAACTTAAACGTCTTTTAGTTACATTTGGCCTGTACATGGTCGTCAAGCGGCCAACTGTTGCAACAGGTATAAGCGTTGATACAGCCCGCCGTCGATTTGCATCAGCGCGTCATGCGGGCCGGATTCGCCGATGCGGCCGTGGTTGAGCACGATGATGCGGTCGGCTTCGCGGATGGTCGACAACCGGTGCGCAATTGCGATGATGGTGACCTGGCCGCGCAATTCGTGCAGGGCGGTCTGCACGATCTGTTCGGTCTGGCTATCGATGCGCGAGGTGGCTTCATCGAGCAGCAGGATGCGCGGCTTGCCGGCCAGCGCGCGGGCAATCGCGATCAATTGCTTTTGTCCGCTCGACAGGCGGGAACCGCCTTCGCCCAGCGGCGTGTCATAGCCGTGTTCCAGCGCCGCGATGAAGCCGTCCGCATGCGCGGCGCGCGCCGCCGCTTCGATTTCGGCCATCGGCAAGCCGCGGCCCATGTCGATGTTCTCGCGCGCCGAGGCGGCCAGCAGGAACGGTTCCTGCGGCACCAGCCCGACGTCATTGCGGAAGCGTGCATTCGGGATCGACGCCAGCGCTTCGCCGTGCAGGCAAATGCTGCCCGTGCCGACCGGGTAATAGCGCAGCAGCAGCGACAGCAACGTGGACTTGCCGCTGCCGGTGTGGCCGACGATGCCGATGAAACCGCCCTGCGGTATGTCGAGCGACAAGTCGTGCAGCACCGGCTGGTTCTCGGCGTAGGCAAACGTCAGGTGGCGGATCGCCACGGCCGGGGGCGGCGCCATGGCTGCCGCCAAGACTGGGCTGGCAGCCGCGCCGTCCTGCGCGGCGCCAGGCTGGTGCTCCGGCGACAGCGGTTCATCCAGCAGGGCCGCCACGCGCGACGCCGCCACCACCGATTGCTGCAATTGCGAGAACTGCATGGTGATCTGGATCAGCGGCTCGATCACGCGCGCGATGTAACTGATGAATGCATACAGCACCCCGACTTCCGCCGCGCTCATCTCGCGCTGGCCGAACATCCAGATCACGGCCGCCAGCAGGATCACGTTCAGCAAGTCCAGCGCGGGGCGCAGCAGCCAGGCGTTGGCGCGGATTTCCGCCACGCGCTGCGTATAGTGCTCGGTATTGGTTTGCGCAAAGCGCTCGGCAAAGCGGGTTTCCGCGTTATTGGCTTGCAGCACCGGCATGCCGCTGATCGATTCCGCCATTTGCCCGTTGATTTCACTGCGCAGCTGGCGCGCACGCGTCACGGCCGGCGCGCTCCAGCGCTGGTACAGCCATACGATGCCCAGCACGGCCGGCAACAGCGCCAGCACGATCAGCATCATGCGCCAGTCCAGCCACGCCATGGCAATCACGGTGCCGGCCAGCACGATGGAACTGTCGAGCATGACGAACAGCACTTGCACGTACAGGTTTTTCACGGCTTCGGTATCGTTGGTCACGCGCGACACCAGCTGCCCCGTGATGGCGCGGTCGAAGAACGCCATCGGCAAGCGCAGCACGTGGCCATAGACTTGTTCGCGCAGGCGCTGCACGGAGCGCATCGCCAGCCCGGACAGGCTGACCAGCTGCCAGTAGCGCAAGCCGGTGGCGATCCAGCCCGTGCCCAGCACGGCGCCCAACAGCAGCCACATGCGCGGCCAGTCCAGGTGGCGCGGCAACAAGTGTTCATCGATCAGCGCCTTGCCCGCGATCGGTCCCAGCACTTCCAGGAAGGCCGCCGCGATCAGCCACAGCAGCGCCCAGTACAGGCGGTTCAGGTCGGGGCGGGCCGCGTGGCGCAGCAGGCCGAATGCGTCGCGCATCTGCCGGCTCGAGGAAACATGGTCAGGATGCTTCAATGCTGGCCTCCAGTTGCTGGTAGCGCCACTGGCTGGCATACCAGCCGTCCAGTGCAAGCAGTTCGGCATGGGTGCCGGTTTCAGTGATGCGGCCATCGCGCAAGACCACGATGGCGTCGGCATTGACCACCGCGCTCAGGCGGTGGCTGGCAATGATGGCGCTACGCTGGGCGCCGGTCTGGCGGCCGGTCTCGCGCAACGCTTCCAGGTGTTCCAGGATGCGGGTTTCCGTGCCGGTGTCGACCGCCGACAGCGCGTCGTCCAGCAACAGCAGCGCATTGTTGGCCAGCAGCGCGCGGGCAATCGCCACGCGCTGGCGCTGGCCGCCGGACAGTGTGATGCCTTTTTCGCCCACTTCGGTTTCATAGCCTTGCGGGAACAGCAGGATATCGTCGTGGATGGCGGCAAGGGTGGCCGCGTGTTCGATTTCCGCGCGGGTGGCGCCCGGCCTGGCCAGCGCGATATTGTCGGCAATCGAGGCGGAAAACAAGAACGATTCCTGCGGCACCCAGCTGATCGCGCCGCGCAGCGTGCGCAGCGTGTAATCGGCCAGCGCGTGATCGCCCCACTGCACGCGGCCGTGCTGCGGCGTCAGCTGGCGCAGCAGGACGCGCAGCAAGGTGGATTTGCCTGAACCGGTGGGACCGACCAGGCCCAATGTGTGGCCCGGCTGCAGCTGCAGGCTGATGCCGTGCAGCGCGTGCACGCCGGCGGCCTGGCCCGGGTAAGCATAGGTCACGTCCTCCAGCGCCAGCGTACCGTGCGGCGCCTGCTCCACCTTGCCCTGGTCGGCAATGGCCAACGGCGCATCGAGCATCGGTTGCAACCGCGCATAGGCGGCGCGGCCGCGCTCGATCAGCGACAACACCCAGCCGGCGGCAAACATTGGCCAGATCAGCTGGCCCAGGTACATGGAAAAACTCGTCAGCGCGCCGATGGTCAATTCGCCCTGCCACACCAGGTAGCCGCCCAGGCCCAGGGTCAGGCCGGTGGCGGTGGTCAGGGTCAGGCCGACGGCCGGTTCGTACGCGGCTTCCCATACCTGCGCCGACAGGCTGGCTTTCTGGGCTTGCTCCGCCAGCGTGCCGAATTGCGCGGCGCTGCGCGACTCCAGGCCCAGCGCGCGCAAGGTGCGCACGCCGGACAGGGTTTCCTGCACATGGCCGTTGAGCGCGGCAAAGCGCTTGAGCGAGTCGGCCGAGGCCGTATGGATGTGGTTGGAAATGTGCCAGAACGCCCACGCCATCAGGGGAAAGGGCAGCAGCGCCACGCACGCCAGGCGCCAGTCCACGCCCAGCATCATGATGCCCAGCACCGTCACCAGCGTCAGCGCGCCGTCGAACCCGGCCAGCATGGCTTCGCCGGCCGTCATTTCTATTGCATCGATGTCGTTGGTGGCCAGCGCCATCAAGTCGCCGGTGCTCTGGTTCTGGTAAAACGCGGGGCCCTGCCGGGTCAGCCGCTGGTAAAAGCGCGTGCGCAATTGCACGCCCAGCTGGTAGGCGGCCGCGTACAAGGTCATGCGCCAGCGCGCACGCAACAGGTAATTGCCGACGCCCAGCAGCAGCAACAGGCCCAGCGATTTCATCAAGCCCTGCGCATCGAGCGTGTGCGCGGCCAGGCCGTCAATCATTGCGCCGATCTGGCGGGGTATCCAGATACTGATCAGCGCCACGCCGGTAAGCATGGCGGCCGCGGCGGCATAAGCCGGCCAGTGCTGGCGCACGAAGCCGGCAAGTAGCCTCGATAAACTCATTGTTGTCCTCGGACTGTGTCGAGCCCGACAGGATACATCAGGAGGAAATTTGGTGCCGGGGGGACGACTGCGGGACGGGGCAGGTTGGGCGGGGGGAATAACTTGCACAGATCGCTGTAGGGCGGATTAGGCGCAGCCGTAATCCGCCATGCCAGCGCGCCAACCTGCATGCAATGGCGGATTACGCTGCCGCGCAGACTCGGCGTCCCCGCTAATCCGCCCTACAACAGCCATGCACGACTGCCGATGGCGACGCTTACTTCTTCGGCGAAACCGATTTCAACACCACCGGCTTGGCTTCGGTGGATTCCGGCGGTACCACCGCGGCGACGGGTTTGCTTTCTTCGGCAACATGGCCGCCGCTCAATTCCGCCACGGCGTCGGCCAGCGGTTTCGCGGCAGGCTTGCCCTTGGCTTCGGCTTTGGCTTCCGCCTTGATCTCCGGTTTGGCTTCGGCTTTCACTTCGGCCTTGGCTTCCGGCTTCACGATCTTCGGTGCGGCCGGTGCGGCGGCGGGCGTGCCGGCCACTTCGGCTTCGGCCGGTTCATTGTGGACCGGGGCTGCAGCCGGGGTGGCCACCTTGGCGGCCAGCGCCAGCGGCTTGGCGGCGACAGCGGCGGCCGTCGCTGTGGCTTCCTTGAACTGGTCTTTCACCAGTTGCAGCAGTTCGGCCTGGGTCTTGCTGGTGATGTTGTACAGCTCGCGGCTGTACGACAGCAGGTTTTCCAGGTCCGGCGCCTGCACGATGAAGTCGCGCGGATCGCGCGCTTCCAGGAATTGCCGGGCCACGGCAGACGATTTTTCCACCGAGGCGCGGGTCGTGCTGAAATTGAGCGCGATCACTTGCTGTACGCCTTCAAAGGCGGTACTGGCGTAATGGCTGGCAAGGTTCAGCTGGGATTCGATTTGCGATTTCGCGGAAGCGGTCGCTGCGGAAAACTGATCGGTGAATGCGTTCATCAATACTTCTCCTGGAAACGGTTTATATTGCGCTGCAATATAAACCATTCTAGCGGCGATTTTCAGCCCTGAAAAGTTATTTTTTCCGCCAGCGTGGCGGCTTGCACCATACAAGCGTTGGCGCGCTGCCAGTGATGCAGCCTGCCCTGGACACGGTGCTATCATGCGCTGCAACAAAGCAACACTATTTACCGTGCATTCAAGTGCTGCCTTTACAATGGCAACATCACGACAGGAGGACGCATGGACGACGCAAACGGGGCACACAGGGCAAACGGAGCGAATGTGGATGTGGTCATACGCAACGCCAGCCTGCCCGATGGCCGGCGCGGCATCGATATCGCGGTGCGCGGCGAGCGCATCGTGGAAACCGGCCCGGCGCTGGCGCTGCGCGGCGCGCATGAAATCGATGCCGCGGGCGACCTGGTGGCGCCGCCGTTCGTCGATGCGCACTTCCACATGGACGCCACGCTCAGCTATGGTTTGCCGCGTGTCAACCAGTCCGGCACCCTGCTGGAAGGCATTGCGCTGTGGGGCGAACTGAAACCGCACCTGACCCAGGAAGCGCTGGCCGAGCGGGCGCTGCGCTATTGCGACTGGGCCGTCGCGCGCGGCCTGCTGGCCATCCGCACCCACGTCGACGTATGCGACGACCGCCTGCTCGCGGTGGAAGCGCTGCTCGACGTCCAGCGCAAAGTGGCGCCGTATCTTGACCTGCAACTGGTGGCGTTTCCGCAGGATGGCTTGCTGCGCAGCCCGACCGCGCTGGCCAATTTGAAGCGAGCCATCGCCATGGGCGTGGACGTGGTGGGCGGCATCCCGCATTTCGAGCGCACCATGGCCGACGGCGCCCAATCGGTGCGCATCCTGTGTGAATTCGCCGCGGAGCAGGGCTTGCGGGTCGACATGCATTGCGACGAATCCGACGATCCGCTGTCGCGCCACATTGAAACCCTGGCCAGCGAAACCCACCGCCTGGGCCTGCACGGGCGGGTGGCCGGCTCGCACCTGACGTCGATGCATTCGATGGACAACTACTATGTCAGCAAATTGCTGCCGCTGATGCGCGAAGCCGGCGTGGCGGCGATTGCCAATCCCCTCATCAACATCACACTGCAAGGCCGCCACGACACGTACCCGAAACGGCGCGGCATGACGCGCGTGCCGGAATTGCTGGCGGCCGGCGTCGACGTGGCGTTTGGCCACGATTGCGTGATGGACCCGTGGTACAGCCTGGGCTCGGGCGACATGCTGGAAGTGGCGCATATGGGCTTGCACGTGGCGCAAATGACGGGGCAGGACGGTATGCGCGCCTGCTTTGCCGCGGTGACGGAAACCCCGGCCCGCATCCTGGGCCTGGACGGCTATGGCCTCACGCCCGGCTGTTACGCCGACCTGGTCTGGCTCGATGCGGCCACCCCGGTGGAAGCCATCCGCCTGCGGGCCGCGCGGCGCATGGTGATGCGGCGCGGCCG
>CBIHOX010000205.1:0-8820 GCA_966211685.1 uncultured Pseudoduganella sp.
GCTTCGCGTGCGCTTTGCTGGTTCAACGCCGTGCCCTGCTGCATGCCCTGGGTGTTTTGCCATTGCATGTTTTTCTCGGTGCGCGACGTTTTCTTATGCCGTTGCTTAGCCATCATAGTCTCCTGTTGACACAGTAAGGCCATCGTAGGCCCGGCGCCGCCAGGGCGCCATAGGACTGCGTACCTGCGCCGCGTAGGAGCAGGCGTACCTGGGGCCGGTAAAAAACGCAAGCGGCGCCGTCAATACGCGTCGTGCGGCAGGCTGTGGTCGAGCTCTACGAATTGCCGCATCAGCCAGCGTCCGGCCGGTCCCGGCTCTTCATCGTTGCGGTTGATGGCGTACAACGGATACCGGAAAGCCTTGCCGTCGGCCACGTCCAGCTGCACCAGGCGGCCGTTGGCGAGATCGTCGCTGACCATGGCTTGCGGCATGCTGCCCCAGCCCAGGCCGCCACGCAACAGCGCATGCTTGGAACCGAGGTCCGCCAGCCGCCACGTGCGCAGCCCCAGGACGCCGTAATCGCGGCCGGCCGTCAGCTGGCTGCGGTCGGTCAACACCAGCTGCATGTGGTCGCGCAGGGCCGACGCGGGGATTGGGCCCGGATACGACGCCAGCGGATGGGAGGGCGCGCAGACCGGCATCATCGTGACTTCGCCGGCTGCGCGGCGCTCGATGGCGTCCGGCGGGCTGACCACGCCGCCGCAAATGCCGATGTGGCAGACGCGGTCCAGCACCAGTTGCGTGACGGCGCCCAGCGCTTCGGTACGCAGGCGCATGGCCACGGCGGGAAATTCTTGCTGGAACGCATTGAGGATGCGCACCAGCAGGCAGGTCGGGAACATCACGTCCACCACCAGCGACACTTCGGCTTCCAGCCCGGCCGACAAGGCCTTGGCGCGCGAGCGCATGCTGTCGACTTTCATCGATACCGCGCGCGCGTCGGCCAGCAGCGCCTTGCCTGCTTCGGTCAATTCCGGCTTGCGCTTGCCGCGGTCCAGCAGTGCGATATTGAGCTGCTCTTCCAGGTTGGCAATGGTGTAGCTGATCACGGACTGCGTACGGTGCAGGGCGCGCGCGGCGGCGGCAAAGCCGCCGTGGTCGATCACGGCAATAAATACGCGCAATTGTTCTAGGGAGGGTAGGCCGGGGTCACGCATATCAAAAAAATCGATTGATTTAATAGAAATTAACTGTATTTCATCGATATTAAACCCGAACTATGATGCACAGCAAGCCAACCCCCATCCCCCAACGAAAGGAGCAGCATCATGGCAAACGTTCTCTACATTAATAGCAGTGTGCGCAGTGCCGGTTCGCTGTCGCGCCAGTTGTCGGCTGAATTTATTGCCAAATGGCGTGCCGCCAACCCGTCGGACACCATTGTCGAACGCGACCTGGCCGCCAATCCGGTGCCGCACTTGACGGAGCAGATGATGGGTGCCTTCTTCACGCCGGCCGAGCAGCGCAACGCCGAACAGGCATACGTGGTGAAGACTTCCGACACCCTGGTGGCGGAATTGCAGGCCGCCGACGTGGTGGTGATCGGCGCGCCGATGTACAACTTTTCCGTCAGCTCCGGCCTGAAAGCGTGGATCGACCACGTGGCGCGTGCGGGCGTGACGTTCAAATATGGCGAAAACGGCCCGGTCGGCTTGTTGACCGGCAAGAAAGTCATCGTGTTCACCGCCAGCGGCGGCGTCTACAGTGCCGGCCCCGCAGCCGCCTTCGACCACCTGGCCAGTTACCTGCGCGCCGTGCTGGGCTTCCTCGGCATGACCGACGTGCAATTTGTGCAGGCCGAAGGCGTGGCCATGGGCGAACAGGCGCTGGCCGACACCCTGGCAAAAAGCCGCAGCGCCATCGAAGAACTCGTCGCCGCCTGACCCCGCGGCCCCAGTCAATGTCACTCCCCGGTGCCTGACCCCGACTCCCCGGTGCCTGACCCCGGGAAGTGACATGTTTGACATATCGCATCTTTGTCACCCCCCGGTGCCTGACCCCAGGAGGTGACATGTTTGACATATCGCATCTTTGTCACTCCCCGGTGCCTGACCCCAGGGGTGACAGAGGCAGCGCGGAGTGTGACGTTGCGGTGGAGTATGATGCGGCTTTGTCCCGGAGCCGCTTCATGCCGCAGTTTTCCCCTGTCGTCCGCAGCCTGCTGGAAACGGACTTGTACAAGTTCACTATGTGGCAGGCGCTGCTGCACAGCCATCCCGGCGCGCATGCGGAATATGAATTCGTTTGCCGCAATTCGCCGCAATTCCCGCTGGCCGACCTGGCCGCCGAGGTCGCCCAACAGATCGACCACCTGTGCAGCCTGCCGTTCACCGAACAGGAACTGGCTTACCTGCGCGGCCTGCGCTTCATGAAAAGCGACTTCATCGACTTTCTCACGGTCTTCCGCTTCCAGCGCAAGTTCATCACGGTCGGCACGGAAGGCGGCGCGCTGCGGATCCGCGCGGCCGGTCCGCAAGTGCACGTGATGGGCTTTGAAATCTTCGTGCTGTATATCGTCAATGAACTGTATTTCCGCCGTTTCGACCAGGCCGGCGCGCTGGCGCAGGGACGCGCCCGGCTGGCCGACAAGATCGCGCTGCTGCAGTCGTTCGGTGCGGAACCAGCGCGCCGCCATCCGTTCGAGTTTTCCGACTTCGGCTTGCGCCGCCGATTTTCCTCGGCGTGGCAGGATGAAGTGGTGGACACGCTGCTGGCGCGGGCGCCCGACTATTTCAAGGGCACGTCGAACGTGCACATCGCGCGGCGCATCGGCATGGTGCCGATCGGGACCATGGCGCACGAATACCTGCAATCATTCCAGGCGTTCGGCGTGCGCCTGCGCGACTTTCAAAAGGCGGCGCTGGAAGACTGGGTGCAGGAATACCGGGGCGACCTGGGCATTGCGCTGACCGACGTGGTCGGCATGGATGCGTTCCTGCGCGATTTCGATTTGTATTTCGCCAAGCTGTTCGACGGCTTGCGCCACGATTCCGGCGATCCGGTGGCGTGGGGCGAAAAAGCACTGGCGCATTACGCGGCCTTGCGCATCGATGCGCACACCAAGCGCCTGGTATTTTCCGACGGCCTGGATTTGCCGACCGCGCTGGCGCTGTACCGCCATTTTGCCGACCGCATCGTGACCGGCTTCGGCATCGGCACCAACCTCACCAATGACATGGGGCTGGAACCGCTGAACATCGTCATGAAACTGGTGCGCTGCAATGGCCAGTCGGTGGCGAAGTTGTCCGATGCGCCCGGCAAGACCATGTGCCAGGATGCGACGTTCCTCGCCTACCTGCGGCAAGTGTTCGAACATACGGCGTCCTGAGCCGGCCAGGCCGGGACGCTGCGGCTCAGGCATCGATCGTCATGCGGCTGGGCTCGGCCGCTGCGGCTCACGCAACCATCATGGCCTGCCGGCCACAACGCCGCGCCTCAGGCATCGGCCGTGCGCCGGCTGGCCGCAACGCTGCGCCTCACGCATCGATTCCAATCCGACAGGGCTTGCGCGCTGGGGCTTACGCATCGATGGCGTTGTAGCGCTGCATCAGGCTGTCGGCCTGCTCGCGCTGTTCATCGTCGAGCACGTCCACGGCCAGCAGGGCCACGGGTTTCGGACGCCGTTCGTCGGTATGGTCGGCGCTGTCGGGCGTAAGGGAATTCATGATGTTGTCCACCGCGCTGACGGTGGTGTCGTCGCCGGGCGCCCGGTGCGGCGTCACGTGGACGGCGGCGGGCGGAAATCCGGCTTGCAGCAGGGCGGTGCGGGCGGCGTTGGCGTCGTCCACGCTCATGAAATTGCGGTAAACAGTATTGGCCATCGTGGTTGCTCCATTACGGGGATGGCCTTATTGTGCCCGCGCCGCGCGCGCGCCGGCGCACGGCGTTCAACGTTGCGGCGAGCGGGTGGTCAGAAGCCGGTCAGCACGGTTTCCGTGTGCTCGACTTTCGGGGGCTGGACAAAGAAACCGCCCACCAGGCCGCGCCATGCCTGGAAATCCTCGCTGCCGCGGAAATCCACCGTGTGGTTTTCCAGCGTGGTCCACTGGATTACCAGGTGATAGGTGTCGGGACGCTCGATGATGCGCTCCAGGCGCATGGCTTCGCAGCCTTTGGCGCGCTTGAACAGTGGGATGGCTTCCTTGACGGCGGCTTCGAAGGCGGCGTGGGTGTCGGGTTTGATCTGGATTTCTGCGATTTCGTAAATCATGGGCGGGCTCCGGTGGGATCGATGTTGATGATTGATGGCAATCCAGACATTTTGCCTGAAAGGCCAATTTCCCGCAGGGCGCCCGCCCTATACCCGTCATTTATCGGGCGCTGCCCGGCAAGACCTTGAAATCATCGGTGCGCGCGAGGTTGCGCAGCGGTTGCGCGAGGTTGTCGGGCGGCACGGTCAATTTGCGGTTGGCCAGGTCAAACCAGCCAGCCGTCGACGTGACGCGGGCGCACAGCACGCCGTTGCGGAAAAATTCGTTGCGCAACATCATGCGGCTGGCGTCGTCCGACAGGCCGGCCATGGCCAGTGTCACCGTGACCGCATCGAGCAGGTGGCATTCGCGGAAGTATTCGACTTCGTCGCGCATGACCACCGGGCCGAGTTTCAGGCGCATGAATTCCGCCATGGGGAAACCACACTCGGCGAAGTACATCATGCGCACGTCGGCGGATTTGTCCAGGTACGCGGTATTGCGCATATGGGAATTGAAATCCATATCGCCCCAGCCGGCGACCAGTGTTTTTTCATACATGGCGGTCATCCTTGTTATTTTTTCAAGCCCAGCACGCGGATCGGCACGATCGAGGGCGCGGCCGTGAACAATTGCGGCCCCTGCGCCATCAGCGCCTGCGCGATCGGGCCGTTCAAATGCGCCTGGCGCGCTTCTTCGGTTTCAAACGCATCGAACACGCCGAATTCACGGTCCGACAATTGCAGGGCAAACCATACTTTGGTGCCGGCTTCTTGATTGGCCATGGCCAGGCCGGCGTCCAGGAATTGCGCGACGGCGGCTTCTTTGCCGGGCTGGGCTTCGAAACGGGCGAACAGGGCATGCTTGAGCATCATAAACTCCTTGTAAGATTATTTGGTCGGAAAGCATCGCTAGTGGCGACGAGGTGAACTTTACAGACAGCCACACCAGTGCGACACTGGCAGGATTGCCATCTTTGGTAGGAGATTTGCCATTGAAGATCGCCGTACTGGCGCTGGACAGCGTGTTCGATACCGGCCTGGCCACCATCCTGGACGCATTTACCACGGCCAATGAACTGGCCGCGCTGCAGCAAGCGCCGCCGCCGGCGTTCGAGGTGATGCTGGCCGGCGTGCGCGACACCGTGCACAGCTCGCAAGGCATGGGGGTGCCGGTGGCGCCGTTGTCCGCCTGCGGTACGCCGGACCTGGTGATCGTGCCGGCCATCGGCCACAAAATGCCGGAACCGCTGGCGCGCGCACTGGCGGCCGATGACATCGGCGCGGCGGTGGAAGCATTGCGCGGCTGGGCCGGGCAGGGCGTGCGCATTGCCGCGGCCTGTATCGGCACCTTCGTGCTGGCGGAAAGCGGCCTGCTCGACGGCCAGGAAGCCACCACCACGTGGTGGCTGACGCCGATGTTCCGCCAGCGCTACCCGCACGTGCGGCTCGATGCGCAGCGCATGGTGGTGCATTCCGGGCAATTCGTCACGGCAGGGGCGGCGCTGAGCCACCTGGACATGGCGCTGTGGCTGATCCGCCAATCCAGTCCGGAATTGGCGGAACTGGTGGCGCGCTACCTGATTGTCGATGCGCGGCCGTCGCAATCGGCCTATGTGCTGTCCGACCACTTGGCCCATGCCGACCCGCTGGTATCGCGCTTCGACCGCTGGGCGCGGGAAAACTTGCGGCAGGGATTTTCCCTCGACGCCGCCGCCGATGCGCTGGCCACCAGCAAGCGCACGCTGGCGCGCCGCCTGCAAGAGGTGATGGGGAAGACCCCGGTGGGCTACGTGCAAGACTTGCGGATCGAGCGCGCCGTGCACTTGTTGAAAACCACGGGCAGCAACATCGACCGTATCGCGGAGCAGGTCGGCTATCGCGATGGCGTGACCTTGCGCACGCTGTTACGCAAACGGCTGGGCAAAGGCTTGCGCGACTTGCGCGACTAGGACGCGAACTCAACAAGCCGGCAGCGTTGCCAGTGCCCTGCTGACGTCATTTGAAAACTACCGTTGAGCGATCAACGCCCGTGGTCCGGCTTAAGCCGGTTTCCGATTGCCCGGTTGCTGTTCAAAGCCTTTTTCCAGATCTTCTGCTTTATTGTCTTTCTGAAAGCTGCCGGAGCGCTGGGTATCGGAAACACCGCCCGATAATAAATCGTCGGTCCGGGTATCGGATTGGCGGTTGCCCGTGGAGGCTGGATTACCGGATTTGCCACCGGTGCTAGCCAGGCTGCCATGGCCGGATTGCGTAGTCTGTTCAAATTTGCGGCCGCGGCCGTTATTGTCGGCGGTCATGATTCATCTCCTGATTCGGACTGGATCATTATGCTAGGACTGCCGCCTGAAAGGCGGCGCACAGCATAAAAAGCCCCGGAAGAAATTTTATTCTTCCAGGGCTGCGTTCAATTAACGGTTATTTCCGTTAGTAACGTTTATTAGATTGATCTTGGGAATTGTCGCGCTGGTTGCTGCTGCGCTGGGAATCGCTCATGCCGCCGGATTGGCTGCCACTGTTCTGGCCGGATTGCTGGTTGCCGGTCTGGGTGGTATCGAGGCGGTTGTTTTGCTGCTGCTGTTTATTTTGCTGCTGGTTTTGCGATTGCTGGTTTTGCTGCTGAGTTTGCGATTGCTGGTTCTGCTGGCTTTGCTGGTTTGGCGATTTCTGCACCTGAGGATTTTGCGACTGGTCTTGCGATTTATCGGTAGCCATTATCATCTCCTTTATGGTGTGTGAACTGACATCATAGTCTTGTCCGCACTAAAGTGGCGCACAGAACAGTAGGGGTAATTGGAAACAGTGCGTTCATGCATTCATGCCTGGACGCACTGTTTTGCATCACCGCTTGCTTTGTTTCTTGCTGGTACTTTTATCGGCGCCGGTTTTCGACTGGCTGACAGACGATTTGCCGCCTTTGTCTTTTTGCGTGGATTTTTTCGTGTCGCTGCTGTCCATCTCATTGGCCGATTGCCGGTTTTGCGTGCCGGTGGATTTCGATTGAGCCATGGTCAACTCCTCAATAAGGAATATGGGAGACAGGATGTCTGCCCTGCGGGGAAATATACGGGATTGGTTTATTGCCTAGCGCACGAATCGTTTTAGCGCGGCATTAATTCGATCAGGACAGTTATTTGTAGGGGCAAGCGGTGGCAGAGGGAGGGATGGGCCCGGTTTAAGCTAGAAATTGGCGCGATCAGACAAAAAACTGGTATGAAAGTGAGGTAAACAGCGGGTTTGGCGTGCCCGCGTGCCGGGTCGCCGTTTTCTCTTCGTATTGTTGAGTAATAAGGATTTAATGCCGGGTAAAGGTGGGAACGGCCCTTGGACGGACAGGGCCGCTTTGTGCAAGAAGACTCAGCCGTATTTTCGATGGCATGCATTGTGATGGCAGTTTTTACAGGCGTTCAATACTCAGTGCAATATGGGTAGCCTTGGCATTTTTTTGTGGCCTTGGGCTGTGAAGTTGTAGACTGACCACCTCAGACCGTATCTTTTTTAATGTCCTGCTTTCAGGCAGCAAAGCGACCAGGCCGCTGTCACCGTCAGCCCAACCCATGTGGGGAGACAGAATTTCTTCCTTGGGCGACTCGTCTTTCAAGCTGGCCCATATTTCGGCATGATCCTGGTTGTTTCCCCGCGACTGCACCGGCACTTCAAATGTGAAATCCCCATTCGAGGCGGGTTTAATGATGGCATGAATAATTGAATTTGAGACAGGGCTGCCGATTTTGATCTTATTGACGGCATGTTGAGCTTTTTGGTGGTCGAGCGGTGGGGGAACTAATGGTCAGGGGAGCAGGTGGAGAAAATAACAGGACTGAAGGAAAGACGTTTGATCTGGATAAATGGGACGGGGTCAAGGCTGTATGTTAATGCTGAGAAAAATAAGCAAGCGTTTAGAGCCGGCGGTGCTGGTGATGCCAGATATTGCCATTAAATAATATCTTAAGATGTTGCAAAATTTCACCAAAGCCATGCTGACTCTTGCATGCTTGTTGGCGTTGAAAGGTAGAAGAGTTCACTGATCGTTTCGTTAAGATGTATAAATCTCATGCGCTAATGGGTGAAAATTTTCTTAGTGGGAATTGAATGAAGATTACTTATGTCAAAAGATGACTAGGTGCGAAATTGGCACAGCCTGGTGTGCAGTATCTTTTCCTGGATTCATGCCTGATCAATTGGAACACATCGCGCCAGAACTAAACAAATTCGAAATGATCAAGCCGATCTTTTGAAAATTCCCCAATCGCTTTATCAATCAATGAAGAAGTAATGGAGTGTGGAGGGCGCTTTTGCGGTTGAAAGCGGTATTGCGGCTGAGCCAGCCTGCCCGCTGATCGCGGGCGCAACCTCGCTGCGCGAGGTTGCGCATGGGCGAATCGAATAGGCACCGCGCTTGCAAGCGCGGAGGCCGCTTTTGCGGCGGCGAGCGGTGCTCGCCGACGGCCCCGCAAAAGCCCCGCGTCCGTCGGGGACGGACGCGGAACCGATTCCACGGTCCGCATCGTTCGATTCAAAAACAAAGGGGGCTGCCGAAGCAGCCCCCTTTGTTTTTGAATCGGGTGGTGGAGACGGCGGGAATCGAACCCGCGTCCGCAAGCACTCTACAGACAGTTCTACATACTTAG
>CBIHOX010000206.1:0-8630 GCA_966211685.1 uncultured Pseudoduganella sp.
GGTGCAGGTCGACGATGCCTTCCTCGATCGTGTGGCGCGCCACCAGGCGGTAGATCGTCACCGGGCGCAATTGTCCCATGCGGTGGGCGCGGTCCGAGGCCTGGTCTTCCACGGCGGGATTCCACCACGGGTCCATGTGGATGACGTAGTCGGCCGCCGTCAGGTTGATGCCGACGCCGCCCGCCTTCAGCGAGATCAGGAACAGGTCGCCGTCGCCCGCCTGGAACGCGTCCACGCGGCGCTTCCGTTCCTGCATGGGCGTCGACCCGTCGAGGTACTGGTAGCGGATGCCGCGCTCGTCGAGGTGTTTGCGGATCAGGGTGAGGTGGTCGACGAACTGGCTGAACACGAGCGCCTTGTGGCGGTTTTCCAGCAGCTCGTCGGCGAGGCGCGCGAACGTCTCCAGCTTGCTGCTGCGGATGCCGCTCTCCGGCGCGACGAGCGCGGGATTGCAGCACGCGCGGCGCAGCTTCATCATCTCGGCCAGGATCTGGATCTGTTTCTGCGACTGCGGTGCCTCGAGCGCGGCGATGCGTTCGAGCGCTTCCCGCCGCAGCGATTCGTACAGCGCCATCTCTTCTTCCGACAGCTGCACGGGCAGCACGATCTCCGTGCGGGGCGGCAGTTCGGACAGCACCTGTGCCTTTGTCCTGCGCAGGATGAACGGCTGCGTGAGTCGGCGCAGCCGCGTGCGCGCCGCCAGTTCCGCGCGCTTGTCCGACGCCTTCTCGATCGGGCCCGCGAAGCGCAATTGAAACTGGTCGGCGGTGCCGAGCAGGCCCGGATTGATGAAGCGGAACAGGTTCCACAACTCGCCCAGGTGGTTTTCCAGCGGCGTGCCGGTGGCCACCATGCGGAAGTCGCCGCGCAGCGCCATCACGGCCTGCGAGCGCTTGGTGGCGCCATTCTTGATGGCTTGCGCCTCGTCGAGCACGATGGTGTGCCAGTGCACGTTGGCGAAGCGCTCCGCTTCCATCTGCAGCAAGCCATAGCTGGCGATCACCAGCTCGAACGCGCCGGCATTGGCCAGCGTTTCCGCGCGGTCCCCTTCGCCGAACAATTTCACGTTCAGGGTCGGCGCGAAGCGCGCCGCTTCCGATACCCAGTTCAGGCACACGGACGTGGGCGCGATCACCAGGGTCGGGCCCTTCGGCGCACGCGACAGGATCAGCGCCAGCGCCTGCAGGGTCTTGCCGAGGCCCATGTCGTCGGCCAGGCAGGCGCCCACGCCCCAGTGGGCCAGGCGCGCCAGCCAGTCATAGCCTTCGCGCTGGTAATCGCGCAATTCCGCCTGCAGGGTGCTGGGCACCTGCGGCACGAATTCCATGCTGGACTGCATGCGCAGCAAGTGTTCGCGCCACGCGGGATCGGCTTCCACCGCGCCGGCTTCCATCGCCAGTTCTTCCAGCGCGAACGTGGCCAGCGGGTGGATGCGCACGCCATCGCCGCTAATGGTGCCGATCGCCTGCACTTCGCGCAGGCGGCGGTGCAATTCCTCCGTCAGCGCGAGGAACTGGTTGTCGCCCAGCGCGATGAAGCGGTCTTCGCCGGCCGCCATCATTTCCAGCACGGCGCGCAAGTCCAGCACCGTGTTTTCATCGACCTGCAACTGGCCGCTGGCGGCGAACCAGTCCTTTTCGCGGCGGATCTGCAGGCGGAACTGCTTGCCGCCGATGCGCTGCGTGACGCGGAATTTCTCGCCTTCCGGCCACGCCACCACCACCTGATCCTTGTCCTGCTGCTGCAGTTCGGCCAGCAATTGCAGGCACAGCGCGGGCTGGCCCAGCAGCCATTCGCCGTGTTCCTGTTCGGCCTGGGCCAGCACCGGGCATTGCGCCACCAGCATGCGTTCCGCGTCGCGCTCGTCGGCCAGGCGGCGCCGCGCCTGCACCTGCCGTCCATCGGTTTCCGCGATCAGGCTTTCCGCGCCGCTGCCGGGCGCGTAATAGGCGCCATTGGGCAGCGGCCGCACCTGGATCTGCATCTTCAAGCCTTGCTGGTAGGGCAGCAGCAGCACGTGCAGGCGCGGATCGGCCTGTACCTGTTCGGCATTCCCGTCGCCGCCGCCGATATCCGATTGCACCGTCACCAGCGACGAGACCGCGCTGATGGCCGACAGTACCTGCTCTTGCGCATGCAGCGGCACGGTCAGGCCGTCGCCGACGATGGAGGCGATGCGGCGGTGCTCGTCGCCGATCGACACCACGCGCAGGCGGGTCGGCGTTTCCTTCACCACCACCACGCTGGCGTTGACGTCCGTGACCGGCGGCTGCAACGTCAATTGCAGCTGGCCGCCGCTGGAGCGGATCAGCAATTCCGGCGCGCCGGCCAGCAATTCCACGCGCGCGTCGGGCGCGTCGAGCCAGTACACGTGCGGGTGGCCCACCAGCGCCAGCGCGGCCTGCTCGTGGTCGATGTCGTAGCGCAGGCCCGACGAATACGCCTGGCGCGACGGCGCAATGGTGCTGCTGATGCGCAAATCCTGCGGCGTCAGGTATTCCATGGCGGCGCTGTCTTCGCGCAGGCGCTTCAACGCCAGCGGGCGGCCCTTGCCCCAGTTGCCCTTGGCGTCGCGCTTTTGTTCGCGCGGTTCGATTTCCGTGATGCCGATGGCGGGATCGAAGCCCAGCATCCACACCAGCCGCGTTTCATTGACCGCGGCGGCCGGCGCGGCCTGCTGCAAATTGATCAGCGCGGCCAGCTGGCGCTGCCACGCTTCCTGGCGCTCGAACCACGACGTCATGTCGGTAAAGCCGCCTTTTTCACGCAGCGCGGCCGCATGCGTCATCATGTCATGGTCGCCCAGGTGGCCCAGCACCGACGCCACCTGCGCGGCAATGAACTTGTAGCCGGCGCTTTCCGCCTGGTGCGCCAGCGTGTGCAGCGCTTCGCGCCGGTTTTCCAGCGGCAGCGACAGCCAGTAATACAGCAAGGCCTGGAACATTTGCGGCTGCATCGCGCTTTCCCATGCGCGCGTCAGCACGATGTCGGCCTGCATGGTGCCGGCGCGGATCTGGCGCAGCATGCTCAGCTGGTTGTACACCGCGCTGTCCGGATTCGGTTGCGCGTGCACGGCCAGTTCCAGGTAGCTTTCAGCGGCCTTGGCCATGCGCGTATCGAGGCTGCGCAGCATGGCCAGCACGTACAGGTGGCCGGCCATGCCCTGGAACAGCTGCTTGCGCTTGCCGGAATCGCGGCGCAACAGCTTCAGCGCATTGTCGTAGCCGGCCAGCGCCTTGTCGGTATCGCCCTTCAGGAACACCACGGTGGCGGTGAACAATTGCGCCAGCGGGTTATCCAGCCCGTCCAGGTACGACAAGGCTTGCTTCAATTCGCCGCACAAAATGCTGTGCTCGGCCATGGCCAGGCGCAGCGCATCGCTGATGTATTCATTCTTGGCGATCTTGCGCTGGATATGGCGTTCGGCAAACCCGCGGATGGTGGGCGCCAGCGCCGGCTCGCGCTGGCAGTGCTGGACCAGCAGCATCAGCACGTCGTCCATCAGCAGCGGGTGCACCAGCACCAGCATGCCGGTCTCGAACGGCCGCGTGAAGATGTCGACCACCGGATGCAATTGCGCCGCTTCATAGCACACCATGCAGGCCTGCAGCAGCGGCATGACTTGCTGCGGCGTCTGTCCGCGCAACAGCGCCATGCGCAGGCGCGCCACGCCCTGGCGGTAGCTGCGCGGCTCGAGCGCGCCGTTCCAGCCCTGGCGCATCGGGTTCAGCGCTTCATAGGCGGCGCACAAATCCGGCAGGATGTGCGCGCCGATGGCGGCGCGGATGGCAGGCCAGCGCAGCTTGGTGTTGCACATGAAGCCGCGCGTGGCCATCACGCTGATGAAGGCCAGCCGCTCGAGCCGCTGCAGGCATTCGTCGAGCGAGGCGGCATTGAACATGAAGCCCTTGCCGTCGCGCACGCCGGCCTTGTTCAGCAAGTCGAGCAGCGCCTGGCGGCCCGTCGCCTCGCCGATCAGCGCCAGCAGCGCCAGGATGGCTTTTTCCTCGGGGCCGAGCGCGTCGAATTCGGCCAGCAATTGTTGTTCGCTGCTCATAGGCTCTTACAGGTTGTGGATCTCGACCGGCGCGGCCTGGCCTGCGCCGTGCGGGACGAGGCCGAACATGCGCTGGTAGAAATACAGTTCGGCTTCCAGCGTGCGGATGATGGTCTCGGCCTTGCGGAAGCCATGGCCTTCGCCCTCCAGTTCCACATAGGCGACCGGAATGCCGCGCGCCTTGAGCGCGGCCACCATGGCTTCCGATTGCGCCGGCGGCACCACCATGTCGTCCTTGCCCTGGAAGAAAATCATCGGACACGCGAGTTTGTCGGTGTGGTGGATCGGCGAGCGCTGGCGATACACGGCGTCGGCTTCGGCGGCCGGCGCGATCAGGTATTCGTTGTAGTGCGATTCGAACTTGTGCGAATCCTGGTCCAGCCCCTTCAAGTCCGACACGCCGTAATAGCTGGCGCCCAGCTTGAACACGTCGTGGAAGGTCAGCGCGCACAGCGTGGTCAGGCCGCCGGCGCTGCTGCCTCGGATGACCAGGCGGTCTTCATCGGCCAAGCCCTGGCGCGCCAGGTAGCGCGCGCCGGCCACGCAATCTTCCACGTCGACCACGCCCCACTGGCCGCGCAACAGGTCGCGGTAGGCGCGGCCAAAGCCGGTGCTGCCGCCGTAATTGACGTCCAGCACGCCGAAGCCGCGGCTGGTCCAGTATTGCGTGGCCAGCTTCAGCGTATTGACGGTCATGCCGGTCGGGCCGCCGTGGCCGATCACGATGGCGGGCGGCTTGGTGTTGGCTGGCGCCTGCACGTCCTTGTTGGTGGGCGGATAGTAAAACGCGTGCGCGGTGCGGCCGTTCGCGCTGGGGTAGCTGATGCTTTGCGGGACCGACAAATACCCCTGGTCCGGCGCTTGGCCGATCGAGCGCGCCAGCACGTCCGGCACGCCGCTGGCGGTATCGATGCGCGCCAGTTCCAGTGGAATCACCGGGCTGCCGGCCAGCACCGCGACAAAGCCGGGGCCCGCCTTCAATTCGCGGATTTCGCCATACGGCGTGGCAATCGCGGTCAGCGCGCCGGTCACCGTATCGATGCGCGCCAGCTTGCTGACGCCCTGTTCGATATAGGTGGCGGCGATTTCCGTGGCGGACGTGAAACCATACATGGCATTGCCGAATACCCAGTGCGGCGCACCGAATTCCGCCGCCATCGGGCACACGGCGTGGGGAACGCTGTCTGTGTGGCGGTACAGGTTCCACCAGCCGCTGCGGTCGGACACGAAATACAGCGTGCCGTCGGGCGCCCATTCGGGCTGGCAAATGGCTTCGTCGGCGCCGCCCGCGACTTTCAGCGCGGTGCCGAGCGAACCGTCTTCGTGCACGGCGGCCAGCCACAGTTCCGTGCCCTGCCACGGCATGCGCGGATGGTCCCACGCCAGCCATGCCAGCTGGCGCCCGTCGGGCGACAGGCGCGGCGACGAATAAAAGTCATTCCCCTGCACCAGCACGGTTTCCACGCCATCGAAGCCGACCGCGCACAGCGTATTGTCCGGGTGCGCGTGCGATGCGGGATCGAGCGGATGCTGTTCGCGCACGGCGACCAGGCGCTGGCGCGCCAGGTCGAGGGCGAAATCGGCAAAGCGCTGGCGGTTCGGCTGCGTGAACGGTTCGGCAGGCGCGTCGCCCATCTTGCGGTACAGTCGCTTGTCGGCGTCGTTGCTGAACACCACGGTGTCGCCGGCCACGGCATAGGCGCCGCCGCCATATTCATGCACGCGCGAACGTACGTTGAACGGCAGGGGCGTCAATTCCACCGTGTCCGCGCCGCGGCGGCGCAGCAGGGTCGCGCGGCCTCCTTCGGCGGGACGGCCCTCCACCCAATACAGGTCGCCCCCGCTGCCCAGCGCCAGTTGCGACAGCGGGGTGGCGCCGGCCGCCACGGTGGCGGCGCTGATCGGGGAAGGCCAGGCGCCGTAGGGCGCCATATTCGGCATACTCATATTCATGCTCCGGAAAATATCTGGCGAATGATACAGATACGGTCCCGCCATGCGCAAAAAAGGGGGCGGGGGATGCGATAATAGCTTTTTTACAGAGCTTCTGATTGCCATCCATGCCACAATTCGCCCCCCTGAAGAACGATACCTTCCTGCGCGCATTGCTGCGCCAGCCGACCGATTACACGCCTGTGTGGCTGATGCGCCAGGCGGGGCGCTATTTGCCGGAATACCGCGCCACGCGCGCCAAGGCCGGTTCGTTCATGGGCCTGGCCACCAATCCGGACCTGGCGACGGAAGTCACGCTGCAACCGATCGACCGCTATCCGCTCGACGCCGCCATCCTGTTTTCCGACATCCTGACGGTGCCCGATGCAATGGGCCTGGGCTTGCGCTTCGTGGAAGGCGAGGGCCCGAAATTCGACCGTCCACTGAAGACCGAAGCCGACGTGCTGGCGCTGCGCGCGCCGGACCTGGGGTCGCTCGACTATGTCTTCAAGGCCGTCACGCAAATCCGCACGGCATTGAATGGCCGTGTGCCGCTGATCGGTTTTTCCGGCAGCCCGTGGACCCTGGCATGCTACATGGTGGAAGGCGAAGGCTCGCGCGAATTTCACACCATCAAGAAAATGCTGTACAGCCGCCCGGACCTGATGCACCGCATCCTCGAGATCAATGCGCAATCGGTGGCCGACTATTTGAATGCGCAAATCGACGCCGGCGCGCAAGCCGTGATGGTGTTCGACTCGTGGGGCGGTGCGCTGGCCGATGGCGCCTTCCAGGCCTTCTCGCTGCAGTACATGCAAAAAGTCGTGTCGCTGCTGAAGCGTGAAAAAGACGGCGTGAAAATCCCGGCCATCGTGTTCACCAAGGGCGGCGGCCACTGGGCCGAGGAAATTGCCGCGATCGGGGCCGATGCGATCGGCCTGGACTGGACCGCCAACCTGGGCAAGGTACGTGCGCTGGTGGGCGACAAAGTCGCGCTGCAAGGCAACCTCGACCCGGCCATCCTGTTTGCGAGTCCCGACCAGATCCGCGCCGAAGTCGTGAAAACCCTCGATGCATATGGCCCGCACCATACCGGCCACGTGTTCAACCTCGGCCACGGCATATCGCAGTTCACGCCGCCGGAATCCGTGGCGGCCATGGTGGACGCTGTGCATAACCATAGCCGGTCGCTGCGCAACGCCTGAGTTTTGCCGTAAAAAGGGCGCGTTTCCCTGTGAAACGCGCCCTTTTGCATTGCCGGCGGAACCGACTTATACACAATTTTCTCAGCAGCGGGGTACGCTGCCTGTGTATTTCTTTCCTCTCGAAACGTGGTTGTAACTGATTGATTTTTAATGAGTTATTGTGCCTCTCCCAGAGGGGGCGGGTGAGGGCTGTAAACCTCTGTGGATAACTAAAGCGGCCTTATCGGGCCATTCTCCACAAAGTTATCCACAAAAACTGTGGATAATGGATAAATTAGCTTGGTAAACCGCGACTTAGTCGGTTTGTTAAAGTTATTTATCAAGTAATGTTGCGGCGCATGATATTTACTTGCACATTTCTTGAGCATATGCCATTGCGTTTCCACAAACATAGGCTTTGCCGTCCGTGTAGAATACCGGGCCCCGATGCTGTGCCGCAGCGGGGCAAAAACCTGCGTGCGGCAGTGGACAATCGCATAAAAAGGCCTTGATTTCCTCCTGAAAACCCGTTCCACAAGGCTCAGTTATGCACAGTGCGTGAATAACTGCCCGAGTTGCCGTGGTTGCAGGCGGTCATTTTGCAAGCCATTGATTTTATGCTGAAAAATGGCTTTTTGGCGGGGCGGTTTTGTGAGATTTCCAACGGTGATGAACGCTTTCTGGGGATTAAGAATCTGTTTGTTCACAAAGTTATCCACAAAATCTGTGGATAGTGTCAGCGGCCACGCCGATGCGGCACAGGCAAGGACAAGATGGCGCATTGCATCCTGAAAATCGCGCTCGATACCCCGCTCAACGCGGTATTCGACTATCGCTGGCCCTGCGAGGACATTGATCGGCCGCAAATCGGCCAATTTGCCCTGGTCTCGTTTGCGCGCCGCGAAATGATGGGCCTGATTGTGGATATCGCCGACCACAGCGATGTGCCCCCCGACAAGCTCAAGGATGCGCTGGCCGTGCGCACGCAACTGGCCCCGGTCTCCCGGCAATGGCTGGCGCTGGCCGGCTTTGCCGCCGATTATTACCAGCGTCCGCTCGGTGAAGTCGCGCTGCCGGGCGTGCCGAAGAATATCCGCGTGCCGAAGGCCGTACCGCTCGACAATGCGCTGAAAAAGCTGGCCAAACTGCCCGATGGCCACGATCCCACGCCGCACAACATGCCGGTGTTGAATGCCGGCCAGCAGGCGGCAGCCGATTTCATCGGCCAGGCCGACGGTTACCAGCCGGTGCTGCTGTATGGCGTGACGGGCAGCGGCAAGACCGAAGTGTACCTGCAAGCCTGCGCGGAAGTGCTGGCACGCACGCCGGAAGCGCAAATCCTGATCCTGGTGCCGGAAATTAACCTGACGCCGCAACTGGAAGGCAATATCCGCGCGCGCTTCCCCGGCGTGATGCTGGCGACCCTGCACAGCAGCCTGTCCGAAGGCGAGCGCATG
>CBIHOX010000207.1:0-8527 GCA_966211685.1 uncultured Pseudoduganella sp.
AGTTCGAATACCGCCGCGGCTACAAGTTCTCGACCTACGCGACGTGGTGGATCCGTCAGGCCATCACCCGCTCGATCGCGGACATGGCGCGCACCATCCGCGTGCCGGTGCACATGATCGAGACCATCAACAAGATGAACCGCATCTCGCGCCAGATCATGCAGGAAACCGGCAGCGAGCCGGACCTGGCGACCCTGGCGGTCAAGATGGAAATGCCGGAAAACAAAGTCCGCGAAATCATGAAGATCGCCAAGGAGCCGATTTCCATGGAAACCCCGATGGGCGAGGATGGCGATTCCCAGCTCGGCGATTTCATCGAAGACAACACCACCCTGGCGCCGCTGGACGCCGCGATGCACGCGTCGATGCGCAACGTGATCAAGGAAGTGCTGGACTCGCTGACGCCGCGCGAAGCGAAGGTGCTGCGCATGCGCTATGGCGTGGAAATGTCGAACGACCACACGCTGGAGGAAGTCGGCAAGCAGTTCGACGTGACGCGCGAGCGTATCCGCCAGATCGAGGCGAAGGCCATGAGCAAGCTGCGCCAGCCGTCGCGTTCGGACAAGCTGAAGACTTTCCTGACCCAGAACTGACCGGGGCGGCGGGCCCGGCGGATCAGGCCGGGCAGGACATGAAACGGGAAGCCGCGGCTTCCCGTTGTGCTTTTCCGGGCAGGCGGATGGTCACGGTGGTGCCCTTGCCGGGCATGTGGCTGGACGCCAGCTCGCCGCCGAAGGCGCCGACGCGCTCGCGCAGCGCCAGCATGCCAAACGGTTCCCCGCTGCTGGCCAGGTCCGCGCCGTTGTCGCCGATTACCGCCATCAGCGCATCGGGCCCCATGTCCAGCGTCACGTCGACGCGCGTGGCGCGCGAGGCCGCGTCGATATTGGCCAGCGCCACCTGGATCATGCGGAACACGGCCCAGGTTTCGCGCGGCGGCAGGGCATCCTGGCCGCCTTCATTGAGGACGTGCAGCTGGCAATGCACGCCGCTGTTGCGCGCCATCTGCTTGAGCAGCCAGTCCACGGCGGCCGGCAGGCCCAGTTCCAGCGTGCTCGGATGCAGTTCATTGATCAGGTTGCGCACTGCCTGGATCGAGTCGTCCAGCGTGGTCAAGGCATTGCCGGCCTGGCTGTGCAGGCGCGGATGGTTGTCGGCGGTGCGCGCATGCAGCATGTCGGCGTCGAGCTTGAGCGCCATCAGGTTCTGGCCCAGCGCATCGTGCGCGTAGCGGGCCAGGCGGCGCCGTTCCTCTTCGCGCGTGGTTTCCTTGTGGTCGGACAGTTTGCGCAGCTGGCGCAGCGTATCCTGCAGCGCCATGTCGGCGCGCATGCGTTCGGTCACGTCGATGCACATGCCGATCAGGACGGCCGGCTTGCCCGCGCTGTCATACACCGGCCGCTTGTATGTCTGCACGCGGCGGTCTTCCTGCCTGCCGGCGTGCCATACCCATTCCTCTTCCACCCGCAGCTGGCCCGATTCGAACGCGATGCGGTCGGCGGCCAGGAACGCTTCCATCTGCTCGGGCGGGTAATACGCGCTGCCGCGCGTGCCGGACAGCTTGGCGAAGTCCACGCCGAAAATCTGTTCGCACGCTTCGTTCATCATGATGATGCGCGAATCGGGATCCTTCAGGAACAGCGCCACCGGCAGTAGCGAGACGATCTGCTGCAACTGGTCTTCGCTGCGCGCGATTTCCGCGGCGCGGGCGCGCGCCGCGTCCAGCTCCCGCCGCAGCGTTTCCATGTCGAGCCGGGCCTGGCCCAGCTGCCGCGAATATTGCAATGCGGCGCGGGCGGCGCGGCGCCACAACAGCGCCAGGGCCGCGCATGCGGTCAATGAAAGTAGGAGGGTGATCATCATCATGGGGTGACGATTGTACCCCCTTTTAACTTTTTGGCATGCGTATACATAGCACAGTTCGCACGGTAAGTGGCGTCCCGAAATATGTAGTGACAACGTATATAGACACCTGTTCATCACACTGCGCCAATGAGACAGTGCCGCCCGGACTTTCTTGACAGCAGGAATTGTTTGGGCGGACGATGGTTAAAGCCCCGCCGGTACGCCCCGTCTAAAAATAATCCCCGTGTAGTTGTTACAGCAATGAAGTCCATTTTCGAAAATGGGAGTATTTCACAATGAAGGTCGAACTTTCACGCCGCAATTTCCTGAAGGCGGGAATGGTTGCGGGTGTGGCGGTCTACGTCGCCCCGCTTGGGGGCAAAGCGTTTGCCGCCCTGTTTGAAGAAAAAATACTGACGCCGGTGGCCTGGGATCCCAGGAGCGCCACGGCCAAGGTCCGTATCGACGCCCTGGCCAAGGTCACGGGCGCCAAGGTGTTCGCGCGCGACATCCGCGCGAAAGACATGCCGCACTGGCCGCAACAGCAGTCGCACGCGTTCATCCTGCGCGCCACGCGCACCGACCGCGCCTATGCGGGGCTGGACCTGTCGCTGCTGGGCGATGAATTGAAGCCGGACCGCGTGGTGACCGCGGCCGACCTGGAACGCGACGGCGTGGCCTTCCCGGCCTTCTACGGCGCCGACATGCTGCTGCCGGAGGGGAAGGGCGCGCATTACCTCGGCCACGCGGTGGCGATCCTGATCTACGACGATTTCGCGCGTTACCGTTTTGCCAAGGACAAGCTGCAATTCCAGGACGGCGTGGTGAAATACGGCGACGCCGTGCCGGCGCTGGAGCGCGACCCGTGGGGCACGTTCCGCTTCGTGCGCGTGGGCGGCGCCACGTCCCACGACGACGACGCGTTTTCCAGCCTGAAGAACGCGCCGGTATTCCCGAGCGCGATGCGCAAGCAGCAGCCGGTGTGGCCCGATGGCGTGGAACACGGCAAGCTGGGCGAGCAGGGCATGTTTTACGCGAACCGGATCAAGGCCGAGCTGGACAGCCCGCCGGCCGACTGGCTGGTGCTGGAGCGCACCTACAACACGCAGTCGGTCGACACGGCCGCGCTGGAGCCGGACAACGCCAACTGCTGGTATGACGCGGACAAACAGGCGCTGCACCTGGTGATCGCGACGCAGGGCCCGCAGGAAGTCATCGACAGTGCGCTGGAAATGATGAAGAAGGCGGCCGCGAAATTCCCGGTGAAGCAACTGTTCGTCCATCCGTGCTACACGGTCGGCTATGGCTCCAAGGATCACTACAACTTCCCGTTCTATGGCTTGGTGACGGCGCTGTATTCGAACGGCAAGCCGGTGCGCCTGGCCAACGACCGCTACGAACAGTTCCAGACCTCGATCAAGCGCCACGCCTTCAGCATGAAATACCGCATCGGCGTGGACCGCAAGACTGGCATGATGCAATCGTTCCAGGGTTACCTGGAAGCCAATGGCGGCGGGCGCTGCAACTTCTCGCCCTCGGTGGCGATGGTGGCGGCGACGGCGGCGCAATCGATCTACTACTTCCCGAAAAACGACCTGGCCGCGGTGGCCGTCGCCTCGCGCGCGGTCGACGCGGGCTCGGCGCGCGGCTATGGCACCCTGCAAAGCATGGCCGCGACGGAAATGATGGTCGATGAATTCGCAGAACAGCTGAAGCTCGATCCGATCGAGTTCCGCCTGAAAAATGCGCTCAAGAGCGGCATGAAGAATACCCAGGGCGCGATTCCCGCCGGCGCCGTGCGCGTCGACGAAGTGCTGGAAAAAGCCAGGGCGCATCCGCTGTGGACCGGCCGCGCGAAAAAGAAAGCCGAATTCGAGGCGGCCCATCCCGGCAAGCGCTATGGCGTGGGCTTCGCCTGCACGCAAAAGGACTTCGGCACCGGCGCGGAAAGTTCGTTCGCCCGCGTCGAGATCGACGCCGAAGGCAGGATCCACCTGTGGCACAGCGGCACCGAGATCGGCACCGGCATGTCGACCTCGCAGGCGGTGGCGGTGGCCAGGTGGCTGCACCGCCCGGCCTCGGACATCCTGACGGCCGTGACGGAATGGCAGGACTTGCCGGTGGTGACCAGCGGCGACCCGTACATCATGAGCCAGGCCGAGCAGGACAAGCTGTCGGCCAACCCGCGCTGGTCGAACGCTTACTGCTCGCCGGCGTCGGCCACCAATTCCGCGTTCTACTACACCCACACCACGCGTGAAGCGGCGCGCGTGATCTTCATGCACGGCCTGTGGCCGGCCGCGATGGCGATCTGGAGCGCCGGCTACATGGGCGGCCAGGCCGCCTCCGTGACGATCCGCGTGGAAGATGCGCGCTGGGTCGACGGCAAGCTGACGGCCGACGGCCTGGAAGCGCTGCCGTATGAAACCGTGGTGAAGAAGGCACACGAACTGGGCCTGGTGACAGGCGCCGTGGTGCACGGCTTCAACCGCTGGGCATGGACCGAGGCCGACTGGGAAATCAACGGCGCCGCCACGCGGCTGCCGATCGACGGCCTGTCGGTGCGCTACGGCGACGGCGCCGCCGCGTCGAAAAAAGCGCTGGCGAGCACGCCGGGCGGCTACCACGTCCTGAACCGCAAGAAGGTCTATATCCCGCCGGTGCAGCGTAATGGCGCGATGGTCACGTACTACAGCGCGGTCGGCACCCTGGTGGAACTGGCGGTCAGCGAAGGCAGCGGCAAGGTCGAGCTGCTCAGCCATCATTCCATCATGGAGTGCGGCAACATGCTGTCGCCGCAACTGGTGTCGAGCCAGTTGCAGGGCGGCCTGGCGATGGGCATCGGCCACGCCCTGCATGAATACCTGCCGCTGTACGAGGACGGCCCCGGCAACGGCACGTGGAACTTCAACCGCTACCACCTGCCGCGCGCCACCGACGTCGCGGTCTGGAAGCAGACCGCCGAGGTATTGCCGCCGCTGTCGGACACCGATCCCCCGAAAGGCATCGCCGAAGTCGTGATGATTCCCGTCGTTGGCGCCATCGTCAACGGCATCGCACACGCCATCGGCCACCGGTTCACCGATTTGCCTGTAACCCCGCAACGTATCCAGGAGGTGCTGGCATGAGCATCGTCACCAAACCCATTACCTTACATATCAACGGCAAGTCCGTCGGCCCGACCCCGGCCCCGGAGGGCCTGATGATGGTGGACTTCCTGCACGAGTACTGCGACCTGACCGGTTCGCGCCTGGGCTGCGGCCAGGGCGTGTGCCACGCGTGCACCGTCATCGTGGACAAGCCGGACGGCACCAGCGAAGAGGTGCGCACCTGCATCACGGGCGCCCATTACTTCGAGGGCAAGAAGATCCGCACGGTCGAAGGCCATGCGCAGCGCAATGAGAAAGGCGAAGTCACGGGCGTGTCCCCGATCCAGCAAAAATTCATGGAACACTTCAGCTTCCAGTGCGGCTATTGCACGCCGGGCTTCGTGACGGCGGCCACCGTGCTGCTCGAACGCCTGAAAAAGGCGCCCATCGCCAGGGCCGACGTGGAAGACACCATCACCAGGGCGCTGAACCACCACATCTGCCGCTGCACCGGCTACGTGCGCTATTACGAAGCCGTCAAGGAAGTCGTGCTGTCGACGCCGGGGCTGGTGAAGGAGGGCAAATGATGAAGCATGCGTACCTGGCGCTGTCGTCGATCGCCGCGGCCGTGCTGCTGTCCGGCTGCGGCGGCAAGGGCGAGGGCGTCAGCGCTTCGCCTGCCGCCCGCGGCGATAATGGAGGAAAAGCGGCCCCCGCCGCCAACAACAAGGAAATGGTGGAACGCGGCCGCTACCTGGCCAAGCTCGGCGATTGCGCCGCGTGCCACACGGCGCCGTCGGGCGCCGCCTATGCGGGCGGCGTGGAACTGGCGTCCCCCTATGGCAAGTTCTACGGCACCAACATCACGCCGGACAAGGAACATGGCATCGGCGCCTGGAGCCGCGACGACTTCTACAAAGCCCTGCACGACGGCAAGGCCCCGGGCAAGCAGTTGTACCCGGCCATGCCATACACTTCGTACCGCGGCCTGACGCGCGAGGATTCCGACGCGCTGTATGCCTACTTCATGCAATTGAAGCCGGCCGCCGTGCCGAACCGTGAGCCGGACTTGAAGTTCCCGTACAACATGCGCTTCGGCATGGGGATCTGGAAAGCCCTGTTCCTCAAGGATCAACTGGCCGACGCCTCGGCCGGTTCCTCGGCCGAGTGGCAGCGCGGGCGCTACCTGACCAACACGCTGGGCCATTGCGCGGAATGCCATACGCCGCGCGGCGCGCTGGGCCAGATGGATTTGTCGCGCACCCTGACCGGCAACCGCATGGCGCGCATCGGCGCCACCGATATCTCGCCGGCCGGCCTGTCGGCCGCCGGCTGGACGCCGCAGGACATGCAAGCCTTCCTGGCCACCGGCGTGGCGCCGCAGGGTTCGGCCACCGGTGAAATGTTCGAAGTGGTGCACATGAGCACCCAGCACATGAAGCCCGAAGACTTGAAGGCCATGACCATCTACCTGTTCGGCGACAAGCCGCTGGCGCCGCAGGCGCTCAAGCCGGTCGCGCTGGCGGGCGCCGACATCGACGCCGGCCGCCGCACCTACGTCGCGGTGTGCGCCGGCTGCCATGGCGTGGACGGCGGCGGCAAGCCGCACGTGGCGGTGGCCATGAAGGGCAACACGTCGGTGCGCAACGCCGACCCACACAACCTGGTTGCCGCCACGCTGGACGGCATCAAGGCCCAGCATTTCGGCGAAAAGGAATCGATGCAGGAAATGCCGGGCTTCGCGGGCAAGCTGACCGACAGGGAAGTCACGGACCTCGTGAACTACCTGCGCGGCGGCTGGGGCGGCCAATCCGTCAAGGTCACCGAGGCGCAGGTGAAGGCGATCCGCGAGGAGGGGGGCGGTCACCACTGACGCCGCGGTGACGCTGGAGTCGGCCATGGGCCGGCTTCCCGGTCCATGGCCTGCAAACGGCGGCGTGCGGCCGATTCCGCCGCGATCGCAGCGGCATCGGCACCTCGATCAGCCCGTCGGTCAGCCCGTCAGCCTGTATTGCGCAACCCCGCCGCCACCCCGTTGATCGACAGGTGGATGCCGCGGTGGACGCGCGGATCGACCTTGCCCGGCTCGTGCGCCACCGAGCGGTGGCGCTTGATCAGTTCCACCTGCAGGTGGTTCAGCGGGTCGAGGTAGGCGAAGCGGTTCTGGATCGAGCGCGCCAGCAGCGGGTTGCCGGCCAGGCGGTCGGTATTGCCCGTGATGGCTTGCAGGCACGCCAGCGTATCGGCGTGTTCCTGCGTGATGCGCTTGAAGATGCGGGCGCGCAGTTCCTCGTCCTGCACCAGTTGCGCATAGCGCGATGCGATCGCCAGGTCGGTCTTGGCCAGCACCATGTCCATGTTCGACAGCAGGGTGGCGAAGAAGGGCCAGTGCCGGTACATGTCGCGCAGTTGCGCCAGCCGCTGCTCCTGCTCGCCGTCGCGCACCCAGCCGCCGATCGCGCTGCCGAAGCCATACCAGCCCGGCAGCAGCAGGCGGCACTGTCCCCACGAAAAGCCCCATGGAATCGCGCGCAAATCCTCGATGCGGCGCGTGGCCTTGCGCGACGCGGGACGCGAACCGAGGTTCAGTTCCGCGATTTCCGCGATCGGCGTGGCGGCAAAGAAGTAATCCGTGAAGCCGGGGGTTTCATAGACCAGGTCGCGGTAGGCGCGGTAGGCGCGGTCGGAAATGTCGGCCATCACGGCTTCGAAGCCGGCCAGTTGCGCCGCTTGCGCGGGGTCGTCCGGCGCCGGCAGCAGGCTCGCTTCCAGCGTGGCCGCCACCAGCAATTCCAGGTTGCGGCGGCCGATTTCCGCGTTGGAGAATTTCGACGCGATGATTTCACCCTGTTCGGTCAGGCGTATATGGCCGTTCACGGTGCCTTTGGGCTGCGCCAGGATCGCTTCATACGACGGGCCGCCGCCGCGGCCCACGGTGCCGCCGCGGCCGTGGAACAGGCGCAGCTTCACGCCGGCCCCGGCAAACACCTCGACCAGCCGCACTTCGGCCTTGTACAGTTCCCAGTTCGAGGTCAGGAAGCCGCCATCCTTGTTGGAATCCGAATAGCCGAGCATGACTTCCTGTTCCTCGCCCTGCTGGCGCACCAGCTGGCGCACCAGCGGGATGGCCAGCAGGCTTTCCATGATGCCGGCCGCGCGCTGCAGGTCGGGGATGGTTTCGAACAGCGGGATCACCATCAAGTCCAGTTGCGCGGCGCCGTCGCGCGTGCGGCGCAGCAAGCCGCTTTCCTGTTGCAGCACCAGCACTTCCAGCAAATCCGACACGGTTTCCGTGTGCGAAATGATGTAGTTGCGGATGGCGCGCACGCCGTAGCGCTCGCGGATGTCGCGCGCGGCCGACAGGATGGCCAGTTCGGAATTGGTCTGTTCCGTGTAATCGATGTACGGCGAATACAGCAGGCGCGGTTGCGCCAGTTCGGCCAGCAGCAGCTTGATTTTCTCGTCTTCCTCCATGGCGGCGTAATCGGCCGCCACGCCCGCGCGGGCAAACAGTTCGGCCAGCACGCGTTCGTGGACATCGGACGACTGGCGCATGTCCAGCGACGCCAGGTGGAAGCCGAAGATGTCGGCGG
>CBIHOX010000208.1:0-8423 GCA_966211685.1 uncultured Pseudoduganella sp.
CCTGCGCCTGCGCCAGGTTGCTCAAGCCGCCATGCAGGTTGACCACGCCCTTGGGACGGCCGGTAGAACCGGACGTGTAGATCACGTAGGCGGCGTGGCTGTCGTCCATGCCGGGCACGGCGGGATTGTGGTCCGGCTGGGCGGCCAGTCCGGACGCTTCGCCGTCGAGCAGTACCAGCGGCACCTGCGCTACGGTTGGCGTGGCCGGGTTGCCGGCGGCATTGCCGGGCGTGGCGCCGGCCAGGCCATCGGCTACGCCGTTGGCCGCCGTGCCGGTCAATGCGCCGGCAGATACAATGACCGGCGTTCCTGTCGTATCGGCGCCCTGCGCCGCGGCCAATGCCTCCGCCACGGCGCCGGCCAGCGCTTGATGGACCAGCACGGCGGCCGGCGCGCTGTCGGCCAGCATGTAGCCCAGGCGCGCGGCCGGGTAGGCCGGGTCCAGCGGCAGGTAGGCCGCGCCGGCTTTCATGACGCCCAGCATGGCCGCCACCAGGTCCGTGCCGCGCTGCGCGCAGACCGCAACGCGCTGTTGCGGCTGCACACCCAGCGCCAGCAGGCGGTGCGCGATGCGGTTGGCGTGCGCATTCAGCTGGCCATACGCCTGGCAGGTGTCGCCCAGCACCAGCGCCGTGGCGGCAGGAGTGGCGGCGGCATGGCGCTCGAACAGCTGGTGCAGCATGGCCGCGTCGCGCGGCTGCGGGTTGGCGCAGAAGTCGGCCAGCAGGCGGCGTTCTTCCATGCCCAGCAAGTCGATGCGGCCCAGCGTAACGCTGTCGTCGGCCGCCATGGCCGTCAGCAGGGTTTCCAGGCTGGCGGCCAGGCGCTCGATGGTGGAGCGGTCGAACAGCGCACTGGCGTAGCGGATTTCGCCGCTGATTTCATGGCCGGCGTCGGTCACCGACAGCATCAGGTCATATTGCGACGTGTGCTGCACCTGTTCGATGCCTTCGAATACCAGGCCCGGCATCGCCAGTTCCGTGTAGCTCGGCGTGTTGTGCAGGTTCAGCATGACCTGGAACAGCGGGCTGTGGCTCATGCTGCGCGGCGGCTGCACGGCTTCCACCACCTGGTCGAACGAGAGGTCCTGGTTTTCATAGGCGCGCAGCGCGTCGGCGCGCACCTGCGCCAGCAATTGCGCCACCGTGGCGCCGCTGTCGGGGCGCACGCGCAGCGCCAGCGTATTGACGAAGAAGCCGATCAGCGGTTCGACTTCGGCCAGCTGGCGGTTCGCCACCGGCGTGCCGACCACCACGTCGTCCTGGCCGGACAGGCGCGCCAGCAGCGCGGCCCACCCAGCCAGCAGCGTCATGAACAGGGTGGCGCCGTGGCGCTGGCCCAGTGCTTTCAGGCCGCCCGTCAGTGCCGGTCCGAACGTGACGGGCACGGTGGCGCCGGTATAGCTTTGCTGCGCGGGGCGCGGACGGTCGGTCGGCAGCGACAGCAGCGCCGGCGCGCCGGACAGCCATTCCTTCCAGAAGGCGGCCTGTTGCTGTGACGCCGGGCCGGCCAGCAATTCGCGCTGCCACGCCGCGTAATCGGCATATTGCAGCGCCAGCGGCGGCAACGGGTCGGGCCGGCCCTGGCTGAAGGCCGCATAAAGTTCCGACACTTCGCGCACCAGCACCCCCAGCGACCAGCCGTCGGAAATGATGTGGTGCTGGGTGATCAGCAGGATATGTTCCTGCTCGCCCAGGCGCAGCAGCTGGCCGCGGATCAGCGGGCCCTGTTGCAGGTCGAACGGCGCGGCGCCTTCGTCGGTGCTGATTTGCGCCACCGCGAATTGCTGTTCGTGGCCGGCCAGCGCGCTCAAGTCTTTCGTGGCCAGGGCGAAGCCGCAATCGGCCGGCGCGATCAGTTGCACGGTCTGGCCATCGGCATGGCCGAAGCGCGTGCGCAGGCTTTCGTGGCGTGCCACGATGCGGTCCAGCGTGGCCTGCAGCGCGGCCGTGTCCAGCCGGCCTTTCAGGCGCAGCGCGGCGGGGATGTGGAACGCCACGCTGGCGGTGTGGTCCAGCTGGTCGATGAACCACAGCCGCTGCTGGGCCAGCGACAGCGGCACGATGCCGCCCGGATCGCGCGGTTTCAACACCGGCAGGGCAGGGGCCGCGGCCAGGCTGTCCTGGCCATCGAGGCCGCGATCGTGATCATCGCTGCGGAGCGCATCGATCGCGGCGCCCTGGGCCGCCACGGTCGGCGTGGCAAACAGGGTGCGCAGCGGCAATTCCACGCGCAGCGCGCCACGGATGCGCGCCGCCAGCTGGATGGCGATCAGCGAGGTGCCGCCCAGCAGGAAGAAGTCGTCGTGCACGCCCACCGGCGCCACGCCGAGCAGGTTTTCCCAGATCGCGCACAGCGCGGTTTCAGTTTCCGATTGCGCAGCCACGTATGGCGTGGGCAGCGACGGGCGGCCATATTGCGTGAACTGCGGGGAGGCGGATGCGCCGTCATGCTGTTCCGCTTGCGGCCCGGCAGCGGGGGGCGTGTCGTGCCAGCCCGCTTGCGGCATGACGCCGGCGGCGGACTGCGATCCATGTTTCGGCGCATCGACCCAGTAGCGCTTGCGTTCGAACGGGTAGGTTGGCAGCGCCACGCGGCGGCGCTGTTCACCGTCGTAATAAGCGTCCCAGTCCGGCGCGGCGCCGTGTTCCCACAGCTGGCCCAGCGCCTGCTGCACGCTGGCCAGGCTGCTGCCCGGACGCGTGGCGCCATCGAGGCTGCGGCGCGGCACCGTGGTCACGCTGGCCACCGTCCGGCCTGCGGCGGCGGCTTCGCGCTTGAGCAGGTTCGACAAGGTATGGCCCGGCCCCACTTCGACGTAGATGCGGTTCGGCTGTTGCAGCAGCGTGCGCACGCAACCGGCGAATTGCACCGTGTGGCGCAGGTGCGCGACCCAGTACGCGGGATCGGTGGCTTGTTCGGCCTTAATCCAGCCGCCCGACAGGTTGGAGAGGTAAGGCCGGGCCGGCGCATGCAGGGTGACGCCGTTGAACGTGGCGCGGAATTGTTCGAGGATGGGTTCCATCAGGCCCGAATGCGAGCCGGGCCAGCCTTGCAGCAACTGGAAGTCCACGCCGCCGGCTTCCAGTTGCGCGGCCAGCTTTTCCGTCGCGGCCGGGGTGCCGGAAATCGTGCTGGCTCCGCTGGCGTTGATACAGGCCAGCCACAGGTCCGGGCCGAGGCGTGGCGCGATTTCTTCGGCCGATTGCAGCACGGCCAGCATGTTCCCGGTGGGCAGGCTGGAAATCAGGCGGCCGCGTTCCGTCACGATGCGCAGCGCATCGGGCAGGGAGAACACGCCGGCCAGGCAGGCCGCCACGTATTCGCCGAGGCTGTGGCCGACCATGGCGCCGGCGCGCACGCCCCAGGCTTCCAGCTGGCGCGCAATGCCGTATTCCAGCGCAAACAATGCGGGCAAGGTGAAATGCGTCTGGTCCAGCTTGGCCGTGGCCTCGGCGGCCTGGGCGTCGGAAGGGAACAGCAGGGTGCGCAAGTCCAGGCCCAGCACCGGCCGCAGGATGTGCGCGCACTCGTCGATCACGCCGCGGAACAGCGGTTCGGACGCATACAGTTCGCGCCCCATGCCGGCGTATTGCGTGCCGCCGCCGGGGAACATGAACACGATTTCCGGCTCGTCGGCGGCGCGGGTCGCGTTGCCCGGTGCGCGCAGCGCATCGATGGCGGCTTCCACGCTGTCGCACACGATGCTGCGGCGGAACGCAAATGGATGGCGGCCGCGTTGCAGCGTGTGCGCGGTATCCGCCAGGTCGGTGCCGGGATGGCGCGACAGGTGGCCGGCCAGGCGCTCGGCCGACGCGGCCAGCGCCGATGGCGTGCGGGCCGACAACACCAGCAGCTGGCTGGCGCGCTGCGATGGGGCAGCGGCGTCGACAGGGGCTTCCTGCAACACCACGTGCGCGTTGGTGCCGCCGATGCCGAACGAGCTGATCCCGGCGCGGCGCGGGGCATCGCCGGCCTGCCATGGCGCCAAACGCGTATTGACGAAGAACGGGCTGTTGTCGAAATCGATGTGCGGATTCGGGCGCTCGCAATGCAGGCTGGCGGGAATTTCCTTGTGCTGCAGCGCCAGCACGGTTTTCATCAGGCCCGCCACGCCGGCCGCCACGTCCAGGTGGCCCAGGTTGGTTTTCAGCGAGCCCACGGCGCAGAACTGGCGGCGTTGCGTGCTGGCGCCGAACGCCTGTTTCAACGCGTTCATTTCGATCGGGTCGCCCAGCATGGTGCCGGTGCCGTGCGCTTCGACGTAGCTGATGGTGTCGGCGTCCACGCCGGCCATGGCCAGCGCTTCCGTGATGACGGCCACCTGGCCATCGACGCTGGGGGCGGTGAAGCTGGCCTTGTCCGAACCATCGTTGTTGATGGCCGAACCCTTGATCACGGCCAGGATGTTGTCGCCGTCGGCGCGCGCGTTGGCCAGCGGTTTCAGCAGCACCAGGCCCAGGCCGTTGCCGGTCACGATGCCGGTGGCGTTGGCGTCGAAGGCGCGGCAATGGCCGTCAGCCGACAGCAGGCCGCCTTCGGTGTACAGGTAGCCGCGCTTTTCCAGCGCCTGGATCGACACGCCGCCGGCCAGCGCCATGTCGCACTCGCCGTTCAACACGCTCTGGCACGCCATGTGCACGGCCACCAGCGACGTCGAGCACGCGGTCTGCACCACGACGGCCGGGCCGCGCAAGTCCAGTTCAAACGCCACGCGGCCGCACAGGAAATCCTTTTCATTGACCATCAAGACCTGGCGGTCGCCGACCGACGCCAGCAACTGGCGGTTCGGCATCAGGTTTTGCACCAGGTAGCTGCTCAGCGCCGTGCCGGCATACAGGCCGATCGCACCGGGATACGCCTTGGGATCGTAGCCGGCGTGTTCCAGCGCTTCCCACGCGCATTCGAGGAACAGGCGCTGTTGCGGGTCCATGATTTCCGCTTCACGCGGCGCGATGCCGAAGAATTCCGCGTCGAACAGTTCGACGCCGTCCAGGGTGGAGGCCACCTTGATGTAGTTGCTGTCGGCCAGTTCGGCCGGATCGACGCCATTCGCCAGCAATTCCTCGTCCGATACCGGGCGCACGGATTCCACGCCGTCGCGCAGGTTGCGCCAGAACGTGTCCAGGTCGTGCGCCTCGGCGAAGCGGCCGGACATGCCGATGATGGCGATGGCGGCGCCGTCGTCATCGATCCCGCCGCTGTCGTTGCTGTCGTTGCTTCCGTTGATGTTGTAGCTCATTTCATTGATCCCCACGTTCTGCCACCAGTTAATTGCCCCGCTGTGCGCGGGTGTTTTTTTGGGCCAGGCGGCTTTTCCGCATTTCCGCCCGCGACAGCGCGTCCGGCAGGCGCGCGCTGGCGGTATTGCCGCTGTCCAGGTATTGCGCCAGCGCGGCAATCGTCGTGTGCCGGAAGTAGTCGGCAATCGCGAGCCGGCCCGGATGGTGGCCCGACAGGCGGCCATGCATCTTCACCAGCAACAGCGAATTGCCGCCCAGCTCGAAGAAGCTGTCGTGGATGCCGACCCGGTCCAGGCCCAGCACGTCGGCCCAGATCGCGGCCAGCTGCTGTTCGGCCGGATTGCGCGGCGCCACGTAGCCGGCGTCGCTGCGGGTGCGGTCCGGCGCCGGCAGCGCCTTGCGATCGAGCTTGCCGTTCGGCGTCAGCGGGAAGCGCTCCAGCACCACGAATGCGGACGGCACCATGTGTTCGGCCAGCACCGCAGCCAATTCCGTACGCAGCGCCGCGGCATCGAGCGTTGCGCCTTCCTGCGCCGTGACGTAAGCCACCAGGCGCTTGTCGCCCGGCCGGTCTTCGCGCACCACGGCGGCGGCGTCGCGCACGCCGGCGCAGGCGGCCAGGCGGCTCTCGACTTCACCGAGTTCGATGCGGAAGCCGCGGATCTTGACCTGGAAATCGGTCCGGCCCAGGAACACCAGGTTGCCGTCGGCCAGCCAGCGGCCCTGGTCGCCCGTCTTGTACAGGCGCGCGCCCGGCACGCCGCTGAACGGATCGGCAACGAAGCGTTCCGCGGTCAATTCCGGACGGTTCAAATAACCGCGCGCCACGCCGGCGCCGCCGATGTGGATTTCACCGGCCACGCCGATCGGTACGGGGCGCAACTGGCTGTCCAGCACGTGGATTTGCAGGTTGGCCAGCGGGCGGCCGATCGGCACCACGTCGCCTTCCGTGCCGTCACAGCGGTAATTCGATGCGCACACGGTGGCTTCGGTCGGGCCATAGGAATTGAACAGCGCATAACGGCCGCCCCAGTGGCGCGCCAGGGCGCCCGGCATGGCTTCGCCGCCCACGATCAACGCTTGCAGGTGGCCCAGTTCGGCGTCCTGCGGCAGCGCGGCCAGCACCGCCATCGGCAGGCTGACGTGCGTGATCGCGTTGCGGCGCAGCGTGTCGAGCAGCGGCGCGCCCGGCAGCAGCGCCTCGGCATCGGCCAGGTGCAGGCTGGCGCCGCTGCACAGCGCCATCGTGATCTCCGAAATGCAGACGTCGAAGCTGAACGACACGAATTGCAGCACGCGGCTGTCCGGACCCACGCCAAACAGGCGGATTTGCGCGGCGGCCAGGTTGCACAGGCCATCGTGCTGGTTCATCACGCCTTTCGGCTGGCCGGTGGAGCCCGACGTGTAGATCACGTACGCCAAGTGGCCGCCGTGCAGGCCGACCGCTTCGGGCGCCGGATCGTGCGCCGGCTGCGCCGCCAGTTCGGCGGCCATGCCGTCCAGCGCCAGCACCGGCACGGCGCCGGCCGGTATATCGGCGGCCAGTGCCTGCTGCGTCAGCAGCGCCACCGGCTGGCTGTCGGCCACCATGTAGGCCAGGCGTTCGGCCGGGTAGGCCGGGTCCAGCGGCACGTAGGCGGCGCCGGCTTTCAGGATGCCCAGCAGGCCGGCCACCATGTCGATGCCGCGTTCCGTGCAGAGCGCCACGCGCTGGTCCGGCCGCACGCCCAGGCCGCGCAGGTAATGCGCGAGCTGGTTGGCGCGCCGGTTCAGTTGCGCGTACGTCAGCATCTGGTCGCCATGGACCAGCGCCGTCGCATCGGGCTGCGCCGCGGCGCGTGCTTCGAACAACTGGTGGATCAGGCGCACGCCGCCAAAGTCGGCCTCGGTGGCGTTGAACGTGTTTTGCAGCAGATGCCGTTCATCGGCTGGCAGCAGGGCGGTATGGTCCGGCGCCGCGTCCGGATCGGCCGCCATGGCGGCCAGCGCGGCCTGGTAATACGCCAGGATGCGTTCCGTCTGCGGCACCGACAGGTTGCCCGGATTCAGTTGCACGTCGATGCCGCCGGCCGCGTTGTGGCTGACGTTCACGCCCAGGCCATGGCCTGTGGCTTCGAACGCTTGCTGGAAGCCCTGTTGTTCGCCTTGCTCTTGCGGGTTGGACGCCAGGCCGTCATACACGTGGAAATTCGTGTAATTGAAGGCAATGTCGTACAGCGGCGCGCGGCCATTGTCCGCATACAGCTGGAAGTACGGGTAGTGGCGGTGCGCCAGCACGTCCAGTTCGTCCCGGTACGTGGCCTTGATCCGGTCGCGCCACGACACGGCCCGCAACCGCTGGCGGAATGGCAGCGTGTTGAGGAACAGGCCCAATACCTTGTCGCCATCGGCCTGTTCCGGACGCACGTTGCACACCAGGCCCGTGGTGACGTCGTCGTTTCCGGCCAGCATGGACGCGACCTGCATATGGGCGCACAGCAGCACGGTGCGCACCGGCACGGCCAGCGATTGCGCCAGCGCCTGCAGCGCGGTGGCCACACCGGCGTCGATTTGCACGGCGCGGGTGCGCTCCATTTCCGGCGCGACCGGGCCGTCGGCCGGCGGCAGGGCGGTATGGACGTGGCCGTCCAGGACCGTCTTCCAGAACGCCTGCTGTTCGGGCGAAGCCAGCGCCTGGCGCTCGCGCGCGGCCGTGGCTTTCGGCGTCAGCGCCAGCGGCGCCAGTTCCAGGGTGCGCCGGCCCGATGCCACCAGGCTGAAATACGCATTGAACAATTCCGTCTGCAGCGACGCGACGCTCCAGCCATCGAGGATGGCGTGGTGGAAGCTCAACGTATACTGGATCGCGTTCGGTCCGCGCACGTGGACAAAGATGCGCAGCAATGGCGCGGCGGCCAGGTCGAAGCTGGTCTGGCGTTCGGCATCGATGAAGCGGCCGATCAGCGCATCCTGCTCTGCCGTCTCCATGGCGCTGATGTCGGTCACGCTCAAAGGGATGGCCGCGTCGCGGAACACCAGTTGCAGCGGTTCGCTGTAGTGGCGCAAGTCGAAGCCCGTGCGCAGCACCGGATGCTTGCGCACCAGCGCGGCCAGCACCACGCGCAATGCATTCTCATCCCAAGGCGCATCCCACGCCGGCAGCGCCAGATAGTTGCTGAACACATCGTGGTACAAGCCGCT
>CBIHOX010000209.1:0-8402 GCA_966211685.1 uncultured Pseudoduganella sp.
GAAGCAGATCATAAAGAAGTTGAACCAGCCGGTTTCCGCCACGATAAAGCCGACCGACGCATTGATGAACGTGCGCGGCACGGCGGCCAGGCTGGAAAACAGCGCGTATTGGGTGGCAGTGTAACGCGGGTCGGTGCAGCGCGAGATAAACGCCACCAGTGCGGCGGTGCCCAGGCCCGTACTGGTGAACGATTCAAAGCCGTAGACGGCGGCCAGCAGCACCGGATCATGGCCGGCCCGGGCCAGCCACGCGAAGCCGAGGATCGCCAGCGCCTGCAGCACGCCGAATACCCACAGCGCACGGTTGATGCCGAGTTTGACCATCCACACGCCACCCACCACGCCGCCGGCAATGCTGGCCCACAGCACGGTGGCGTTGGCCGCCAGGCCGATTTCCGTGGTGGTGAAGCCCAGGTCGAGGAAAAACTTGGTGGCCAGCGCGGTGGCCATCGAGTCGCCGATCTTGTACAGCAGGATGAAGGCGACGATCCACAATGCCTTGCGCCAGCCATCGCGCTCGATGAATTCGCGGAATGGCAGCACGATGGCTTGCTGCAGGTTCTTGGGTGGATCGCCATAGACTTTCGGCTCCCTGACCAGCAAGGTGCACACCAGTCCTGGCAGCATGAAGGCCGCCACGATCCAAAATACCGTGGCCCACGGATAACTGTCGGCCAGCACCAGCCCGAGCGAACCGGGAACCAGTTGCGCGGTCTTGTATGCGCTGACAATGGCGGCCGCGCCCAGGCCCTGCTGGTTATCTTCCAGCACTTCGCGGCGGTAGGCGTCGATCACCACGTCCTGGCTGGCCGAGACAAAGGCCACCGCGCCCACGCACAGGGCTACCAGTCCGACCTGGCCGACCGGATCGAGCAGGCCCATGCCGCCGATCAGCAGGAACAGCAGCAACTGCGCCAGCGCCATCCAGCCGCGCCGCCGCCCCAGCGGCAGCGCATAGCGGTCCATCAGCGGCGACCACAGGAATTTGAACGTATACGAGAACATGACGACCGAGAACAACCCCAGCGTCTTCAGGTTCATGCCGGACTTGGACAGCCAGGCTTGGGTCAGTGACAGCAGTGTGTACAGCGGCAGGCCGGAGCTGAAGCCGAAAAACAGGATGGCCACGATGCGGCCATTCAGGTAGGCGCGCCAGCCCGCCGCCGCCATTAATTCACCGCCTTCGCGCCGGGCCGCTTCCGCAGCCTGAACACGGCCAGTTCACCGCGCAGGTTCGGCAGCAGGTCGACGATTTTCCCCTCGGCCAGCGCCACGCATTCCACCACTTCCAGCCCCACCTCTTGCGCCAGGTCGCGGAAATCGTTGATGGTGGCACAGCGCACGTTGGGCGTGTCGTACCACTGGTACGGCAAGGTTTTCGACACCGGCATGCGGCCCTTCAGCAGCGCCACGCGGTGTGGCCAGTAGGCAAAGTTGGGGAACGAGACGATGATTTCCTTGCCGACCCGGACGATATCGCGCAACAACTCTTCGACTTGCGTCATCATTTGCAGCGACGACAGGCACAGCACGGTGTCGAACGAATCGTCGCGGAACAGGCCCAGGCCGTTCTCCATGTCTTGCTGGATCACGCGCACGCCGCGCTGCGTACTGGCCAGCACCTTGTCATCGGCAATCTCGATGCCATAGCCGGTGCATTGCTTGCCGGCCTGCAGGTATTCCATCATCACGCCGTCGCCGCAGCCGACGTCCAGCACGTGCGAGCCCGGTTTGACCCAGTGGGCGATGAACGCCAGGTCCGGGCGGGCGCTGCTCAAATCTTCAAACGTCAGCGTCATTACGCGATCTCCTTCCACACACGGCCATAATACGCGCGCACCATGTTCATGTAGCGCGCATCTTCCAGCAGGAAGGCATCGTGGCCGTGCGGCGCATCGATTTCCGCATACGTGACCTGGCGCCGGTTGGCGATCAGCGCGTCGACGATTTCACGCGAGCGTTCCGGCGAGAAGCGCCAGTCGGTCGTGAAGGAGGCCAGGAAGAATTCAGCCCTGGTGCCGGCCAGCGCCTTGGCCAGGTCGCCGCCATGGGCGCGCGCCGGGTCGAAGTAATCGAGGGCCTTGGTGATCAACAGATAGGTATTGGCGTCGAAATACGACGAGAACTTGTCGCCCTGGTAGCGCAAATACGATTCGATTTCAAAATCCACGCCGAACCCGAATTTGTAGGCGCCGCCGTTTTCCCCTTCGTCGCGCAGCTTGCGGCCGAATTTCTCTCCCATCGAATCGTCCGACAGGTACGTGATGTGGCCGATCATGCGTGCGACTTTCAAGCCGTTTTTCGGCACCACGCCATGCTCGTAGAAATCGCCGCCATGGTAATCGGGGTCGGTCAGGATGGCCTGGCGCGCCACGTCGTTGAACGCGATGTTCTGCGTCGACAGTTTCGGCGTCGACGCGATCACCAGGCAGTGGCGCAGCCGGTCCGGATACATGATGGACCAGGCCAGCGCCTGCATGCCGCCCAGCGAACCGCCCATCACGGCGGCGAATTGCGTGATGCCCAGCTGGTCGGCCAGGCGCGCCTGGGCGTTGACCCAGTCTTCCACCGTCACCACGGGAAAGGCCGCGCCATACGGTTTGCCGGTGGCGGGGTTGGTGTGCATCGGGCCGGTGGAGCCGAAGCACGAACCGGGATTGTTGATCCCGATGACGAAGAACTTGTCGGTGTCGAGCGGTTTGCCCGGTCCCACCATGTTGTCCCACCAGCCCACGTTTTTCGGCTGGTCGGCATAGACGCCGGCCACGTGGTGGGACGCGTTCAGGGCATGGCACACCAGCACGGCATTGGATTTGTCCGCGTTCAGGGTGCCATAGGTTTCATACATCAGCATATAGTCGCGCAACTGCGCCCCGCTCTGCAGGGGCAGCGGTTCCGCGAAATGCATGGTTTTCGGCGATACGATTCCTATCGAAGGCATGGGTTTTCAGAAAAGCACGGCCCCACGGGCCATTGGATCAATGCGGCGCCCCAATGATAGGCGCCGCAGATGTTTTTATAACGCTTGCAATGCCTGTACGGCATCCGCGATGGCGTTCGGTTCCACCGCGCGCAGGATCTTGCGCGTCTGCGGCATGATGAGGCCGAGGTCGCTGTTCAGGATTTCCTGCTTGACCGCCAGCAGCTGCGCGGGATGCATGGAAAATTCGCGCAGTCCCATGCCCAGCAACAGGCGCGTCAGCTTGACGTCGCCCGCCATTTCGCCGCAGACGGCCACGTCGATGCCGGCCTTGTGGCCGGCCGCAATGGTCATGGCGATGAGCTGGAGCACGGCGGGATGCAGGGGATTGTAAAGGTGCGCCACCTCATAATCAACCCGGTCGATCGCCAGCGTATACTGGATCAGGTCATTGGTGCCGATCGACAGGAAGTCCATGCGCTTGACGAACATCGGCAGCGACAGCGCGGCGGCCGGGATTTCAATCATGGCGCCCACTTCCACCCCGGGATCGTAGGCCACGCCGGCTTCGCGCAATTGCGCCTTGGCCTGTTCGATCATGGCCAGCGCCTGGTCGATTTCGAACGCGTGCGCCAGCATCGGGATCAGGATGCGCACCTTGCCGAAGGCCGACGCCCGCAGGATCGCGCGCAGCTGCGACAGGAACAATTGCGGCTCGGCCAGGCAGTAGCGGATTGCGCGCAAGCCCAGCGCCGGGTTCAGCGCGGTGTGTTCGGTCGGGTCCAGCGGCTTGTCCGCGCCCAGGTCCAGCGTGCGGATGGTGACCACGCGGCCCTTCATCATCTCCACGGCCTTGCGGTAATGCTCGAACTGCTCGTCTTCCGACGGGATCGACGCGGCGCGGCCCATGAACAGGAATTCGGAGCGGAACAAGCCGACGCCGTGGGCGCCGGCTTCCATCGCGGCTTCGCAATCTTCCGGCAACTCGATATTGGCCAGCAAGGTGATCGGCGTGCCGTCCTTGGTGACGGACGCGGTCTTTTTCAGCTTTTGCAGCTTCTTGCGGGCGCGCTGCTGCTGTTGCTGGCGCTCGCGGTATTGTTCCAGCACCAGCCCGCTGGGGTTGGCGATCACGACGCCCGTGTCGCCATCGATGATGACCCAGTCATCCTGTTCGATCAGGGTCGACGCCTGCGACATGCCGACGGCGGCAGGGATGTCCAGGCTGCGCGCCACGATGGCCGTGTGCGAGTTCTGGCCGCCCACGTCGGTGATGAACCCGATGAACGAGCGGTCGCGGAACTTCAGCATGTCGGCCGGCGAAATATCGTGCGCCACCACGATCATGCGGGCCTGGAAATCGTCCGGGTCGGCGTCATCCTGCACCGGCAGCGGTTCCGTGCCCATCAAGACCTTCAATACGCGTTCCGCCACCTGCTGGATGTCGGCCTTGCGCTCGCGCAGGTACGGGTCTTCGATCTCGTCGAATTGCGCCGACAACTCATCGATCTGCGTCAGCAGCGCCCACTCCGCGTTGTAATGGCGCGTGCGGATGATGTCCAGCGGCGCCTCGGAAATCATCGGATCCGACAGGATCAGCGCATGCACGTCGATGAACGCGCCCAGTTCGGTCGGCGCATCCTTCGGCAAGTCATTCCACAACGTCTGCAATTCGCGGTGCACGGTGGCCAGCGCTTCGCGCAGGCGCGTGACTTCCGCTTCCAGGTGCTCTTCCTGCACCAGGTAGTGTTTGACATCGAGCGCGGCGGGCGCCAGCAAATGTGCGCGGCCAATCGCGATGCCGCGTGAAACCGGGATACCGTGGAGGGAGAACGACGCCATGTTTTTCAGTGTTGTGTGTGGGCGGCGGTCATCCGGCATTACTCGCCTTCGCCGAACTTGTCATTGACCAGCGCGGTCAGCGCCGTGATGCACTCCTGCTCATCGGGACCATCTGCTTCCAGCATGACCTTGGCGCCCTTGCCGGCGGCCAGCATCATCACGCCCATGATGGACTTGGCGTTGATGCGGCGCGCGTTGCGGGTCAGGAACACATCGCTCTTGTACTTGGCCGCCAGCTGCGTGAATTTGGCGGAGGCCCGTGCATGCAGGCCCAGCTTGTTAATGATTTCGAGTTCTTGCTGGATCATATAGTCTCAATTCCGATCACTGAGTGCCGGGCCTCCAGGCCGGGCACCAACCTGTCACAGGAGGCCTGGCCTTCAGGCCGGGCCTCCCGGATCAATCACACTACGCGAATACGGTTGTCGACCCGCACCGCGCCGTTTTGCGCGCCGGCCAGCGCCATTTCCACCACCACATCCAGCGTATCGCGGCGGTAGGTAATCGCCCGCAACAGCATCGGCAGGCTGATACCGGCAATCACTTCCACTCGGCCGGCGTCGGCCAGCTTGTTACAGCAATTGGCGGGGGTGCCACCCTTGATATCGGTAATCACCAGCACACCATCGCCACTGTCGAGGCGGCTGATGGCGGCCTGCGCCAGGGCTTGCACTTCATTCAAATCCTGGTCCGCCACCACGTCGATGGCTTCCAGTTTTTCCGTCTCGCTGCGGAACACGTGGTTGCACGCCGCAATGAAAGCCTGGCCCAGCGGCGCGTGCGTCATGAGTAAGATGCCAACCATGGTTACCCCTGCACCCGTGCTTCCACCGCATCGATGAACATGGCCGCCACCTGGAATCCGGTCTGCTGCGTGATTTCCTGGAAGCAGGTCGGGCTGGTGACGTTCACTTCCGTTAAGTTTTCACCAATGACATCCAATCCTACCAGCAACAAACCGCGCGCCGCCAGTACAGGGCCCAGGCTTTCCGCGATTTCGCGGTCACGCGGCGACAGTGGCTGCGCCACGCCGGTTCCGCCGGCAGCCAGGTTGCCCCGCACTTCGCCGGCTTGCGGGATGCGCGCCAGCGCGAACGGCACGGGTTTGCCATCGATCAGCAGGATGCGCTTGTCGCCCTTGACGATGTCGGGGATATAGCGCTGCGCCATGATGGTGCGGCTGCCATTGCCGGTCAGCGTTTCAATGATGGAGCCGAGGTTCAGGCCATCGTCCCTGACGCGGAAAATTCCGGCGCCGCCCATGCCGTCGAGCGGCTTGAAGATCACGTCCCGGTGCTGGTGGTGGAAGGCGCGCAGGCGCTGTTCCGATGAACTGACCAGGGTCGGGGCGGTAAATTCCGGAAACTGCGCAATCGACAGTTTTTCATTGTGGTCGCGGATCGCGGACGGCTTGTTGAACACGCGCGCGCCCTGCCGTTCCGCCAATTCCAGCAGGTAGGTGCCATACACGTATTCCATGTCGAATGGCGGATCCTTGCGCTGGATGACGGCGTCGAAGGCGTCAAGGCCCGTATCATGCACGTCGGCGGCGCGGAACCAGTCATGGCCGTCGCCGGTCAGCGTAATGCGCGCCACGCGCGCCGTGACCACGCCATCGAGCAGCGCCATGTCGTGCTGCTCGAATGCGTAGACGTCGTGGCCGCGGCGCGCCGCCTCGGCCATCATGGCGTACGTCGAATCCTTGTAAGTCTTAAAGCTGGCCAACGGATCGGCAAGAAATGCTATCTTCATTCGCGTTCTCGATAGAGGGAATGGTTGATTTTAGCCGAGTTCGCCTATTGGCATCTGCCGCACCGGTAGGCGCCAGCTTGTTTAGTACACCTCTGGATTCGGGTCGGTCCGTTCCATTTCCAGCGAAGCGGCCAGCAGCGCCAGCCGCGCCACCACGCCGTAGACGTAGAAGCGGTTCGGCGCAGCCGTGCCGGGCTTGGCTTTCACGTCCGGCACCGCATGCTGCTGCGCGAACGCCAGCGGCATGTATTGCGAACCGGGCGCATTGAGGTTTTGCTCGACGCCCCGCTCGGCGTGCACGCGGTAAAAGCCGCCCACCACATAGCGGTCGATCATGTAGACGACAGGTTCGGCCACCGAATCCTTGATGCTCTCAAAGGTCGGCACGCCTTCCTGCACGTTCAGGGCGGACACCACCTTGCCATCCTTGATGATCGACATGCGCTCGCGCTGCGCGGCCGTCAAATCCTTCAGTTCCGCCGCATCGCGCACGGAAATGATGCCCTTGCCATAAGTGCCCGCATCGGGCTTGATGATGACAAACGGCTTCTGGTCCTTGATGCCGTATTCCTTGTATTTCTTGCGGATTTTCGCCAGCAGCGCATCGACGTTGGAGGCCAGGCAATCGAGGCCTTCGCCGCTGTGCACATCCACTTCGTCGCACTTGGCGTGGAACGGGTTCAGCATCCAGGGGTCGACGCCGATCAACTTGCCGAATTTCTTGGCCACTTCGTCATACGCGCTCAAGTGGTTGCTCTTGCGGCGCAGGGCCCAGCCGGCGTGCAGCGGCGGCAACAGGCTTTGTTCGTGGATGTTTTGCAGGATATCGGGGATCCCGGCCGACAAGTCATTGTTGATCAGGATGGTGCACGGGTCGAAATCCTTCAAGCCCAGGCGGCGGCCGTTGGGCGAGCGCACCAGCGGCTCGATCACCAACATGTTCCCGTCCTGCAGCGCCAGCGGCGTGGGCTGGGTAATCTCCGGCGACAGCGAGCCCAGGCGCACATGCAGGCCGGTCTGGCGGAAGATTTGCATCAGGCGCGCGATATTGTCCAGGTAGCGCGGATGGCGGTCCTTCACTTCGGGGATCAAGAGCAGGTTGCGCGCGTCCGGGCAGTACTTGTCGATGGCCGCCATGGCCGCCTGCACCGACAGCGGCAGCATTTCCGTCGCCAGGTAATTGAAACCGGCCGGGAACAGGTTGGTATCGACCGGCGCCAGCTTGTAGCCGGCATTGCGCAAATCAACGGAGCAATAGAAAGGCGGCGTATGTTCCTGCCATTCGAGGCGGAACCAGCGCTCGATGGCCGGCGTGGCGGCAATGATCTTTTGTTCGAGGTCGAGCAGCGGTCCGGTCAGGGCCGTGACGAGGTGGGGAACCATGGTTGCTTCCTTAACAACTGTAGAAAAACAGTCTTATATTACCGTGCAAACTCCCCAAATCGGGGCAAAAGTGGCAATTTAAAGGCAGGCGCCATGAAAAAGGCGCCCGTTCGGGCGCTCTTATGGCAGGTAATATGGCTTTTCAAGCAAAAAAGGCGCCCTTTCGGGCGCCTCTTGCTTACCAAACCGGCAATGGATCAGGAATGGTATGCCTGTTCGCCATGGCTGGTGATATCCAGGCCTTCGCGCTCTTCCTCTTCCGGTACACGCAGGCCGATCACGATGTCGACCAGCTTGTAGGCGATGAAGGACACCACGGCCGACCAGACGATGGTGATGCCGACCGCGGTAGCCTGGGTCATGACCTGGCTGCCGATCGAGTAGGCGTCGGTCGACATCTTGTTGGTCACGTAGTCGAAGATGCCCTGGCCGCCCAGCGAAGGCGAGGCAAACACGCCGGTCAGCAGCGCACCCAGGATACCGCCCACGCCGTGCACGCCGAACA
>CBIHOX010000210.1:0-8228 GCA_966211685.1 uncultured Pseudoduganella sp.
CGAAGTGTTTCGGGTTGCCGATCACGCGGTCGTCGAAGCGGGCGCCGATGGCGATCAGCACGTCGCAGTTCTGCATCGCCATGTTGGCTTCGTACGTGCCGTGCATGCCCGGCATGCCGACGAATTTCTCGTTGGTGGCAGGGTAAGCGCCCAGGCCCATCAGCGTATTCGTGACAGGGAAGCCGAGGCGGTCGCACAGCTTGGTCAGCTCGTTGGTGGCGTTGGCCAGGATGACGCCGCCGCCGGTGTAAATCATCGGACGTTCGGCAGCCAGCAGCATTTGCACGGCCTTGCGGATCTGGCCCGAGTGGCCTTTGTCCACCGGACGGTACGAGCGCATTTCCACTTCCTTCGGATAGTGGAACACCGCTTTCTGCATGCTGATGTCTTTGGGGATATCGACCAGCACCGGGCCTGGACGGCCGGTCTTGGCGATAAAGAAAGCTTTCTTGATGGTCTCCGCCAGGTCTTTCACGTCCTTGACCAGGAAGTTGTGCTTGACGACCGGACGGGTGATGCCGACGGTGTCGCATTCCTGGAACGCATCCTGGCCGATGGCGTGGCTGGGCACCTGGCCCGAAATCACGACCATGGGGATCGAGTCCATGTAGGCGGTGGACAGGCCGGTCACGGCGTTCGTCACACCCGGGCCGGAAGTCACCAGCGCGACGCCGACTTTTTGCGAGCAGCGCGAATACGCGTCAGCGGCGTGGATGGCGGCCTGCTCGTGGCGCACGAGAATGTGCTGGAATTTGTCCTGTTTGAAAATGGCGTCGTAGATGTACAGCACAGCGCCGCCGGGGTAGCCAAAGACGTGTTCTACACCTTCTTCAGCGAGGCAACGTACGACTATTTCCGCGCCCGTGATGGGTGCGTTGGCTTCGGTACTCATAAAACATTCCTTTCAAGGTCCATACGGGAGATTGATCGGATGCTCTTGCCTGGCGAAGCATGCTGGACGTGGCGGAACCTCTTGGCTTCCCTTCTTTCTGCGGTCACGCCGACAATTCCCATACCCATGGAGAGGTAAGGTGCAGGACGGCGCCAACGCAACTCGTTTGGCCAGAGTGTCTGCCGCGGCATTGCATACTTCTCGCGCTTGTGGCGCGGGTTAGAGCAAACTGCTGACAAATGAAAGCGGGAATTACCGGTGGCGACTTTGTGGTTCGCCGGATAAAACCAAGGGCTTCGTGGTGTGCAAAGCTTCCAGCACGGTACCAAGCCCAATGATTTTGGTCAAGGAATATTTAATATATTACTCATCGACGAGCAAATATGGTGCATTCCCGTACGGGAATCGACGGCAAGTATGAATCCCGTGCATTTTTTGCTAAGATGCACGACTCTCCCGCAGCACGCTTCCAACGCATGGCAACAGACAAAGAATTATCGGATTTCCTCGAAAACGTCGAGCGGCGCGCCTACAAACAAGCCCTTTACGCGGTGCGCAAGGAAGAAAGCGCGCTGGACATCGTACAGGACGCCATGATCAAGCTGGCGGAAAAGTATGGCGACAAGCCGGCGTCGGAATTGCCGATGCTGTTCCAGCGCATTTTGCAGACCACCATCCTCGATTATTTCAGAAGGGAAAAAGTTCGCAATACGTGGGTGAGCCTGTTTTCCGGCATGTCCTCCTCTGCCGATGAGCACGAGGATTTCGACATCCTCGAGACGTACGAGGCGGAACAGGGGTCCGAAGCCGCGGAATCGTCGGCCGACAAGGTCGAGCGCATGCAAGTGTTGAAAGCCATTGACGCAGAGGTACAGAAGCTGCCCGCGCGTCAACGGGAAGCGTTCCTCATGCGTTACTTGCATGATCTGGATGTGGCTGAAACCGCCGAAGCAATGGGATGCTCCGAAGGGAGCGTCAAAACCCATTGCTCTCGCGCCACGCACACGCTCGCCGAAGCATTGAAAGCCCAGGGAATTAAATTATGAACACCGAAGACCTCAATTTCGCTTACAAAGTGCGCCATGCGCTCAATGAAAAGCTGGATGAGCTGCCGGCTTCGACCACCGACCGGCTCGCTGCCGCCCGCAAGGCCGCCATGGCGCGTAAAAAGCCCCATGTGCCGGTGCGAGTCACGCAATCGGAATTGGCCACGGCTGGCGCCGGCGGCTTTTTCTCGCACCCGTTTGGCTGGCTTGGCCGCATGAGCGTGGCGCTGCCGCTGCTGGTGCTGGTGGCCGGCATGGTTGGCTTGTACCAGTACGAACAGCAGCAGCGCATCAATGAACTGGCTGAACTCGACGCCGCCGTGCTGTCGGACGAATTGCCATTGTCCGCTTACCTGGACCATGGCTTTAATACTTATCTGGAAGAAAGTCGCGAGCAATAAGGATGGCGCGTATCAGCGTTAACAACTCTACCAAAGCCGGACTGCTCGCATCCGTGCTGCTGGCCGCCGGCGCATTTGCGCAGGCGCCGGCCTCCTCCACGCCGCCGGCGCAGCCTGCCGCCGCGACGCTCCCTGCCACCGCCCAAGCGGCCTTGCCCCAGCCGGCCTTGGCCCAGCCTGCCGCCGGCCAGCCTGCGCCAGGCCAACCCGGCGCCGCTGCGGCGTCCGCGGCCCAGCCTGCACCGCAAGGCGCCGCCCGCGCGCCCGCCGCCTCGGCCGCGGCAGCGAAGCCGGTTGGGCCGGCGCCGGCCAAACCCGCCGTGGCGCCGATCGCCATGGAAAAGCCGCTGTGGAAAGACTTGTCGGCATCCCAGCAGCGCGCGCTGGAACCGCTGGTTGGCGAATGGGACAAGCTGGAAGGCTTGCGCAAGCAAAAGTGGCTGGAAATCGCCAACCGCTACAACAGCATGAAGCCGGACGAACAGGCCCGCGTGCAGGAACGCATGCGCGACTGGGTACGCCTGACGCCGGAACAGCGCCGCATGGTGCGTGAAAACTTTGCCCGCTCGCAGCGGGTGGCGCCATCGCCGGGCCAGAAGTCCGCGCAGTGGGAGCAATACCAGCAATTGCCTGAAGAACAAAAGAAACAGTTGGCCGACAAGGCGCCGAAAAAACAGGTGGCCAATCCGCCAACACCGGCGCAAAGCAAGATCCCGACCGTGCAGCCGGTCAAGCGCAACGTGCCGCCAGCCGCCCCGGCCGGTGCGCCGCAGGCCGGTGCGCCCGCCGCGTCCGCACCAGTGGCGCCGGCCGCCACCGCCGCCCCGGCCACGCCCGCCGCCGCTCCCGCCACCAGCACGCCCGCCAATGTCAAATAATCCAGCGCAAGACCCGGCGCCCGCCATCGGACGGCGCCTGATCGCCATCGTGTATGAAATGCTGCTGGCCTTTGCCGTGCTGTTCCTGCCATTCCTGGTGCTGGAAGTCGTGCTGCACGCGGCCCACACGCCGCTGGCGGAACACTTGCGCCAGGCGCTGGCGTTCCTGGTGCTGGGCGCCTACTTCATTCACCAATGGTCGCGCGAGGGCCAGACCCTGGCCATGCGCACGTGGCGCATCAAGCTGGTGTTCCCCGGCTATAGCCACGTACCGCTGAAAATCGCCGCGCTGCGCTACGTGCTGGCGTGGGGCTGGGTCATGCCCGGCATCGTGGCGTCGTATGCGCTGCAATTGTCGCGCTGGCATGCGCTGTATGCGATCTTCGCCAGCATGGGCGCCTGGGCGCTGCTGGCGCTGCTCGACAGGGACCGCCAGTTCCTGCACGACCGCCTGGCCGGCACGCGCCTGGTGCAGTTGCCGAAACCCCAGAAAAAGTCGGCTGCGCAGCCTGCCGCGCAGTAATGCCGCCCGCCGGGCTGCCGCCAGCCCGGGTCTCCCCCTCCGCGGTCCGCCGCCATGCCAGGTCAGCCGGCGCCACCGCGCGCCAGTTCGCCGATCGCCGCATCCTGCACACGGTGCACCACCAATTCATCCCTGCGCTGCGCGCCGGCCGCCGCATAGAAGCGCAGCGCGTCGTGGTTGCTTGCCAGCGCCCACCATTCCAGACGCCCGCAGCCGCGCTGCAGCGCGATCCCCGCCACGTGGGCCAGCAGCGCCTTGCCCAAGCCGAGGCCCTGGAACGCGGGGCGCACGAACAAGTCGTCGAGGTGCAGGCCGCGCTTGCCGGTGGTGGTGGCAAAGGTTTCGTAATACACGGCAAACCCCGCCACGGCGCCATCGGCTTCCGCAATCAGCGCCTCGGCCGCGGGCCGGGCGCCGAACAGGCTGGCCAGCAAATCATCAGCCGTGACGGTCACGGGATGCGGAAAGTCCTCGGCCACGGCAAGTTCGCGGATCAGCTCCGCCAGCAGCGCCGCGTCGCCCGGCAGCGCACGCCGGATCGCCAATGCGCTTGTCATCAGAACTCCCCTTCCCCGCCGGCGGTTGGCGCTTCGCCCGGCGTCCATTCCAGGATATCGCCCGGCTGGCACTGCAGTTTTTCACAGATGCGCTCCAGGGTGGCGAAGCGGATACCCTTGACCTTGCCCGATTTCAGCAGCGACAGGTTTTGTTCCGTGATCCCGACATGCTGCGCCAGTTCGCGCGAGCGGATTTTCCGCTTGGCCAGCATCACGTCCAAATGCAGCACGATGGCCATCAGATGAACCCCTCGTTTTCTTCGGCCAGGCGGCGCCCTTCCTGCAGCACCGCGCCAAACATGTAAAACAGGCCGCACGCCACCATCAACAGCAATGCCTCGGACGTCACGCCGACCTGCACCGCGGCGTCCCGCACACCCAGTGCATGGCGCCAGATGAGGCCGCGCAGCGGCTGTTCGGCAATCCCCAGCAACAGCGCGCCCAGCGCCGCGCCGGCAAACGCGCGCACGTGGCCAATCGCGGCGGCGGAAAACTGCGCACGCGACTGGAAAGCGCGCAGCAGGCCGTCGAGCCGCCACGCCGCATACAGCAGCAGCGCCAGTTGCGGCAGCGACGCCAGCGCACCGCTCCAGCGCTGCGCCGGCGGCAGCGCATGGGCCGCTTCCATTGTCATGCCGCCGGGCCAGAACGCCATGCGGAAGCCCGGCATCGGGATCGGGTGCGGATAAAACCACGCCAGCGCATAGTACGCCGCCTGCAACAGCACGAACAGCAGCAGGAAAAACCGGAATGTTTTGATAGACATGATTGTTTTATGATAATCTTTTATCGTAAAACGATAAAATTTAATTGTAGTTCAATCAGTATACGTGAAAGGATGCTGTATGCGCACTGCCCTGCTGTTCACTACGCTGGCCCTGCTGGCCGGCTGCAAGACCATCACGGTCGAAGAGCGCCACCTGATCCATCCCGATGCGCGCAGCGGCAAGGCGCCACAGCGGCAACTGGCACTGCGGGAGGTGGAGGAATGGTCGCTGGCGCGCCCCGACGGCGCGGTGCTGAAAGGCGTGCTGCTGAACAAGCCCGGCGCCAGGCTGACCGTGCTGTACTTTGGCGGCAACATGTTCCACCTCGATGACGGCGGCGACCGGGTGGCGGCCGCGCTGGCGCCATGCGATGTGAACCTGGCGATGCTTGATTACCGCGGCTATGGCCGCAGCAGCGGCTCGCCCACGGTGGCCAACATGGCGGACGACGCGCTGGCCGCGTACGACTACCTGGAACAGCGTTTTCCCGGCGCCGTGGCGGTGCACGGCATGTCGCTCGGCAGCTTCGTGGCGGCGCAGGTGGCGCGCCAGCGCAACGTGGCGGCGCTGGTGCTCGAAGGAACCACCACCAATGCGCGCGACATGGTCAATGCCGGCGTCCCGTGGTACGCCTGGCCGTTCATCCGCGTGGAACTGGCGCCGTCGCTGGCCGGCATCGACAATACCGACGCGGCCTCGCACGTGCGCGCGCCGGCGCTGGTGCTGGCCGGCGGAGCCGACAAGACCACGCCGCCCGCGCTGGCGCTGAAGGTGTTCGATGCGCTGGCGGCGCCGCGCAAGCAGTTCGTGCTGGCGCCCGGCGCGGGGCACAACGATATCCTGTCGCACCCGGCCGCCGCGCCCGCGCTGTGCCCTTTCCTCAAGGCGAGTGCGTGATCACCGGCATGTCGGTGCCGGGTGCGAACACCACCTTGCGGATATAGCTGTCATCCTGGCACACGGCCAGTTCATCGTCGAACACGATGCGGCCGTTCTTCCAGACCGTGGCGTGCGCGCCGCTCGAGGCGCCGCACTGCCACTGTGCATTGCTGGCGCCGGGCACGCCGCGGAATCGCACGATGTACTTGTCCTTGCCGAGCTGGCAGCGCCGCTCGACTTCATAGACGTCGGTGAGGAACCAGGTGGTGGGATCGAATTTCACCAGGTCCGACGTGCGCCACAAATCCATGTGGTAGCGTGGCGGCTGGTCCGGATAAAAGAAACGCACTTCCAGCTTGCGCTTCTTGCGCTGGCAATCCATGCCCACCAGCGCCACTCCATCGGCCATCGGCTGGCGATAGTCGTACTGCGGCACGATGGCCTTGCTTTGCACCGCCGCCACCAAGGACACCGCAGCTACCAGGACCGACATCACCACTCCCTGCAATATTATTCAATCAATAAGGATTATAAGCCCAATCAGAACCGCTCACCCGGCTTCAGGTAACGCCATTTTCCCTCGGGCAGCGACGCCATGGCAATGCGGCCGATGCGGATGCGTTTCATGGCCACCACTTCCAGGCCGACCGCGCGGCACATGTGTACGATCTGCCCCGGTTTCGGCGCCTTCACGGCGAAGCGCAGCCGGTGTTCATTTTGCCAGCTGGCCTTCAGCGGCGGCAATGGCCTGCCGTTGAACGACAGGCCGTGATTGAGCAGCGCGAGCCCGTTGTCGATGATGTTGCCTTTGACTTCGACTATGATTTCCTGTTCCAGCCCTTCCTGCAGGCGGCGCGCCACGCCGAATTCCTGGGTCAGCACCACCAGCCCCGTTGCCTGCGTGTCGAGCCAGGGCTCCATCGTGAGGTTCTTCACATGCCGCTTCAAGAAGCGCTCACCGCGCACGGTTTCCACGCGCGCGTCATCGCGCAGGCAGCCCAGCAGCGTCAAGCCTTCGCTGCCGATGCCGGCGTTCACGCCGGCCGGCTTGTTGACGATGATGGTGACCGGCACGATCTCCAGCAGCGACGCATCGGGCGCCAGCGCCACGGTCTGTCCGGCCGTCACGCGCGCGCCCGGCTCTTCCACCGTCACGCCATCGACCAGCACGTACCCGCCTTCGATATACAGTTCCGCTTCGCGGCGCGAACACGGCACTTGATCCATCACGCGCTTGGCGAGACGGATGGAATTTTCCTGATCCATCATAGTTTTTCAAAGTAGTGCGCAAACACTTGCGCAGTGGTTTTCATGTCTTCCCGCGTGACGTCGAGGTGCGTGACGAGCCTTAACCGGGGCGCCATCGACACGCGGATATGCTGCGCGGCCAGCGCGTCCGCCAGGCCCGCCATCGCCTCGCGCGGCACGTCGACATACACGATATTGGTTTGCGGCGCGCTGACCGACAGCCCGGGAATTTTCGCGAGCTCGCCCGCCAGGAATGCGGCATTGTCATGGTCCTCGGCCAGCCGCTGCACGTTATGGCGCAGCGCATACAGGCCCGCCGCCGCCAGCATGCCGGCCTGGCGCATGCCGCCGCCCAGCATCTTGCGCCAGCGCTTGCCCTGCTCGATCAGCGCGCGCGAACCGCACAGCACCGAGCCGACGGGAGCGCCCAGTCCTTTCGACAGGCACACCGAGACGCTGTCGAAACCGGCCACGATGTCGCGCAGGCTGGCGCCCTGCTTCACCGCCGCATTGCAGATGCGCGCGCCGTCCAGGTGCGTGGCCAGGCCGCGTTCGCGCGCCAGCGCGGTGGCCTGCGCCACGTACGCGGGCGGCAGCACCCGGCCGCCAATGGTATTTTCCAGCGCCAGCAGGCGGGTGCGCGCAAAATGAATGTCGTCGGCCTTGATTTGCGCCGCGATGTCTTGCAGCGCCAGGCTGCCGTCCGGCTGGTTGGCGATCGGTTGCGGCTGGATGCTGCCCAACACGGCCGCGCCGCCGCCTTCGTAGCGGTACGTATGCGCTTCCTGTCCCACCAGGTATTCGTCGCCGCGGCCGCAGTGCGCCAGCAGCGCGATCAGGTTGGTCTGCGTGCCGGACGGGGCGAACAGCGCGGCTTCATAGCCGAACAGGTTGGCGGCGGTATCCTGCAGCAGGTTGACGGTGGGATCGTCGCCATAGACGTCGTCGCCGACCGGCGCCGAATGCATCATGTCGCGCATCGCGGCCGATGGGCGGGTGACGGTATCGCTGCGTAAATCGATCCAAAAATCAGTCAT
>CBIHOX010000211.1:0-8169 GCA_966211685.1 uncultured Pseudoduganella sp.
GCGCCGCCATGCAGCCGGTGCCGGCGCTGGTGATGGCCTGGCGGTAGATGTGGTCTTGCACGTCGCCGGCGGCAAACACGCCCGGCACACTGGTGGCGGTGGCCATGCCTTCGGTGCCGGTGCGGGTCTTGATGTAACCGTTGTGCATTTCCAGCTGGCCTTCGAAGATGCCGGTATTGGGCTTGTGGCCGATCGCCACGAACAGGCCGTGCACCTTGATCTGCGACAGCGCGCCGTCGGCGGTGGACGCCAGCGTCAGGCCGGTCACGCCGCCTTCGTCGCCGGTGACTTCATGCAGCGTGTGGTTCAGTTTCAATTCGATCTTGCCTTCGGCGACTTTGGCCATCAGGCGGTCGATCAGGATCGCCTCGGCGCGGAACTTGTCGCGGCGGTGCACCAGGGTCACCTTGGTGGCGATGTTCGACAGGTACAGCGCTTCTTCCACGGCGGTATTGCCGCCGCCGATCACGGCCACTTCCTGGCCGCGGTAGAAGAAGCCGTCGCAGGTGGCGCAGGCCGATACGCCGCGGCCCATGTATTCCTGTTCCGACGGCAGGCCCAGGTACTGCGCCGACGCGCCGGTCGCGATGATCAGCGTGTCGCACGTGTATTCATTGCTGTCGCCGATCAGGCGGATCGGTTTTTCCGACAGCTTGGCGGTATGGATATGGTCAAACACGATCTCGGTCTTGAAACGCTCGGCGTGCTGCAGGAAACGCTGCATCAAGTCCGGGCCCTGCACGCCCATCGGGTCGGCCGGCCAGTTTTCCACGTCGGTGGTGGTCATCAACTGGCCGCCCTGTTCCACGCCGGTCACCAGCATGGGGTTCAGGTTGGCGCGCGCGGCATAGATGGCGGCGCTGTAGCCGGCTGGACCGGAGCCAAGGATCAAAACGCGGGCGTGTTTGGTAGTGGTCATGACAGTTCTTTCAGTTTGGATCAACCCAAGATGGGGACGCGGACATTACAAGCAAGCTGCGGGCAAATCAGTTGTGTTATATCGACACGCGCAACAAACCGGGATTATAGTCCAACAAGGGTTCCGGCATGAATCGTGAGGCCAGTTGCCCCATAGATAGCTTAAAATAAGCGGTTAAGGCTCAATGCCGCAGAATTATTAATAAAGTAACAATGCCAAGAAACAGTCCCCAGGCGACCTCCAACCGGAATACCCGCAACAGTTCAGAACGCCAGCCGCTGCCGAACCGGCTGGTGCGGCTGTTGTCGGAAGCGCGCTGGATGGCCATTGCCGTGCTGACGATTTACATCGTGTTGATCATGGCCAGCTATAACAAGCTGGACCCGGGCTGGTCGCATTCCAACGCGGTGCCGCGCGTCTTTAACCTGGGCGGCAAGGCCGGCGCCTACCTGAGCGACCTGATGCTGTTCATTTTCGGCTTTTCCGCCTGGTGGTGGATCGTCTGGCTGCTGCGTTCAGTCTGGGGCGGTTACCGCCGGCTGACGCGCCGTTTCCTTACCGGCGAAGACGACGAACCGGAACACCGCCACGAAACCATTATCCGCGTGATCGGCTTTGCCTTCCTGCTGGTGGGCAGCCTGGGCCTGGAATTCTTGCGCATGTACACCTTGCCGGTGCAGTTGCCGCGCGCGCCGGGCGGCGTGCTGGGGCAGTTGATCGGCCATGCGGCCCACGTGGGCCTGGGCTTTACCGGCGCGACCCTGCTGCTGTTGCTGCTGTTCGTGATCGGCCTGAGCCTGTTCTTCCATATTTCATGGCTGAACGTGGCGGAAAAGATCGGCGGCGCGCTGGAAGTGTGCTACGAGTGGATGGTGCACCGCTACGAAGACCATGAAGACCGCCGCCGCGGTTCGATGGCAGCCGTCAAGCGCGACGAAGTGGTGGTGCACGAGCGCGCCAAGCACGTGGAAAAACATGCGGAAATGCCGGTGCGGATCGAGCCGCAGGTGATCGACAACCCGTTCACGCCGGCCAAGGGCGAGCCGAAAGCGATCAAGGCGCCGAAGGATGACGTGGCCGCCACCGTGGCGGCCTTTGCCGCTGTGCCGGCCGCCCAGCCCGGCGCGCCGGCCGAGAAAACCGCCGCCCCGGCGCCGGTGAAGATCGAAGCGGCCGTGACGTCGGTGCCGATGTCCGAGCGCGCCGTCAAGGAGCGCCAGGGCACGCTGTTCCATGACAACCGCCAGGGTGACTTGCCGCCGCTGTCGCTGCTGGACGATCCGCCGCAGGCGCAGGAATCGCTGTCGGTGGAAACGCTGGAATTCACCAGCCGCCTGATAGAAAAGAAATTGTCGGACTTCGGCGTGGAAGCACGCGTGGTGGCCGCGTATCCGGGCCCGGTGGTCACGCGCTATGAAATCGAGCCGGCCACCGGCGTCAAGGGCAGCCAGATCGTCAACCTGGCGCGCGACCTGGCGCGTTCGCTGTCGCTGACCTCGATCCGCGTGGTGGAAACCATCCCCGGCAAGAATTACATGGCGCTGGAATTGCCGAATCCTAAGCGCCAGATCGTGCGCCTGTCGGAAATCGTCGGTTCCAAGGTCTACCACGACAACGCTTCCGCGCTGACGGTGGCGCTGGGCAAGGACATCGCCGGCAAGCCTGTGGTGGCCGACCTGGCCAAGATGCCGCACCTGCTGGTGGCCGGCACCACCGGTTCCGGTAAATCCGTGGGCATCAACGCCACCATCCTGTCGCTGCTGTACAAGGCCGATCCGGCCGACGTGCGCATGATCCTGATCGACCCGAAAATGCTGGAAATGTCGGTCTATGAAGGCATTCCGCACCTGCTGGCGCCGGTGGTGACGGACATGCGCCAGGCCGGCCACGCGCTGAACTGGGCCGTCAATGAAATGGAGCGGCGCTACAAGCTGATGTCGAAGCTGGGCGTGCGCAACCTGGCCGGCTACAACGCGAAAATCCTGGAAGCGGCCAAGCGCGAGGAACACATCCCGAACCCGTTCAGCATTACGCCGGATTCGCCGGAACCGCTGGAAAAATTACCGACCATTGTGATCATCATCGACGAATTGGCCGACCTGATGATGGTGGTAGGCAAGAAAGTCGAGGAATTGATTGCGCGTATCGCGCAAAAAGCCCGTGCGGCGGGGCTGCACTTGATTCTCGCGACCCAGCGCCCATCTGTGGATGTGATTACCGGTTTGATCAAGGCCAACATCCCGACCCGTATTGCATTCCAGGTCTCGTCCAAGATCGATTCGCGCACGATTCTCGACCAGATGGGCGCGGAAACCCTGCTGGGTATGGGCGACATGCTGTACATGCCGCCAGGCACCGGGTTGCCGATTCGTGTCCACGGGGCATTTGTTTCCGATGATGAAGTGCACCGCGTGGTGGGCCATCTGAAGCTGCAGGGCGAACCGAACTACATCGAAGGCATCCTGGAAGGCGGGACGCTGGAAGGGGAAAGCGGCGGCGAAGGGGCCGCGGCAGGCGAGGGCGGCGGCGAAGCCGATCCAATGTACGACCAGGCCGTGCAGGTGGTGTTGAAAAACCGCCGCGCCTCGATTTCCCTGGTCCAGCGCCATTTGCGCATCGGCTACAACCGCGCCGCGCGCCTGCTGGAACAGATGGAACAAAGCGGAGTGGTCTCGCCCATGCAGTCGAACGGCAACCGCGACATCCTGGTGCCGGCCGCCAGCGCCGAGTAAGGAACGTTCAGCTGACAATGTCGGTTTTGTAAGGATTCAAGATGATGAAACGATGGAAAATTGCCGCCCTGCTTGCAGCCACGATCGCCGCCAGCACCATGGTGGTGGAAGCCGACGCGGCGGCGCTGGACCAGTTCAAGACCTTCGTGGCCGGCACCAAATCGGCGCGCGGCGAGTTCACGCAACAACAAATCAAGGCGGGCGGCGGCAAGGCCGGCGCGCCATCGTCCGGCACGTTTGAATTTGCCCGGCCCGGCAAATTCATCTGGCTGTACCAGAAGCCGTATGACCAGTTGCTGCAGGCCGATGGCGAAAAACTGTATATCTATGACAAGGATTTGAACCAGGTTACCGTGAAAAAACTCGGCGATGCGCTGGGTTCGTCGCCAGCCGCGATTCTATTCGGCAGTAATGACCTGGAAAAGAATTTCACGCTGTCCGAAGCCGGCAGCAAGGATGGCATGGAGTGGCTGAAAGCCGTGCCGAAGACCCAGGACACCACGTTCGAGCAAATCACGATCGGATTGCGCGACGGCACGCCGCAAGCGATGGAACTCAAGGATAACTTTGGTTCCGTGTCCGTCTTGTCGTTCCGCAAGTTTGAAAAGAACCCGGCGGTCAGCGCGACCCACTTCAAATTCGTCATGCCGAAAGGCGTGGAGATTTCCCAGCAGTGATGGATGATTTGTTCAAGACCGAGCCGCGTCCGCCCCTGGCGGAAGCATTGCGGCCAAAGTCGCTCGATGAAGTCATCGGCCAGGCTCATTTATTGGGCGAGGGCAAACCGCTGCGCCTGGCGTTCCAGGCCCGCAAACCGCATTCCATGATTTTCTGGGGCCCGCCCGGTGTCGGCAAGACCACGCTGGCGCGCCTGACGGCCAACGCATTTGACGCGGAATTCATTGCGCTGTCCGCGGTATTTGCGGGCGTCAAGGATATCCGTGCCGCCATGGAGCAGGCGCAGGACAACCTGGACCGGCTGGGCAAGCACACCTTGTTGTTTGTCGATGAAATCCACCGCTTCAACAAGTCGCAGCAGGACGCCCTGTTGCCGTTCGTGGAATCGGGCCTGGTGACCTTCATCGGCGCCACCACTGAAAACCCGAGTTTCGAAGTCAATTCCGCCTTGCTGTCGCGCGCACAGGTCTATGTCCTGAAGTCGCTCGACGAAGCGGAAATGCGCCAGCTCTTGGCCAAGGCGCGGCAGGAGGCATTGCCGCACCTGCAATTCGACGATGCGGCTGCCGATACCCTGATCGGTTACGCCGATGGCGACGCGCGCCGTTTCCTGAATTTGCTGGAACAGGCCGACAATGCCGCCTCGTCGGCAGGTGTACAGCACATCGATGCGGCGTTCGTGGAAAACGCGATGACGCTCAATGCGCGCCGCTTCGACAAGGGCGGCGACAATTTCTATGACCAGATCTCGGCGCTGCACAAATCCGTGCGCGGGTCCAACCCCGATGGCGCGCTGTACTGGTTTTGCCGCATGATCGACGGCGGCGCCGACCCGCGCTACCTGGCGCGCCGCATCGTGCGCATGGCGTGGGAAGACATCGGCCTGGCCGATCCGCGCGCGCTGACCATTGTCAACGACGCGGCGGAAACCTATGAACGCCTGGGTTCCCCCGAAGGCGAACTGGCCCTGGGCCAGGCCGTGATTTACCTGGCCGTGGCGGCCAAGAGCAACGCCGGCTACAACGCCTTCAATGAAGCGATGGCGCATGTGAAGCGCGACAAGTCGCGCGAAGTGCCGGTGCATTTGCGCAATGCCCCGACGCGCCTGATGAAGGAACTCGGCTACGGCCACGCCTACCGTTATGCGCACGATGAGCCGCATGCCTACGCGGCGGGGGAGACTTACCTGCCCGATGGCATGCCGGAACCTGGCTGGTACCGGCCGGTGCCACGCGGGCTGGAAATCAAGATTGCCGACAAGCTGGCCTTCCTGCGCAAGCTCGATGCCGAGGCGGGAAAGCCGTAACTCCGGGCTCCGCCCGCCATTCCCGCCATGGCGCCACATTGCGCACCGTATTTATCCTGTGTAAGGGAAGTTACTAGTCGAATATTCTTACAGTGCGTAAATTTTGTGCAAGAGCATTCCTTTTGAATCAATAGCTTATCTTTGCTGGCCTGTAATTTGCTTGTTTCCTATCGGAACACCGATTTAAGGAATTGCAACAATTTAGCCACCGAAAGGAAGCCAAAATGAAAAAGCAATGTTCAATGATCGCCAGTGTACTGGCAGCCGCGCTGACCGCCGGCGCTGCCTACGCCTCCCCGACGTGTACCCTCGACAGCTATACCATCACGCAATCCGCGCCGGCCGGCCAGGCATTGCAGCCGCTGCCGCTCAATACCGTGATCAGTGCGACGAAATGCTACGGAACGGTCGAGTTGGTTCCCGGGCAAAATCCCGCATCGGTCCAGCCCGATATCAATCTGGGCTACCTGGGCGATGGCTTGCTGAACGGGGAAGGCAATATCCTGCCTTGGACCACCTTTATCACATCCACGCAACTCGTGGACCTCGACCCCAACAGTGAGGGCAAAGTCGACCCGGGCTGGATACAACTGGGCACGATGAACGGGTCGACCGCGCCCATGACGTATTCCGACATCGGCGCCGGGCCGTCGGCGCTGAACACCAGCGAAATCCTGAACTTCACGCAAACCCGCGATCCGAATACCGGCAAGATCATTTCCGGCACCTGGACCCTGACGCTCGACGCCAACATCATCAATATCCTGCATGACAATGGACTGTTCACGCGGAACAATTTTGACCAGTTGGCGTTTGTGGTCAAGGCCAGCAACAGCTGGGCCGTGTACGACTTCGACTTTACGCAGCTGACCGGGTTTGACTTGACGAAGCCGTATTCATTGTCGGGTACATGGAACCTGGATGACTTCCAGAACAAGAAAGGCGTGGACCAGGAATTGTCTTTCCTCGGAGTATGGGCGCGTGATCCTTCGATCGATCCCACCAACGTGGCCGAGCCGGGCGCCCTGGCGCTGTTCGGCGTAGGCATGCTGGCGCTGGCAGGCCTGCGCCGCCGCCGTTCGGTGTAATGAGCCGCTGCCGTCCCGTTGGCGGCACCGTCAAGCCATCCTGCGGGATGGCTTTTCTATGGCTGTCGGATTTCTTTACAGTACCTAAGTAACAAACTGAAGAGAAATGTTAATTTACTATAGGCAACGTTTTCCTTATCCCCGCAATAGCTGCTATCAAGTAAGGGAAACTGTTAGTCGGAAACTTTTACACCTGAAAATGCAGGAGGCGGATTACGAGCCTGTAATCAATGGTTTACAAAACTGGCACGTTGCTTGCTTATTTCCTCGTGGAACCGTGAGTTTCACGGAAATAAATTTTATTGCCACCTGAAAAGGAAGCCTAATGAAGAAATCCACCTCGATGTTGATCGGCGCAGTGATTGCGGCGTTCGCCGCCACGTCGGCCCAGGCAGTCCAGTGCACCACCGACAGCTACACCATTACCGCGGCCGCGCCAGCCGGCCAGAATCCCGTACCGCTGAACACCACGATCGAAGCCACCAAATGCTTCGGCACGTTCCAGATGACCCCAGGCAGCAACCCGGCCAGCCTGCAGCCGGACAGCGGCAACCTGGGTTACCTGAACGACGGTTTGCTGAACGGCGAAGGCGGCCTGGTTCCATGGAGCACGTTCATCAATGAAAACCAGTTGCAGGACTTGAACCCGGCGCCAGGTACCGGCCGGGTGGACCCGGGCTGGATCCAGCTGGCCACCATGGACGGTACCGGCAAGGTCACCACGTCCAGCATCGGTACCGGCGCGAATGCGCTGAACTTGAACCAGGTGTTGAAATTCTCGGAAACCACCGACATTACGGGCAAGATCATTGCCGGTACGTGGTCGCTGGCGCTGGACGCCGGCATCATCAACACGTTCAAGGCCAACGGCTACTTCCAGAACAATAACTTTGACCAGTTGGCATTCGTGGTCAAGGCCAGCAACAACTGGGCGGTGTACGACTTTGACTTCACCAAGTTGACCGGTTTCGACCTGACCAAGCCATACTCGCTGTCGGGTACCTGGAACCTGGACGACTTCAAGAACAAGAATGGCAACGACCAGGCCCTGTCGTTCCTGGGCGTATGGGCGCGTGACCCGGAAACGGCAAAGACCAATGTCGTTCCTGAACCAGGCATGCTGGCCCTGTTTGGCGCCGGCTTGCTGTCGCTGGCTGGTTTGCGCCGTCGCCGCCAGGGCAAGTAATCCACGCCTGTGGGCGATTGCCGAAAGCCGCCTCCGGGCGGCTTTTTTTGCGGCTATGTCACCGCAAATCGTGGAAAGCATCCAATCGCTGCTTTAAGCATGCTTTCCGGGGTGTCGATGCGATGTGCGTCAAGAATGCAGCGCCAGCCCAAATAGTTCGGCAAATAACGTGTGGCCACGCCGTGAAACCGGTGCAGCCAGTTGCGGAAGCGGCTGTGGTACGCGTTGACGTTTTGAACGTGCAGCGCGCCCCGAACGCG
>CBIHOX010000212.1:0-8168 GCA_966211685.1 uncultured Pseudoduganella sp.
GCGGCACCAACGCCCACCACCAGTGCGAAACCGTGTTCAAGGCATTCGGCCGCGCATTGCGCATGGCCACGGAACTCGATCCGCGCGCCGCAGGCACGATTCCCTCCACTAAAGGTAGCTTGTGATCAAACTTGCTGCGCTTGACACTTGCGCAAGCGCAGTGGTCTCTGCTTGAATGGCATTATGAAGAAAATCGTAGTAGTTGATTATGGCGTGGGCAACCTGCGCTCGGTGGCGCAAGCATTGCGCGCCGTGGCGCCGGAGGCTGACGTGCGCATTTCCGGCGAAGTCGCTGACATTGCCGATGCCGAGCGCATCGTGTTGCCGGGCCAGGGCGCCATGGCCGATTGCATGCGCGGCTTGCGTGAATCGGGCGTGCTCGACGCCGTGCTGCGCGCGGCGGAAGTCAAACCGCTGCTGGGCGTGTGCATCGGCGAGCAAATGCTGTTTGACTCGTCGGAAGAAGGCAATGCCCAGGGGCTGGGTTTGCTTCCAGGCAAGGTCGTGCGTTTCCAGCTCGACGGCATGCTGCAGGAAGACGGTTCCCGCTACAAGGTCCCGCAAATGGGCTGGAACCAGGTCCGCCAGACCGGCGCGCACGCGCTGTGGGAAGGCATATCGGACAACGCGTATTTCTATTTCGTGCATAGTTACTATGTGCAGCCTGCCAATGCCGCGCACCAGGTTGGCGAAACCGTGTACGGTCAGCCATTCTGCTGCGCGGTGGCGCGCGACAACATCTTTGCAACGCAATTCCACCCGGAAAAGAGCGCCGCCGCCGGCCTCCAGCTGTACAAGAATTTCGTTCACTGGCAACCATAACCCCCTACTTTCCATCCCATTATGCTGCTCATTCCTGCCATCGACCTGAAAGACGGTCACTGCGTTCGCCTGAAACAAGGCGATATGGAACTTGCCACCGTATTTTCCGAAGACCCGGCTGAAATGGCCCGGCACTGGCTGATGCAGGGCGCCCGCCGCCTGCACCTGGTGGACTTGAACGGCGCATTTGCCGGCAAGCCGAAAAACGAAGGCGCCGTGAAATCCATCCTCAAGGTGGTGCAAGAGTTCGCGCTGGAAAACGACATCGATGAAATCCCCGTCCAGCTGGGCGGCGGCATCCGCGACCTCGACACCATCGAGCGCTACCTGGACGACGGCATCACCTACATCATCGTCGGCACGGCGGCCGTCAAGAATCCGGGCTTCCTGCACGACGCGTGCGGCGCCTTCCCGGGTTCAATCATCGTCGGCCTGGACGCCAAGGACGGCAAGGTCGCGACCGACGGCTGGAGCAAGATGTCCGGCCACGAAGTCATCGACCTGGCCAAGAAATTCGAAGGCTATGGCGTGGAATCGATCATCTACACGGACATCGGCCGCGACGGCATGATGGCCGGCGTGAACATCGAAGCGACCGTGCGCCTGGCGCAGGCCGTCAAGATCCCGATCATCGCCTCGGGCGGCCTGCACAACCTGGCCGACGTGGAAGCCCTGTGCGCCGTGCAGGACGAGGGCATCGAAGGCGTGATCTGCGGCCGCTCGATCTACGAAGGCACGCTCGACCTGGCCAGCGCGCAGGAACGCGCGGATGAACTCACCGAGGGCGCGCAGGCGTAATTTTTCGCCCGCGCCCGTCCCGCCGTCACCGTTTGCGCGGGGACGGCGGCTGAATATCGCAAATACTCTTATGCTCGCAAAACGCATCATCCCCTGCCTGGACGTCACCGGCGGCCGCGTGGTCAAGGGCGTCAACTTCACCGAACTGCGCGATGCCGGCGACCCCGTCGAGATCGCACGCCGCTACAACGAGCAGGGCGCCGACGAGATCACCTTCCTCGACATCACCGCCTCCAGCGACGGCCGCGACCTGATCCTGCCGATCATCGAAGCCGTGGCATCGACCGTGTTCATCCCGCTGACCGTGGGCGGCGGCGTGCGCAAGGTCGAGGACGTGCGCCGCCTGCTGAACGCCGGCGCGGACAAGGTGTCGATGAACACCTCGGCCGTGACCAACCCGCAGCTCGTGTACGACGCGTCGCAGAAACACGGCGCGCAGTGCATCGTCGTCGCCATCGACGCCAAGCAGGTCGCGCCCGGCAAGTGGGAAGTCTTTACCCACGGCGGCCGCAACCCGACCGGCCTCGACGCCGTCGAATGGGCCCGCAAGATGGAAAGCCTGGGCGCCGGCGAACTGCTGCTGACCAGCATGGACCGCGACGGCACCAAGTCCGGCTTCGACCTGGGCCTGACGCGCGCCGTCTCGGACGCCGTCGGCATCCCCGTGATCGCCTCGGGCGGCGTGGGCGGCCTGAAGGATCTCGCCGATGGCGTGCTGGAAGGGCATGCCGACGCCGTGCTGGCCGCGAGCATCTTCCACTACGGGCAGCACACGGTCGGCGAAGCCAAGCGCTTCATGGCGGACCGCGGCATCCCGATGCGCCTCGACTGATTGATGGAACCGACGACCATGGTGACCCCGACCACCCCCCCGACGATCCCGGCCCAGCCCTGGCTCAAGAAAGTCCAATGGGACGAGCATGGCCTCGTGCCGGTGATCGCCCAGGAAGCCGCCACCGGCGACATCCTGATGTTCGCCTGGATGAACCGCGAAGCCCTGGCCAAGACCGTGGAGCTGGGCGAGGCCGTGTACTGGAGCCGTTCGCGCAAGAAGCTGTGGCACAAGGGCGAGGAATCCGGCCACACGCAAAAAGTGCTGGAAATCCGCCTCGACTGCGATGAAGACGTGGTGTTGCTGAAGATCGAGCAGGCCGGCGGCATCGCGTGCCACACGGGCCGCCATTCGTGCTTCTTCAACAAGTTCGACGGCGACGCCAAGGATGGCGACTGGCAGCCGGCCGACCCGGTGCTGAAAGACCCGGAAACGATTTATACGGAAGCGAAGAAATAATGAGCACCATCCTGGACCGGCTGGCCGAGACCATCGAATCGCGCAAGCCTGCCAACGGCGGCGACCCCGCCACCTCGTACGTCGCCAAGCTGTTCGCCAAGGGCGACGACGCGATCCTCAAGAAAGTCGGCGAGGAAGCCGTGGAAACCGTGATGGCCGCCAAGGATGCGCGCCAAAGCGGCGACAGCGGCAAAGTACTGTACGAATGCGCCGATCTGTGGTTCCATTCGCTGGTGATGCTGGCGCAGTTCGGCCTGACCCCGCAGCAGGTGCTCGATGAACTGGCGCGGCGCGAAGGGTTGTCCGGACTGGAAGAAAAAGCCGCGCGCAAGGAATAAACCGATTGCTGATAAGTGTCTTGGAGCTGTAGTGGATAATTGCCTGTTTTGTAAAATCGCCCGTAAGCAGATTCCCTCGTCCGTCGTCTATGAAGACGAGGAGCTGATGGTCTTCAAGGACATCCACCCGGCCGCGCCGGTGCACCTGCTGGTGATCCCGAAAACCCATATTTCGACCCTGTCGGAATGCACGGCCGGCCATGCGCCGCTGCTGGGCCGCATGCTGGCGCTGGCGCCGCGCCTGGCCGAGGAACACGGCTGCGCGGTGACTTTCAATGCCGACGGCGAGCCGTCCGGCGGCTACAAGACCCTGGTCAACAGCGGTCCCGACGGTGGCCAGGAAATCTACCACCTGCACCTGCACGTGATCGGCGGCCCGCACCCCTGGCGGGCGGAAGCGCCGCGCCACGGGTAAGGCCAGCCGGCAGCCGGAGACCGGCAGTCTCCTTATATCTTTATGACAATATGACAGGCACATGACACGCGCGCTTCGCGTATACTGTGCTGATTAACAGTTTTGGACGCTTGCGTCCTGCAAGGGGAAAAAGATGGGTTCGTTTAGCGTATGGCACTGGCTGGTGGTGCTGGTGATCGTGATCCTGGTGTTCGGCACGAAAAAGCTGGGCAATATCGGTTCCGACGTGGGCAAGGCGGTCAAGGGCTTCAAGGATGGCATGAAAGGCGATGACGACAAGCCTGCGGCGCCATCCCAGGTGGCCGACAAGACCACCATCGACGTCGACGCCAAGAACAAGCAGTAAGGCGATGCCGGCCGCCCGGCCGGCGTTCCCGATTCTATGATCGATCTCGGTCTTTCCAAATTAGCCATCATCGGCGTGGTCGCGCTGGTGGTCATCGGTCCTGAAAAGCTGCCCAAGGTGGCGCGCATGGCCGGGACCCTGTATGGCCGCGCCCAGCGCTACCTGGCCGACGTCAAGTCCGAAGTCAGCCGCGAAATCGAAATGGAGGAATTGCGCAACTTGCGCAAGGAAGTCCAGGAAGCGGCGGACTCGGTGAAGCAGGGCGTGCAGAGCATGGAAAATTCCATCCAGCAGAACATGCAGGAAGTGGAAAACGCCTGGCACGCCGACGACGGCGCGCCGCACGACAGCTACAGCACCTATGACCGGGCGCAAGCCAGCGCCGAACAGCAGGCGCGCAAGGCCAAAGAATTCCGCCGCAAGCGCGTGGTGCGCACGTCGAACGTGCCGGCCTGGTTCAAGCAGCAAAGCGGCGTCAAGGCCCACGTGACTTCCGGCGCGGCGCGGGTGGCCCGCCACCGTCCCCGCAGCAAACCTCCCGCATCGTTTTTCTAAATGAGTGAACAACAACAGGTTGAAGAAACCTTCATCTCGCACCTGATCGAATTGCGCGACCGCCTGGTCAAGGCGACCATCGGCATCGTCGTGGTGTGCGCGGCGCTGATGCTGTGGCCCGGTCCATCGCGCATCTACGACATCCTGGCGCAGCCCATGCTCAATGCGCTGCCGGCCGGCTCGAAAATGATCGCCACCGGCGTGATCGCCCCGTTCCTGGTGCCGATGAAGGTGACGCTGCTGATCGCCTTCATCCTGGCCCTGCCGTGGGTGCTGTACCAGGCCTGGGCCTTCATCGCGCCCGGCCTGTATGCGCATGAAAAACGGCTGGTGGCGCCGCTGGTGATTTCATCGTCGCTGCTGTTCGCCGCCGGCGTGGCGTTTTGCTACTTCTTTGTGTTCGGCCGCGTGTTCAGCTTCATTTCCGCGTTTTCGCCGCAATCGATCGCGGTCACGCCGGACATCGAGAATTACCTGGATTTCGTAATGTCGATGTGCCTGGCCTTCGGCGCCACGTTCGAAGTGCCGGTGGTGGTGGTGGTGCTGGTGCGGATGGGGATCGTGTCGGTGGCCAAGCTCAAGGATATCCGCCCTTACGTGATCGTCGGCGCCTTCGTGATCGCCGCCATCGTCACGCCGCCGGACGTGGTGTCGCAATTCTCGTTGGCTATCCCGATGTGGCTGCTCTACGAAATGGGCTTGCTGGTGGCGCCGGTGTTCGTGAAAGTCACGCAGGCGCCCGAAGAAGAATCTACCTGATATTTCGCAGCAGCAAAAAGGTGCCAGGCACCTTTTTGCTGCTTAGCAAGCTTATTGCGTCATCAATTCACGCACCACCTTCACCGGTGCGCTGCCGTAGCTGAGGAATTGTTCGTTGAACTCTTTCAGCGAGAACTTGTTGCCCAGCGCCTGCTTGCGTTCCTCACGCAATTCCATGATTTCACTGTAGCCGCTGAAGTAGCTGGCCAGCTGCACCGATGTCAGCGTGGCGCGGCGCCATTTTTCCGCGGCTTCGCGCTGGGTCTGGAAGGCCTGGCGCGTCAGCAGGTCCAGCGCCTGTTCCTGCGTCATGCCCAGCACGTGCACGCTGTAGTCGAGGATGGTGTTGGTCACGCTGCGCAAGTTCCACTTCGAATACATCAGCCACATTTCCGGCGCATTGTCGCCATAGCCCGATTCCAGCATCATGCGCTCGCCATACACGGCCCAGCCTTCGATCATCGCGCCATTGCCGAAGATCGATTTCACGATCGAGGGCGACTTGTTGGCGTACACCAGCTGCGCGTAGTGGCCGGGAATGGCTTCGTGGATGTTCAGGATCTGCAGGATCCAGTGGTTGTATTCGCGCAGCGTGCTTTCCGCCTGCGCCAAAGTGGCGTCGTCCAGCGGCGTCACGTTGTAGTAGGTGCGGTCCTGCGGCCGGTACGGGCCCGGCGCCTCGATGCTGGCGCCGGCCACGCCGCGCTGGTAGACCGGGGTTTCACGCACTTGCAGCGGCTTGTTCGGGTCCAGGGTCAGCAAGTTGTTCTTGATGACCCAGTCCTGCAGCACGGGGATCTGGCGCCGGATCTCCGGGAAGAAATTCTCGCGCGCCACGTGGTTGTCGGACAGCTTGTCGATCACCATGCCGATCTTGGCGTAGCGGTCGGCCGGCTTGTCGATCCCGGCCAGGTATTTCGGCCACAGGTCGTCGCTGATGCGGTCCATATTCGTGAGCAATTGCTCGCGCGCCGCCAGCGCCTTCTGGTAGGTCTGTTCGCCGGTGCTGCCGGCCTGGATGTCGAACGCGAACTTCGCTTCATACAAGTCCTTGCCGATCCGGAACGAGCGGCCGCCGCTGGTGGCCATGGCCTTGTCCATTTCACCGAGCCACGCGGCATAGCCTTCCACCGCTGTCTTCGCCTGCGCGATGCGCTGCTTGAACAATTCCTTTTCCATCGGCGTCAGGATCGAGGCTTGCGCTTCCTTCTCCAGCGACGCCAGCACCTGCAGCACGCCCGGCGCCTGCGCGATGGCCAGTTGCGTGTGTTCGCGGGTCGGATTGGCGATGGTGGCGCGCGCCGCGTCGTAATACGCCGGCACGCCGGCGATCCGCTTGAGCAAGGTGCGCAGGCGCTGCGGCTTGGCCGCGTATTCGGTGTTGAGGATGAAATCGATCGGGCTGGCGATGTTGTACAGCGCCGGATTCCATTCATATTCCTTGAACGTGGTGAGGTACCAGCGGTCCGATTTCAGCTTGTTGACCAGCAGCGCCAGGTCGGTGCGCTGCTTGGGCGACAGCTGTTTCGCATCGACTTTCTCGAAGCGGCCCAGCCAGTCGTCGATGAACGCCAGTTGCGCCGTGCGCGAGGCCGCGTCGGGGATGGTGAGGGTGGCGGCGGTTTCATACTTGCCAACCGAGATCGCGGTTTCCGGATCGATTTTCCACAGCGCGCCCAGGAATTGCGTGGACAGCGCATCGAGGTTGCGGTCCTGGCGCCGCTCGGACGGGACTTGTTTGATCATCGGCGTGGCCGCCACCGCGGCCGCCGTGGCGGCTGCCGCGCCCTTGGCGGCCTTGCCCTTCGTGGTGGATTTGCCCCCGGATTTGCTGCTGGACTTGCCGCCGGATTTGCCACCGCCGGCCGGTTTCGTGGTTTTCGCCTTGCCGGATTTTGCCGGTTCCTTCGCCTGCACCGGCGACAGCGCGAGGCTGGCCATGATCGCAGCCAGCGCGATTTTCGTCTTGATCATTGGATGTATGCCTTCTTCAGGGAGGCGCCGCCTGCCTCGTGGGGAGCGGCGCCGCGGGTTGCAGCGTGCGAGATTAACATCAAATGGCGCCGCTGCGGACGCCCGTTACATCAGGAAATAACGTTGTTACGTATCAGTTCCTGGTGGTGCGCATTGAGTTTTTCCACGGCGGCCTTGCCATTGGCCATGCGGGTCAGCAGGATTTCACTGGATTTCGTGAAGCGGTGGCCGATGCGGATCGAATACGAGCGGAACAGCCAGCTCCAGAACGATTGCACGAACACCGCTTCATCCATGTCGCGCCATTTGACGCCCTGCACGCCCTTGGCCCATGGCAGGATGCCGGAATACAGCCAGACGCCGACGTCGTCGTAATACAGCTGCACGCTGCGGATCAGCATGATGCGGTAGCCGACCAGCAGCACCGACACCAGCATCACGGCGCCGGCCGCCAGTTCGGAATAGCGGAACGCCAGCGGCAGCGCGAAGCCGAACAGCAGGATGGCCAGCAGCAGGGTGTTGATGTAGGCGGTCCAGGATTTCACGGCCAGCAGGGTGCCGTGGCCGGCGGGGTGGAGGGCGTTGTCTTGTTCCATGGGTTGTCGTTGTGTTGGCGTTTATGTTTGCGTTGTTGGTGAGGCGCCAGGCTTGCTGCGCAAACCTGGCGCCAGCGAAATTTGGTTGTCCTGCCAGCATACGTCGCTGCGCTCAGTAGCTCATTCCTTCTTGCAGCATCGCCAGCATGTCGGCGGCGGACATGCGCGCCGAGGTGTCGCTGCCGTCAAGCAGGCTGTCGGCCAGGTCGCGCTTGTGCTGGTGCAGGTCGACGATGCCTTCCTCGATCGTGTGGCGCGCCACCAGGCGGTAGAT
>CBIHOX010000213.1:0-8077 GCA_966211685.1 uncultured Pseudoduganella sp.
CGCGCCCACCTGCAATCGTTCATCGACCGCTTCAAGGCCAAGGCCACCAAGGCGCGCCAGGCGCAAAGCCGCATGAAACAGCTGGCGAAGATGGAAGAACTGGCGCCGCTGCGCGCGGCGGCGGAATTCACGTTTGAATTCCGCGAACCGGTCAGCGCGCCCAATCCGCTGCTGGTGATGGAAGACGTCAATGCCGGTTACCGCCTGGACGATGGCGACGACAAGGTCATCGTACGCGGCATCAATTTCTCGCTGCAGAGCGAACAGCGCATTGGCTTGCTGGGCGTGAACGGCGCCGGCAAGTCCACGCTGATCAAGACCATCGCCGGCGAACTGCAGCCGCTGGTGGGCACTTCCACCACCGGCAAGGGCCTGGTGATCGGCTACTTCGCGCAGCACCAGGTGGAAATGCTGCGCCATGACGAATCGCCGCTGTGGCACCTGCAGAAGATCGCCCCCACCGTGCGCGAACAGGAATTGCGCAATTTCCTGGGCAGCTTCAACTTCCCGGGCGACATGGTGACCAGCCCGATCAAACCCTTCTCCGGCGGCGAGAAAGCGCGCCTGGCGCTGGCGCTGATCGTATGGCAGCGGCCCAACCTGCTGCTGCTGGACGAACCGACCAACCACCTGGACCTGGAAACCCGCGAAGCGCTGACCGAAGCGCTGGCGCAGTTCGAAGGCACCCTGGTGGTGGTGTCGCACGACCGCCACCTGCTGCGCGCCACCACCGACCAGTTCATCATCGTGGCCAATGGCCGCCTGGAACCGTTCGACGGCGACCTGGACGACTACAAGGACTGGCTGTTCCAGACCAAGCTGGGCAAGGGGACCGACGTGTTGCCGGCCGCCGGCAAGGCCAACAAGACGGACTTCCCGCAGTCGCAGCCGGTGAAGGCCGCGCCCGCGGCGCCGGTATCGGAAGTGGACCGCAAGGAGCAGAAACGGATCGAAGCCGAGCAGCGCCAGCGGCTGTCGGCCCAGCGCAAGCCGATTGAAAACCGTATCAAGCGGCTGGAAGAACAGATGGCCAAGCTCAATGCCAAGAAAGCCGCCATCGATGAAGAGCTGGGCGGCAGCGACATCTACGAGGCGGCCAACAAGGACAAGCTCAAGTCCATGCTGACCGACCAGGCCTACTGCACCAGGGAGCTGGAACAGCTGGAAGGGGAATGGCTGGAATTGCAGGAACAGCTGGAAGCCCTGGCGGCGTGACCGGCGGCGCCGCGTGGCCCCGTGTGCTACGCGGCATGCAATTCCCGGCCGCGCCGGATCGCCATCAACTTGTCGATATCGACCACGATCAGCCGCCGTCCCGCCGCGGTCTGCCCTATCCCCAGCAAATAATCGACATCGCGCGCGGAGCCCGGCATGGGCTGGATCTGCCCCTCGTCGAGCAGCACCACGTCCGTGACGCCATCGGTCACCATTCCCATTACGCAGTTCGTTAATTGCAGGACGATGACGTCGGTGCGGGGATCGTGTTGGGGCGGGCGGGGGCCGAAGGCAATGCGCATGTCGACGATCGGCATGATGACGCCGCGCGACATGGCCACGCTGCTGAGCAGTGCCCCATCGTCGGCAAAGCGGTCCATGGCCGACAGCGGCCGCAATTCACGCACGTTGCGGTAATCGAGCGCATATTCCAGCCCGCCCAGCCGGAAACTCAGGTATTGCCGCAATGCGGCCCTGGCGGCGCCAGGCGTCATGGAAGTGTGCATCATGTTCCTTTCGCAGTGAGTCACGCGTGGAACCATGCTAACCGTGCCTGACTGCAATAAGTTGATGATGCGCAACAAAAGCCCGTGATCAGCGCGGGGCTGCGGCGCCGGCCGCGGCATGGCCCGCAGCGCCATCCTCAGTGCCTCCCGCCGGGCTGTCGGCCGGATGGGCCGACGACCAGTCGACGCTCCCGGCGCTGCCGCTGAACAGCGGCGCCGTGCGCGGCGCGGCCGCGCGCAGCCGGGCCTTGATATCCTTGGGCGGGTGGTCGTACGGTGCGCCATGGTCCGGGTTATATTCCATGGCGCGTACCACCGTCTCGCCCGCCACCAGGGCCACGCGGCATACGCCCTGCCCCGCGACTTCGCGCTGGCGCTGGCGCACCTGCGCGGCCTGCTCCAGCACCTTGGCCTGTTCCGCCTGCGCTTCCTTCACGCCCAGCGACAGCTTGCCCACGGTGCGCAGCGCCGGTCCCACCTGCACCGCCATTTTCTGGAACAGCGCCAGCTGTTCCGGCGTCAGCACCACTTCCTGCTTGCGCACGCGGGTGGCCAGCGTCAGGTAATTGCGCACATCCGGCGCATCCGTGATGGCGTCGATTTCACCCTTGATGCGCGCCGCCGCCGCGCCATGGCGCGCGGCTTTTTCCTGCAGTTCCGCGATGGTCCTGTCGTACTTGGACGTATCGGGCACCAGCGGAAACAGCAGCATCTCGATCTGCCGGCGCGGCGCAGCGCTGCCGACCACGATGCGGCGCGCCGCCACGGCGCAGCCTTCGGCGACCTTGATTTCCACTTCGTCGGCCATGATGTCGCAGTTGGACGCTTCGCCGATCACGACTTTCGAGCCGGTAATGACGCAACTCTCGGCGCGCCCCAGGGTGACCGTGCCGCGCCTGGTCTGCACCACCGCGGCCGAGGCCACGCCCTTCACTTCGATGTCGCCGTCGGCGTTGGCGGCCGTGCCGCCCATCAGGTTGCGCCGCAGGCTGATGGTCCCGCCGCGCGAATTGATGTTGCCAAACACATCGCCATGGATGGTGATGTTGCCGCCGTCGACGCTGCGCTGTTCCTGCACTTCGCCGAATTCCTCGTATTCGCCCGTCAATTGCAGGTTGCCCGTGGTGCGCGCGCTGACGCCCTCGCGGCTGACGATCTTGGGACCGATGGAAATGCGCTTGCTGCCATCGATCGACAGGAAGCCCTCCGTGGTCGAGACCAGGAATTGCACGCCGTTGACTTCCTCGACCGCGGTGCCCGGGCCGGCCATGGCCACCAGGTCGATGTCGCGCGGCTGCGGCGGTTCCAGCACGATGCCGGACAATTCATAGCCGCGGATGCCCGGCACGCTCGGCACCTTGCGCAGCAGGCGCACATTGGGCGGCATTTGCGGGAAACGGTTCTGGAACGTGTGCAGGTCGAAGCGGCCGTTGGCCATTTCACGCGGCGCGTTGCTGCGGTGGATGTTTTGCGCCACTTCCACGATGGCGGCGTCGCGCCCCGGCGTGGCGTTCAGGCGCCGCGCGGCAATCAGGCGCGTCACGCGGCCGCTGCTGATGGTGGCCTTCACGGCCGGCGCATCGATGCCGAAGCGGATGCCCTTGACCCACATGTCGGCCACGAATTCATCGAAATTCAGGCGCGCCGGGGTGGGCGGCATGTCCGGCACCATGAAAAACACCGGCTCGAAATAATATTCCGCTTCGCCATTGACGATGCGCACCGATTTGTACAGTTCGCGCCGCTGCGCGTGGAACGGCAGGATGTTGTCCGCAAAGCGCACCAGCGGCTTGCCTTTCCACTGGTCCGGCAAGGCCACGCCGGCGTCATACAGCACCCGGATGAACACTGCGTAATCGAGCCCGGAAAAATAACCATTGCCAAGGAAAACCTGGTTGACGGCGGCCTGGCACGCGGCCGGCGTGGCGTCGGCGCGGAAGTACACGCCATCGTCGCGCTGCACCAGCGCCGACGGCAATTCACCGTCAGCGGACGTGACGGCTGCCTTTACTTGTTCAGCCACGGCTTACTCCTCGCTTTCCGGGTCCGGCTGGTCTTGCTGGTCCGTCTGGTCGGCCTGCCCGGCCTGCGCCGCATCCATGGCGGGCTGGCTGCGGCAGACCCAGTGCACCGATCCCATGCTGTCGGAAAACACCACGTTGGCGGCAGGCTGCGGGCCGCGCAGCCAGGCCCGCGCTTCCCTGGGCGCCATGGCGACGGGCGCCGCCATGCCGGGCGCCAGCGCCAGGCTGCGCACGGTGACGTCGCCCGACACCAGCTTGATTGTACAGTGCGCCTGCGATACCAGATCGTCCTTTTGCCGGCGCAACTCGGCCAGCTGGGCGCGCCGCACGGCGGCCTGCGATTCCGCGGCTTTCATTTTCTGCAACAATTGCCCCACCTGCTTGAGTTGCGGTTCCACCAGCGCCGCCATTTTCTTCAATTGCGGCGCCTGTTCCGGCGTCAGCGTGGCCTCGCCCTTGCGCAGGCGCGCCGTCAAATTCATGTAGGCGCGCACTTGCGGTACCGAAGTGATCTGCTCGGCCTCGCGCTGGAATTGCACACGGTAAGCTTCCAGCGCCCCGGCCTTGCCCTCCAGCTCCACCAGTTGCGCATCGAGCGCGCCGGTGTCGGGGATGTGCACCTGCACCAGCATTTCCGCCTGGCGTCGCGGGCCGGCGCTGCCGATCGTGACGCCGCGCGCCGCCACCGCGCAGCCTTCGGCCAGTTCCAGCAAGACTTCATCGGCTACGATGTCGCAGTTCGATGCTTCCTCCACCGTCACGCGGGTGCCGATGATCACGCAATTTTCCGCCCGGCCTTTGACCACGATGGCGCCGTCCCTGGTGTGCAGCGTGGCGCCGGACGCCACGCCCTTGACGTGGATATCGCCTTTGGCGTTGAGCGCGCTGCCGCCCACGATATTCCCGCCGAGCACGATGGCGCCGCCGCTGGAATGGATATTGCCGAAGACATTGCCATGGATCGTGATGTCGCTGCCCTGCACGTCGCGCAATTCCTGTACGTCGCCGAATTCCTCGAAGGCGCCCGCCAGTTCCAGGTTGCCGGTGGTGCGGCCGCTGACGCCTTCGCGGCTGACGATCTTGTCGCGTACGGAAATCGTGCCGGCCTTGGCGTCGACGTCGAGGAAGCCATCCTTGTCGGCCACCAGGTACTCGCCCTGCTCGCCGCGCTCAATACTGGTGCCTTCGCCGATCCAGCGCCGGAAATCCAGGTCGGCCGGCGGCGCCGACAGCAAGACGGTGCCCGTCACCTCGAGCCCGCGCGCGCCCTGCACGCCGGGCATCTTGCGCAGCAGGCGCATGCCCTTGCGGATTTGCGGGAAGCGGTTCTGGAAACTGTGCAAGTCCACCCGGCCGTCGGCGCGCGCACGGGGCGCATCGCTGCGGTGCAATTCCTGCGACACTTCCACCACATGGGCGTCGACCGACGGTTCCGGCTCGAGCCGGCGCGCCACCGTCACGCGGTCGCCACGCGGCGTATTGATGCCGTTGCGCACCGCCTGTTCATCGATGCCATAGCGCACACCCTTGACCCACATGTCGGCCACGAATTCGTCGAAATCCAGCTTGACCGGGGTTTCCGGAATCACGGTCCCGTCCGGCAATTCCTGTTCTTCGTAAAACAGCGGCTCGAACACATATTCCGCCAGCCCGCGCCCCATCTTCAGGCCCCGGTACAGCGCTTGGCGGCGCGGATCGATTTTACGGATGGCGGCGGCGACTTTCACATGGGTGTCGCCCGGCATCCCTGGCGGCAGAGGCGGGCCCACCTGGAACAAGGCCCGGATGAAGACCGGATAATCGATGGCGGCAAAGTAGGCGCCGGTGGCGAAGATTTGCGACAGCGACGCGGCCAGTTGTGACGGCGGCAGCGCGACGTCGAGGTAAACGCCATCCTGGCGCAACATGACGCCATTGGGCAAAGCTGTCGCGGCGGCTTCAGCTGATTTGTCTACCACAACGATCCTCCTGAGGGACGAATACCGGCGCCAATATCATCCATGGCAACAAAGATTCTTGCAAGGAATAAATATTACACGCACGCCAAGCGGGCGTTAAATCAGGGGAAATGATGCTGATATGCTACGCCGGTTGCAGCGCGGCTGGCGGATCGATGAGTGAACCGGGACTGGAGGAAGAGCGCGCAGTGCGCCGGCGACGGTCAGCGCCGTTGCGGACGCACGTAGATTTCCTGGCCCGCTTCATTGATCTGGCGGCGCAGGTCGCGGCGTTCGTCCGGCGTCATGCGGTCGACGCGGCGCGACATTTCCGCATTGCCGGCTTCCTGCAGCATGCGGCGGCGTTCCTCGGTGCGCTCGAACGAGCGGCTGTCACGGTCGCGCTCGCGCAGGTCGCGCACATCGCGGCTGTCGCGTTCTTCGCGGCGCGGCGGATCGCGGTCACGCTCGCCGGCCGCATGGACCGGCGCGGCGGCAGCCAGCAAGGTGCACGACACCAGCAGCGCGCCCACGGAAACGCGGCCGAGCGCCGGCACTTCGGCAGTGGTCTGCCGTGCCTGGGCCGTTTTGTGGGGTTGCTTGGTCATGATCATCCTCGTTCTTGCTGCCATAGATCGCAGTGTATGGGCAATCGCCGTGCAGGGTAATGCTTATAGGGTAAAGTTTGTAACAGTTTGTAATGGGTTGGCACGGACGTTTGCTCCCGGCCAATATGACGTTACCATAGCAAGTGCGTATTACACAATTCCACAACCAAGATGACGACTTCGAACGAACCAGGCAATACCACCCCGGGCCACCAGGCCAAGATCATGGTGGTCGACGACGATGTGCGCCTGCGCGACCTGCTGCGCCGCTACCTGACGGAACAGGGCTTCAACGTATTCACGGCGGAAAACGCGACGGCCATGAACAAGCTGTGGCTGCGCGAACGCTATGACTTGCTGGTGCTGGACTTGATGCTGCCCGGCGAAGATGGCCTGTCGATTTGCCGCCGCCTGCGCGGCGCCGGCGACCAGACGCCGATCATCATGCTGACTGCCAAGGGCGAAGACGTGGACCGCATTGTCGGCCTGGAAATGGGCGCGGACGATTACCTTCCCAAACCGTTCAATCCGCGCGAACTGGTGGCGCGCATCGGCGCCGTGCTGCGCCGCAAGCAGCCCGATGAAATCCCGGGCGCGCCGTCGGAAACCCCGCAAACCTTTGAATTCGGCCAGTTCGTGCTGGACCTGGGTACGCGCACGCTGAAGAAGAATGGCGAAACCGTGCCGCTGACCACCGGCGAATTCTCGGTGTTGAAAGTGTTCGCGCGCCACGCGCGCCAGCCGCTGTCGCGGGAAAAACTCATGGAACTGGCGCGCGGCCGCGAATACGAAGTGTTCGACCGCTCGCTCGACGTGCAGATTTCCCGCCTGCGCAAACTGATCGAGCCGGACCCGTCCAGCCCGCTGTACATCCAGACCGTGTGGGGCCTGGGCTATGTGTTCATCCCGGAGGGGCAGCCGCGCTGACCCGGCGGCCGGCACGCTTCCGGCTTTCCGCGCGCCCCCGCTTTCCCGCTCGCGCTCCCACCTGGGTTCCCACTTGCGCTCTTACTTGTCTTCCCGCTGGCCTTCCGTGTCCCGCTTATTTTCCCTGGCCGCCCTGAAAAGCGGCCTGTTCTGGCGCACCTTTCTGCTGCTGGGCGTGCTCACTACCCTGTCGATGTCGGCCTGGGTCTACATGATCAGCGTGGTGCAGCGCGAACCGCAGGTCCAGCAGATTTCCGCCCAGGTGATTTCCGTCGTCACCATCACGCACGCCGCCCTGACCCACTCGGCGCCGGAATTGCGGCGCGAATTGCTGTTTGAACTGGTGTCGAACGAAGGCATCCGCATTTTCACGCTGGAAGACGACGACGAAGTCGAACCGCCGCCGGACAATGCGCTGATGCCGGAGATCGAAGCGCTGGTGAAAGCCAAGCTGGGGCCGCACACGCGCTTTTCCTCCAGCGTGAACGGCATGCCCGGTTTCTGGGTCAGTTTCAACATCGGCGACGACAGTTACTGGCTGATGCTCGAGCGCGAGCGCCTGCGCGGCCTGACCGGCATCCAGTGGCTGGGCTGGGCCGGCGTGGTGTCGCTGCTGTCGCTGCTCGGCGCGGCCGCGATTTCCAGCCTGATCAACAGGCCGCTGGCGCGCCTGACGTCGGCCACGCGCGACGTGGCCGAAGGCCGCCGCCCCGATCCGCTGCCGGAAAAAGGGCCGGCGGAAATCGCCCAGGCCAACCGCAGCTTCAACCAGATGGTGGAAGACCTGGCGCAAGTCGAATCGGACCGCGCCGTGATCCTGGCCGGCATTTCGCACGACTTGCGCACGCCGCTGGCGCGCA
>CBIHOX010000214.1:0-7974 GCA_966211685.1 uncultured Pseudoduganella sp.
ATTCCTTGGACCGGAGACGCAAAACAAGGTTCCACGAATCTCGCAGACAGCGCCAATTTTTTGGGCTATGTCACCGCAAACTTCGCAGACAACGCCTTTCTTACCCGCGCCGGTGCAGCGCAAAGAACGCCGCCATCATGCGGCTGGCGTCCGGTCCCGGCGCCGCATTGAACGCCAAGTCCGGGTCGCCGCCGCTCCACGCGTGGCCCAGTCCGGCAATGCTGGCCACGCGCAGTACCACCTTGCCGCCCGCCACATAATCGCGGATGGTGTGCGCATGGCGGCTGCCGTTGCGCGTGGCGTCCTTGCTGGCCACGCTGGCCGGCGCCGACAGCGGCAAGCCGTTCAGCAGCAGCCACTGCCGCGCCAACTGTTGCTGGTTCACGGGCCGCACCACGTGGTCATCCTCGCCCTGGACCAGCAGCGCCGGCATGGCGGGAAAGCCGGGGCGGCCGCGCAGCACGCCGTGAATCGCATCGGCATGGCCCAGCGCGCCATGGCGCATCACGTGCAGAGCGCCGGCCGGCGTATGGCCGGCGCCGAACACCGGGCCCGAGTGCAGGCCCACGGCGGCGAACAGTTCCGGATGATTGAGCGCCAGCACGGCCGCCATGCCGGCCCCGGCCGACAAGCCGCAGGCATAGACGCGGCGCAGGTCGATACCGTGGTGCGCGCACACGTTGGCCACCAGCGACGCCAGCAGCGCGCAATCGCCGCCGCCGCGCTGCGTGGCTTCGTCATACCAGCGCCAGCAACGCTGCGCCTGCGCGCCGGCCAATTGCTGCGGGTACAGCACGGCATAGCCTTTTTGTTCGGCCACCAGGTTCATGCGCGTGCCCTGCGCAAATTGCGTGGCGCTCTGGTGGCAGCCGTGCAGCATGACCACCAGCGGCCAGCCGCGCGGCGGCGCCGGCTGCGACGGCAGGTACAGCCAATACGCCATGCGCCGTCCCGGCGCCTGACCTGGCTGCTGCGGCAATGCGACATGGGCGGCCAGCCACTTGCCGGGCGCGACCGGCGTGGCCTTGCGCGCATGTTGGCGCAGTTCCAATGCCGCAGGGCTACGGAGCGCCGCCCCCTTGCGTTTGGGTTTAGGCTGTGCCTTCATTTTTGGGGCGGCCAGCAATTGAGCGGCGATTTTTTGCTGCGTTTTAGCGGCACGGGTCAGGCTGCGCAACAGGCGCATGCCGGGAGCAGGCTTGGCCATGGCACCTCCGGAGTCACGATGTTGCACTGCAATATAGCGGCCTCCGGCCCGTCACTCCGTACGCTGGCGCACCGCCATCTTCACCACGCAGGAGAGCATGATGACCTTGAAGACCCGAAAGAAACACACGAACCAGCAGAAAGATACGCAAGACCGTCCGCGCCTGGAACCTTACCAGTCGCGGCAAAGCAGCCGGCAAGACAATACGTCCATCCAGCCCGGCAACCTGTCCGGCGCCGGCAGCGAAGGCGGCGATGAATACACCATAGGCGGCAACTTTCCCACCATGGACAACAGCCAGCGCGGCAACCGCCAGCGGGGCGACGGCGGCAACCGCTGACAGCAGTCCGCCTCGCGGCAGCCTGGGATGGCCGGGCGCACACCTCGAGCGCATCGGCCAATGCGGCCATCCAGTGCGGCCAGCCAGATAAGCAGCGCCATCTGAGCGCGGGGATACGGGGCGCCGGGCAATGGGACTGCGCCGGCCAACCCCGCCGCGCACCACCGCATCATCACACCGCGCACGATTGCGCCCTTCCGCCATGCTGCACGCGGCAGGCCGCCTGCCAAACGCGGCGCGTCAGCGCTGCATGGATTCCCACACCTTTTGCAGGCGCTTGACCGACACCGGCATCGGCGTGCGCAACTCCTGGGCAAACAGCGACACGCGCAACTCTTCCAGCATCCAGCGGAATTCCACCAGTTTCGGGTCGGTATTGCGGCCGGCGGATTTGTCGCGCATCAGGCGCTGGTACGGCGCGGCGGCAGCCTGCCATTCCGCCATCAGTTTGGCGTCGCGCGCAGGATCGCCGCGCAATTTTTCCAGCCGCACGTTCATGGCTTTCAGGTAGCGCGGGAAGTGCGCCAGCTGGCTGTATTCGGTCTCGAGCAGGAACCGCTTGTGCACCAGGCCCTGCAACTGCTGCTGCATGTCGGCCGCCACCTGCGCATTGATGTTTTGCAGGCGCTTGGGCAAGCCATGGTATTCGGTCAGCACCTGCGACAGCAGGCGCGCCACTTCATTGACCAGCAATACCAGGCGCGACTTGCCCTCGTCCTTGCGCTTGTTGAACGACGCCGCATCCACCGGCAGCGGGTCTTGCAGGCACGCGATGTCGAGCGCCTTGTTGATGATCTGGTCGCGTAACTCTTCCTGCGTGCCCATGGCCATGAACTGCATGCCCATCTGCTGCAGGTTCGGGATGCTCTTTTCAATGAACTTGATCTGGTCCTTCATCTGCAGCGCGAACAGGCGGCGCAAGCCGATGCGGTGCGTGCGCTCGGCCACGGACGGGTCGTCGAACACTTCCAGGTCGCAGTGCGTGCCCTTGTCCACCAGCGCCGGGAAGCCGATCAGGGTCAGCTTGCCCTGCGTGATTTCCAGCAGTTCCGGCAATTCGCCAAAGGTCCAGCTGGTGATATTGGTGTGCTGCGACGGCGGCGGCGCTTCCTGTGCCGGCGCCGCGGCATTGCCCTTGGCCGCGGCATGGATACCGCCATGCACCTTGCCGCCGCCCGGCGCGCCCGCCTTGGGCTGCACATGGGACGGCGCCTGGATTTCCGCCATCTTCTGGAAACTCTGGCGCGCCTGCGCGCCATATTCGGCTTGCAAGGTGGCCAGGTTGCGGCCCATGTCGAGCTGGCGGCCATGCTCGTCGATCACCTTGAAATTCATGAAGTGATGGGCGGGCAGCGTTTCCGGCTTGAAGTCCGAACTCAATGGCGTGATCGTGATTTGCTGGCGGATGTCGGCAATGATGGCGTCGATCAGATCGCCCTTGCCGAACGCGTTGGCTTCCTGCACGCGCTCGCAGAACTTGGCCGCGTAGTCCGGCAGCGGCACGCAGTGGCGGCGCAGCTTTTGCGGCAGCGATTTCAGCAGCAAATGCACTTTTTCCTTCAGCATGCCCGGCACCAGCCATTCGCAGCGTTCGCGCGACAGCTGGTTCAGTGCATACAGCGGCACCGCCAGGGTCACGCCGTCGCGCACGCTGCCCGGTTCGAAGTGGTACGTCAGCGCCATTTCCAGCCCGGCCGCCAGCATGGTCTTCGGGAACAGGTCGGTGGTCACGCCGGCCGCTTCGTGCCGCATCAATTCATCGCGGTTCAAATACAGCAGCTTGGGGTTGTCGCGCGTGGCGTCCTTGTGCCATTTCTCGAACCCGGCGCCATTGACCACGTCGGCGGGAATCAGCTTGTCGTAGAACGCGGCGATCAATTCATCGTCCACCAGCACGTCGAGCCGGCGCGACTTGTGTTCGAGATTCTCGATTTCCTTGACCAGCTTGTGGTTGTGCGCAAAGAACGGCGCGCGGGTATCGAAATCGCCGCCGACCAGCGCATCGCGGATGAAGATTTCCCGCGCTTCTTCCGGGTTGTGCGCGCCGTAATTGATGCGGCGCTGGCTGTACACCACCAGGCCGTACAAGGTGGCGCGTTCCGACGCCGTCACCTGGGCGCTGCGCTTTTCCCAGCGCGGCTCGCCCCACGATTTCTTCAACAGGTGCGCGCCGACCTTTTCCAGCCATTCCGGCTCGATCCTGGCCACGCAGCGCGCATATAGGCGCGTGGTTTCCACCAGCTCGGCCGCCATGATCCACTTGCCCGGCTTTTTCGACAGGTGCGAACCGGGCCAGATGTGGAAGCGGATGCCGCGCGCGCCGAGGAAGCCGGCGCCCGGTTCATCCTCGCCCTTGAAGCCGACGTTGCCCAACAGGCCGGTCAACAGCGCCATGTGCAGGTTTTCATAGGTGGCCGGCGCTTCGTTGAGGCGCCAGCCCTGCTCTTTCACGATGGTCAGCAATTGCGAATGCACGTCGCGCCATTCGCGCAGGCGCAGCTGCGACAGGAAATGCGTGCGGCAATTGTCCTGCAGCTGGCGGTTCGATTTCTTGTGTTCGATGGCGTTCTCGAACCACTTCCACATTTTCAGGTAGCTGAGGAATTCGGATTTTTCATCGGCGAATTTCTTGTGCGCCTCATCGGCCGCCTGCTGGTATTCCACCGGTCGGTCGCGCGGGTCCTGCACCGACAGCGCGGCCGCCACGATCAACACTTCGGTCAGCGACGCGTTATCGAGGCCGGCCAGGATCATGCGGCCCACGCGCGGGTCCAGCGGCAGCTTGGCCAGCTTGCGGCCCAGCGCCGTGATCTGGTTGTATTCGTCGACCGCGCCCAGTTCCTGCAGCAGCTGGTAGCCGTCGGCGATCGCGCGCGCCAGCGGCGGCTCGATGAACGGGAAGGTTTCCACGTCCGCCAGGTGCAGGGTCTTCATGCGCAGGATGACGGACGCCAGCGACGAGCGCAGGATTTCCGGGTCCGTGAATTTCGGCCGCTGCAGGAAATCCTGTTCGTCATACAGGCGGATGCAGGCGCCGTCGGCCACCCGGCCGCAGCGGCCGGCGCGCTGGTTGGCGGCCGATTGCGCCACCGGTTCGATCTGCAACTGCTCGACCTTGTTGCGGTAGCTGTAGCGCTTGACGCGCGCCAGGCCGGTGTCGACCACGTAGCGGATGCCCGGCACCGTCAGCGAGGTTTCCGCCACGTTGGTGGCCAGCACGATGCGGCGCGCATTGGTGGTGCGGAATACCCGGTCCTGTTCTTCCACCGACAGGCGGGCGAACAGCGGCAGGATTTCCACGTGCGGCGGATGGTGCTTGCGCAGCGCCTCGGCCGCGTCGCGGATTTCGCGTTCGCCAGGCAGGAATACCAGCACGTCGCCCTGGCCGATGCGGCACACTTCATCGACGCCGTCGACGATGGCGTCCATCAGGTCGCGCTTGTCGCGCTCCGCGGCGGCGGCGCGCGCCTGCGGGCGGGCGTCCTGCTGTTGCGGGTTCATCGGCACCACGTCGCGGTCGACCGGGCGGTAGCGCACTTCCACCGCATACAGGCGGCCCGACACCTCGATCACCGGCGCCGGCTTTTCCGGAGTGCCGAAATGGCGCGCGAAGCGGTCTGCGTCGATGGTGGCGGAGGTGATGATGATTTTCAGGTCCGGGCGGCGCGGCAGCAATTGCTTCAGGTAGCCCAGCAGGAAATCGATGTTCAGGCTGCGTTCATGCGCCTCGTCGATGATGATGGTGTCGTAGGCTTTCAGCAGCGGGTCGGTCTGGGTTTCCGCCAGCAGGATACCGTCCGTCATCAGCTTGATGGCGGCGCCCTTGGTCAGGCTGTCGGCGAAACGCACCTTGAAGCCGACATTTTCCCCCAGCGGCGTGCCGAGTTCCTGCGCGATGCGCTTGGCGGTGGACGACGCGGCGATCCGGCGCGGCTGCGTATGGCCGATCACGCCCTTGCGGCCACGGCCGAGCTCCAGGCAGATTTTCGGCAATTGCGTGGTCTTACCGGAACCGGTTTCACCGGACACGATGATGACCTGGTTGTTCGACAGCGCCTCGGCGATTTCATGGCGTCGGCCCGAGACCGGCAAGTCTTCCGGGAACGTGATGGGCGGAATCGGGTTGCGGAACAAGGCTTCGGCCTCGCGCGCGGCGGCCTGCTCCGGAGTTTCCTTCGGCGCGCGCGGGCGGCGTTCCTGGCCATCGCCGCGGCGGCCATCGGCGCGGCCGCCTTCCTGCGCAGGGCGGCTCCCTTCGGCCGCCGGCTGGCGGGCGTGGCGCGGCTGGCCATGCGGCTGGCCGCCGTCGCGCGGCGCGCGACGCGCCGCTTCCCCCTCCTGGCGCGGCACACGGCGCGGCGCGTCCCCATTCGCGTGCGGATCCTGGCGCTGCGGGCTGCCTTCCCCACGCGGACCACGGTGCTGAGCGTCCCCTTCCCTGTGCGGAGCACGGGCCGCTGTATCGCCTTCGCGGCGCGGCGCCTGGCCGCCGGCGCGGGTGTTCTGCGCCGCTTCCGGGCGCGGCGCGCGGCGCGCCTGCTGGCCGGGGACGCCGTCCTGGCGCGGCTGCCCTTCGGCGCGCGGTGGGCGGGCCGGCTGTGGCGCAGGGGTCACGCTGGCGGGATTTTGCGGGGAAATGGGGGACTTCTTGCTGGCTTCTGACATTGTTTTTTACATGTATTTCGCGCGAACATCGCGCACCGAATTATAATGCGGCGAATGGAAAACCCTACCCAATTCGTCCAATGGCTGCGCTCCGTCGCGCCCTATATCCACGCCTTCCGCGGCAAAACCTTCGTCATTGCCTTCCCCGGTGAACTGGTGGCGGCCGGCGCGCTGCCCGTGCTGGCGCATGATTTGTCGCTGTTGCACGCACTCGGCATCAAGGTCGTCGTGGTGCACGGTTCCCGTCCCCAGGTGGCGGAACAACTGGCGCTGCGTAACGTCGAAGGCCGCTTCACCAATGGCGTGCGCATCACCGACACCGCCGCGCTGGAATGCGCCAAGGAAGCCGCCGGCGAACTGCGCCTCGATATCGAAGCCGCGTTCAGCCAGGGCTTGCCCAACACGCCGATGGCGCACGCCGCCATCCACATCATTTCCGGCAACTTCGTCACGGCCCGCCCGATGGGCGTGATCGATGGCGTCGACCTGGAATTGACCGGCATTACCCGCAAGGTCGATGCGGAAACCATCCATGCGCTGCTGGGCGCGGGCGGCCTGGTGCTGCTGTCGCCGCTGGGCTTTTCGCCCACCGGCGAAGCGTTCAACCTGACCATGGAAGACGTGGCGGTGACGGCGGCCACCGCCCTGCATGCCGACAAGCTCGTGTTCATCAGTGAAACCCCGCTGATGACCGACGTCACCGGCAAGGAAATCCGCGAATTGTCGTCGCACCAGGCCGAGGCCGTGCTGATGGCGAACTTCCTGCCGGAAGCCACCGCGTTTTACCTGAAACACTGCATCAAGGCATGCCATAACGGCGTTCCCCGGGCCCATATCGTGCCATTTGAAATGGATGGTTCCGCGCTGCTGGAACTGTTCACCCACGATGGCGTGGGCACCATGATTTCCCACGAAAACCTGGAAAGCCTGCGCCAGGCCACCATTGAAGACGTGGGCGGCATCATCAAACTCATCGAACCGCTGGAAGCGGACGGCACCCTCGTCAAGCGCGGCCGGGAATTGATCGAACGCGAAATCGACCTGTTCTCCGTCATCGAGCACGATGGCGTGATTTTCGGCTGCGCCGCGCTGTATCCTTTCCCGGAACAAAAAATGGCGGAAATGGCATGCCTGACCGTCAATCCGGAAGTGCAGGCGCAAGGCGACGGCGAGCGTATTTTGAAGCACATGGAAAACCGCGCGCGCGCGCTTGGCCTGAACAAGCTGTTCGTGCTGACCACCCGCACCGCGCACTGGTTCATCAAGCGCGGTTTCGTGCCCGCCACCGTGGATGCCCTGCCGAAAGACCGCCAGCGCATGTACAACTGGCAGCGCCGGTCACAAGTTTTGATCAAGACCTTATAATCCCCTATCTTTCATAGTTTTTTGGAGCATCACATGGCCCGTACCGTCCATTGCATCAAACTCAACAAGGAAGCCGAAGGCATGGATTTCCCGCCATACCCGGGCGAACTGGGCAAGCGCATTTATGAATCCGTGTCGAAAGAAGCCTGGGCCGCCTGGCTCAAGCACCAGACCATGCTGGTCAATGAAAACCGCCTGAACCTGGCCGACCAGCGCGCCCGCAAATACCTGGCCGCGCAAATGGAAAAGCATTTCTTTGGCGAGGGCGCCGACGCGGCCGCCGGCTACGTGCCGCCGGCGGAATAAACGCCTGCCCGCTCAAGCAAAAAGCGCCTTCCCGGCGTAATGCCGTTCAGTTAAGGATTCTTCTTTAACACCCGAGTGGCATATTTCTTAG
>CBIHOX010000215.1:0-7883 GCA_966211685.1 uncultured Pseudoduganella sp.
ACCAAGCTGGTGGCCATGCTGGACGGCCTGTGCAAGGACTATCCGGGCATCCTGTCGTTCGTGCGCGGTTCCGGCCTGCTGCAGGGCGTGGTGGTGGCCGATGCGTGGAAAGGCAAGTCGAAGGACATCCAGAAGGCCGCCGAAGCGCAGGGCCTGATGGTGCTGATCGCCGGCACCGACGTGGTGCGTTTCGCCCCGGCGCTGATCGTGTCGGATGCGCAGATCGACGAAGCCGGCCGCCTGCTGCGCGCCGCGCTGGATGGCCTGAAAGCGGCAGCCTGACGCCGCGGGCGGAATCCGCCGGATTACGCGCTGGCGCGCTGATCCGGCCTACGGCCTGCGCTGTAGGGCGGATCAGGCGCCTTGCGCCGTAATCCGCCATGCCTGCCGCGACCCCGGTCCGTAAGATAAAAACAAAGGAGTTCACATGTATGTTGTCCGTCCGGTAGAACTTGCGGATATCGCGGCGCTGGAAAAGCTTGCCGCGGTAAGCATGCCGGGTGTTCACACCTTGCCGAAGACGCGCGAGAAAATCGTGCAGGCGGTCGAGGCGTCGATCGCCTCGTTCGGCGCCCAGGTCGACATTCCCAGCGAAGAATCATACCTGTTCGTGCTGGAAGCGCTGGCCGACCAGTCGCTGGTCGGCACCGCCGCGATCCATGCGGCCGCCGGATCCAATGGCACCTATTTCTCGTTCCGCAATGACGTGATCCAGCAAGTGTCGCGCGACCTGGGCATCAGCCACAGCATCCACGCGCTGACCCTGTGCTCGGAATTGACGTCGTATTCGCAGCTGTCCAGCTTTTACGTGAATGAACGCGTGCAGAACCGCCCGGAAGCGGCGCTGTTGTCGCGCGCCCGGCTGATGTTCGCCGCGCTGGCGCCGCAGCGTTTCTCGGACCGCTTCTTCGTGCCGCTGGCCGGTGTGACGGACGACAATGGCGGCTCGCCGTTCTGGGATGCGCTGGGACGCAAGTTCTTCCAGATGGACTTCCTCGATGCCGAGCGCACCATCGGCGGCGCCCGTAACCGCACCTCCATCGTGGAACTGATGCCGCACTACCCGGTGTACGTTCCGCTGCTGCCGGGCGAGGCGCAAGCCGTGATGGGCCAGATCCATCCGTCCGGCGAGCTGGCGTTCGGCCTGCTGACGGCCGAAGGCTTCGAGGCCGATGACTACATCGATATTTTCGATGGCGGCCCGATCCTGCAGGCGCACAAGCATGCGCTGCGCACCATCACGCAATCGATGCGGTGCCGCGCCATGCTGTACCGGCCGTCCCGCGCGGGCGAACCGGTGGTGCAGTACGCGGTGGCGGCCAACGATGGCCAGCAATTCCGCGCCGTGACGGTGTCGGTGCCGGCCATCGAGGGCGGCCTCACCATCGCGCTGCCGCAGGAAGTGCTGGACGTGCTGCGCGTCGCCGAGGGCGGCGACGTGATCTGTGTTCGCATCTGACAAGAAACTGAAGAGAGACCGTTATGCTGGTAGTACGCGCCATTCAAGAGCACGACCTGGACGCCCTGTATACGATGGCGACGCAGGTGGGCTCGGGCATGACCACCCTCAAGCCCGACATGAAGATGCTGGGCGACCGCGTGAGCATCGCCTGCGCTTCATTTGCAGAAACCATCGCGCCGGAAAAGCGCGATTACATGTTCGTCATGGAAGACACGGTCAACAAGCGCATCGCCGGGGTCTGCGCGATCAAGGCCGCCGTGGGCCTGGAAGAACCGTTTTACAACTACCGCATCGGCACCCTGGTGCATTCCAGCCGTGAACTGAAGGTGTTCACGCGCATGGAAACGCTGTACCTGTCGAACGACCTGACCGGCAGTTCGGAGCTGTGCTCGCTGTTCCTGGCGCCGGAGTACCGCAAGGGCAACAACGGCAAGCTGCTGTCGAAATGCCGTTTCCTGTTCATCTCGCAATTCCCGCAGCTGTTCACGCAAAAGCTGATCGCGGAAATGCGCGGCTACCAGGATGACAATGGCCGTTCGCCATTCTATGAAGGCCTGGGCCGCCATTTCTTCAAGATGGAATTCGACGACGTCGATGCGCTGACCGCGGTCGGCAAGAAGTCCTTCATCGCGGAACTGATGCCGCGCCAGCCGCTGTACGTGGCGTACCTGCCGCAGGAAGCGCAGGACGTGGTGGGCCAGGTGCACAAGTCCACCGCGCCGGCGCGCCGCCTGCTCGAACAGGAAGGCATGCATTACGAAGGCTACGTCGACATCTTCGACGCCGGTCCCGTGCTGCAGGGCCGCGTGTCGGAACTGCGCGCGGTGCGCGACAGCGTGCTGGCCACGGTCGACCTGGACACCGACATGGCGCACGCCTGCGCCCCGCACACGGAGCCGACGCTGGTCTCCAACACCAATTTGCGCGACTTCCGCATGATCCTGTCGGAAGCCGCGGCCGTGAACGGGCATATCGACCTGTCCACGGAAGAACAGCAAGCATTGCGTTGCCGCGCCGGCGACACGGTGCGTACCCTGACTCTCAACACGAGGAAGAATAATGTCTGACGCAGTTACCGCATCCCTGTCGAATTTCATCAATGGCGTATGGCAAGCCGGCCATGGCGCCGAACTGGTCACCATCGATCCGTCCAATGGCCGCCAGACCTGGTCCAGCCGTGAAGCCACGGCCGAAGACGTCGCCGCCGCCGCGCAAGCCGCGCGCGCCGCGTTCGAAGGCTGGGCGCTGACCCCGCTGGAAGAGCGCATCGCCATCGTCACGCGTTTCCGCGACCTGCTCAAGGAAGACGCGGAAGAGCTGGCGCGCCTGATCGCCGAGGAAGTCGGCAAGCCGCTGTGGGAAGCCCGCACCGAAGTCACGACCATGGCCAACAAGGTCGACATCTCGATCCAGTCGTACAACACGCGCACCGGCGAGTCCCGCAACAAGATCGCCGACGGCGAAGCGGTGTTGCGCCACCGTCCGCACGGCGTGTTCGGCGTGTTCGGCCCCTATAACTTCCCGGGCCACCTGCCGAACGGCCACATCGTGCCGGCCCTGATCGCCGGCAACACCATCGTGTTCAAGCCCAGCGAATACGCGCCGCGCACCGCCGTGAAAACCGTGCAGCTGTGGGAAAAAGCCGGCGTGCCGGCAGGCGTGGTGAACCTGGTCAACGGCGGCCGCGATACCGGCATCGCGCTGGGCCAGAATCCCGAGATCGACGGCGTGCTGTTTACCGGCAGCAGCCAGACCGGCGCCGCGCTGCACCGCCAGTTCGCCGGCCAGACCGGCAAGCTGCTGGCGCTGGAAATGGGCGGCAACAATCCGCTGGTGGTGTGGGACGTGAAGAACCTCGACGCCGCCGTCTTCATGGCGATTTCGTCGGCCTTCATCTCGGCCGGCCAGCGCTGCACCTGCGCGCGCCGCCTGATCGTCAAGGAAGGCGCGGAAGGCGACGCCTTCATCGCCCGCCTGGCCGATGTCGCGTCGAAGCTGGTGGTGGGCCCGTCCGACGCGGAACCGCAGCCGTTCATGGGCCCCGTGGTGTCGGCCGCGATCGCGAAGCGCCTGGTGCAGGCGCAGCACGACATGGTGGCCAAAGGCGGCAAGCTGCTGCTGGAAATGAAATTGCTGCAGGAAGGCACGGGCTTCGTGTCGGCCGGCATCGTCGACACCACCCATGCGCAGGGCATCCCGGACGAGGAGTGGTTCGGCCCGCTGCTGCAGGTGATCCGCGTGCCGGACTTCGACGCCGCCATCAAGGCCGCCAACAATACCGGCTATGGCCTGGCTTCCGGCCTGCTGTCGGAAAATGAATCGCTGTGGAAGAAGTACCAGGTGCTGGCGCGCGCCGGCATCGTCAACTGGAACCGCCCGACCACGGGCGCCGCTTCCAGCGCGCCGTTCGGCGGCGTCGGCAAGTCCGGCAACCACCGTCCAAGCGCGTATTACGCAGCGGACTATTGCGCTTACCCGGTCGCTTCGATCGAAAACAGCGTTCTTGAAATGCCGGCCAAACTGTCGCCCGGCATGACTTTCTAACTTCTGGAAAAAACCATGCGCCCAGCACGCGAGTACAACTTCGATGGCCTAGTAGGCCCTTCCCACAATTACGCCGGCCTGTCCTTCGGCAACGTCGCTTCGTTCAACAACGTCAAGAGCGCGTCCAACCCGAGACAGGCGGCCCTGCAAGGGCTGGCGAAGATGCGCGCGCTGGCGCAGCGCGGTTTTGCACAGGCGCTGCTGCCGCCGCAGGACCGTCCGAACTTCCGCCTGCTGCGCAGCCTGGGCTTCACCGGCAGCGACGCCGACATCATCGCCAGGGCGTACAAGGAATCGCCCGTGATCCTGGCGTGCGCATATTCCGCGTCGCCGATGTGGACCGCGAACGCCGCCACCGTCAGCCCGTCGGCCGATACCGGCGATGGCCGCGTGCACTTCACGGCCGCCAACCTGAACAACAAGCTGCACCGCGCATTCGAGCATCCGCAATCGGCCCGCGCGCTGCGCGCGATCTTCCACGACAAGCGCTATTTCGCCGTGCACGACGCGCTGCCTGGCACGCCGGCGTTCGGCGATGAAGGCGCCGCCAACCACACCCGGTTGTGCGCCGCGCACGGGAAGGAAGGCGTGGTGCGGTTCGTCTAGGGCGGCGTGGAATTCGATCCGGCGGCGCCGGCGCCGACCCGCTATCCGGCGCGCCAGACGCTCGAAGCGTCGCAGGCAGTGGCCCGCCTGCACGGCCTGGTGGCCGAGCGCACGGTCTACCTCCAGCAAAACCCGGACGTGATCGACCAGGGCGTGTTCCACAATGACGTGATCGCGGTCGGCAACGGCAACGTGCTGTTCCACCACGAACAGGCCTTCGCCGACGAGGCGGCCGGCCTGGCGCGCCTGAAAGCCGCGATGGAAGGCGTGGGCGCGCAGTTGCAGGCCATCCGCGTGCCGACCGCCGAAGTGTCGGTGGCCGACGCCGTATCGAGCTACCTGTTCAACAGCCAGCTGCTGTCGAAGGCCGACGGCAAGATGGCGCTGGTGATTCCGCAGGAATGCCAGGAAGTGGGCGCGGTCGACCGCTACCTGAAAGCCATGGTGGCGTCCGGCGGCCCGGTCGATGAACTGATCCACTTCGACCTGCGCCAGTCGATGCGCAATGGCGGCGGCCCCGCGTGCCTGCGCCTGCGCGTGGCGCTGACCGACGAAGAAGCCAGCGCCATGCACCAGGGTGTGGTGATGACCGACACCCTGTACCACACGCTGGTGGCGTGGGTGGAAAAACACTACCGCGACCGCCTGGAACCGCAAGACCTGGCCGACCCGCAACTGGCGCTGGAAGTGCATGCGGCGCTGGAAGAACTGAGCCGTATCCTGGGTTTGCCGGGCTTGTACGAGTTTTAATTGCCATCAGGCTGTTTTAACCGCAGAATTCGACACCATATCGTCAAGATAGGCTGCGGGGCGATCCCCCGCGCCGCCCCCCAGCATTCACCGCCGGCCCAGCCACAAGCTAATCCGGGCCCGCAGTAATACCTACAACGTATTGGAGAAGCAACGATGACACAAATGCCACAAGATTTGCGCAAGCAGACGCTGGACCTGATCAATGCGAACAAGAGCGCCGACAGCGGCCAGGTTTCCGCACTGATCGGCGCCTGGCTTGCTGCGATCGATGAAGAAGACCTGTCCGGCGTTGCCCCCGACAGCCTGGTCCCCGTGCTGTGGGAAGGCTTCGCGCAGGCCGCCAAGCGCACCGGCGCCGGCTGCCAGATCGCCAAGCTGCGCTACGCCGATGACGGCAAGGGCATGGCGACCGCATTGCTGATCCTGAACGACGACATGCCGTACCTGGTCGATTCCATCGTCATGGCCCTGCGCAAGCAGCGCCTGATCGCCAACGGCGTATTGAACGCCGTGCTGCCGGTCACGCGCTCGGCGGACGGCGTGGCGACCGCAGTGGGCGGGGACGGCAAGCCTGAATCGTACGTGCTGGTATTGCTGGCTGAAGACCTGGGTGAAGCCGACCTGTCGGCGCTGGTGTCGCGCATCGAACTGGTGGCGCATGACGCCGCCGTGGTGCGCCGCGACCTGGTGGCGATGCAAAACCAGATGGACAAGGTCGGCGCCGAAGCGGCAGCCGCCGCCGGCGACGAGGGCAAGGAAGTCGCCGCGTTCCTGGAATGGGCCAAGACCGAGGGCTTCGAGCCGTTCGGCTACGCCTACTACAAGGTGATCGCCGGCGCGCGCGAACTGGAACGCGACATTCCTTCGCGTATCGGCGTGCTGCAGGATACTTCGCACCCGGTGTATGGCACCTGCCTGGCCAACATCCCGGGCGACTTCGATACGCTGTCCAAGCGCGCGCACTCGCTGTCGATCGTCAAGGCCGACGTCGACGGCACGCTGCACCGCGACCAGCAGCTGGATTTCATCGGCGTGCGCCACACCGATGCGCAGGGCGCGATCCTGGGCGAACACTGCTTCGTCGGCCTGTTCACCCGCGCCGCGTCGATCACCCCGCTGGCCCGCATGCCATTCGCGCGCGGCCGCATCGCGCAAGTGCTGCAGATCGCCGGCGTGCGCAAGGAAGGTTTCCGCGCCGAGAAATTCGTCGAGATCCTGGAGTCCTTGCCGCGCACCGAGGCGCTGGAAGCAGAGCCGCAATGGCTGGCCGACGTCTGCGGCGCGGTCGTGTCGCTGTACAAGCAGCCGCGCACCAAGGTGTTCGCGCGCCGCGACGTGTATGCGCGCCACCTGAACGTGCTGGTGTACCTGCCGCGCGAACGCTATTCGGCCAGCGTGGCCCATGCGCTGGCGAAAGCCCTGCAGCAAAGCTCGGGCGCCACCCACGTTTCCACGCAAACGCTGGTGGCCGACGGCCCGCTGGCGCGCGTCTACCTGATCGCGCACGCCGCGCGCTACCCGCTGGACCTGGAAAGCGATATCCAGCGTCCGCTGCTGTCGGTGCTCGATGGCTGGCACAACACGTTCTCGGCCCTGGCTGACGCGGAAAAAGAAGAGGCGAAGCGCTCGTCGCTGCGCAAGCTGTGCGCCACCCTGCCGGTCGACTACGTCGCCGCCACCGCGCCTGCCGTCGCCTACCACGACCTCGGCGCGCTGCTGGAGCAGGTCGAAGGCGGCCGCGACGTGGCCCGCGTTTCCGCCCGTGTCGAACTGGGCACGGAAGAAAGCCCGAACACCACGATCCGCATGTATTCGGTCGAGCGCGTGCAATCGCTGTCGACCATCCTGCCCGCGCTGCACAATGCCGGCATCGCCATCGACCGCGAACATACGTATTCGATCGCCATGGCCGACGGCAAGCGCCATTTCGTCACCAGCCTGCTGGTCGACGCCGCCAGCGCCGCCAAACTGGCGCAGCCTGGCGTGGCCGACGTGGTGCAAGACCTGGTTACGTCGCTGTTCAACAATGAAGCCGAGGATGGCCGCCTGAACGGCCTGGTCATCGAAGGCGGCCTGTCGACCCGCCAGGTGCAGCTGGTGCGCGCCTACATGAGCTACTGGCGCCAGGCCGGCGCCCGCTTCCAGGTGCGCTACGTGGCGGAAACCCTGCGCAAGCAGCCGGCCCTGGTGAAGTCGCTGGTCGATGCGTTCGAACAGCGTTTCAACCCGGCAAACGATGAAGCCACCCGCGCCGCCGCCAAGGACAAGCTGGCCGAAATCAAGGCAGGCCTGGGCAAGCTCAATCACGCCGATACCGAGGAAATCGCGGCAGCGTACATCGAGTTGATCAACGCGACCTTGCGCACCAACTACTTCCAGAACAAGCAGCAGGGCGACAAGATCATCTTCAAGTTCGACACCAGCCATCTGTCGCTGGTGCCGGAACCGCGCCCATACCGTGAAATCTACGTGTTCTCGCGCCGCTTCGAAGGCGTGCACCTGCGCGGCGGCCCGGTCG
>CBIHOX010000216.1:0-7846 GCA_966211685.1 uncultured Pseudoduganella sp.
GGGTAGTGCATCGCGGTGCCCATGAAGCGGTCGACGAAGATCGCGCCCGATTCCTTGTCCACTTCATACTTGATCGGATCGGCGTTCATCGGGATTTCGATAATGACGTTGAAATCGTTCGGCACGTCTTTACCGGCCGGTACTTTATTCAGGCTCATGTTTTTCCTTGGTGGGATTGCGTATGAAAAGTCTAACCGCGACATTATAGCGAACTGTTAACAGCCTGTCGCAGCCGTTGGCCCCGCCAGCCCGTGTGCTGACCAGCAACACCGTATGACTGGCTTCCGCCGCCACGCGATACCCATGCTAAGATGGCCATGTTGCCGCCCTTGCATCGGGGCGCCGGTCCGTGAGCCTGCTGGGGAAGCCTATGACAAATGCAGCGCAGTTTGCTTCACGATCCTTACGGGCAGCCATTGCGCTGCTTGCCGCCGCGTTGCCCCCTGCCGCGGCCCAGGAGGCGCAGCCTGCCAGTTTCGCCGACCTGTCGCTGGAAGAGCTCAGCGAATTCCGCATCACGTCGGCATCGCGCAAGGAAGAGCGCCTGGCCGATACCGCGGCGTCCGTGTACGTCATCACCAACGACATGCTGCGCCGGTCCGGGGTGCGCACCCTGCCCGAGGCGCTGCGGCTGGCGCCCAACCTGCAGGTGGCGCAAACCACGTCATTCCAGTACGCGATTTCCGCGCGCGGCCACAACGGCATCACCTCCAACAAGCTGCTGGTGCTGATCGATGGCCGCACGGTCTTCACGCCGCTGTATTCCGGCGTGTTCTGGGATGCGCAGGATGTCTTGCTGGCCGACGTCGACCGTATCGAAGTCATCAGCGGACCGGCAGGGATCGCCTGGGGCACCAACGCCGTCAACGGCGTCATCAACGTCATCACGAAGCCGGCCGAGGCGCTCGGCGGCGACCTGGTCCAGGCCGGCGGCGGCCAGAGCGGCTACAGCGCGGCATGGCGGCATGGCGGCCGCACGGCTGGCGACGACGGCGTCGCGTATTCTGTGTACGGCAAGGCCGACAGCGGCAAGCGCAGCCGGCGCGTCAGCGGCGCCGACAATCCCGATGAATGGGACCACGGCCAGATCGGCTTCCGGGCCGGCTGGCGCCAGGGCGACGACCGCTACAACGTCCAGGGCGATTACTACCGCAGTTCCGGCGAACAGCCGATGCCGGTGCGCGCGCACCTGTCGGGCGGCAACCTGATGGCGCGCTGGGACCGCAACCTGCCCGAAGGCGCCAGCCTGCGCGTGCAGGGCTACATCGACCGCACCGAGCGCGACCTGCCCGGCATGCTGGTCGAGCAAATGACCACCTACGACCTCGACGTACAATACCGGCTTGCGCAAAAAGACCGCTCGGAAACCATCCTTGGCGGCGGCTACCGCGTCGCCAGCGACCATGTCGGCGCCAACGGCATGCTGGCGTTCCTGCCGGGCCAGCGCAAGTTGCGCTGGGCCAACCTGTTCGTCCAGCATGAAATGCGCTGGCGCGACGGCTGGCGCGTCACGGCCGGGCTGCGGGCGGAAACCAATGTCTACAGCGGCCTGGAATGGCTGCCCAGTGTCAAGGTGGCCTGGTCGCCCGGCAGCGGCGGGTTGTGGTGGGCCACGCTGGCGCGCAGCGTGCGTGCACCGTCGCGCATCGATACCGAAGTGTATTTCCCGGCCAAGCCGCCGTACGTGCTGGCCGGCGGCCCCGGCTTTCAGGCGGAAACCGCCAACACCGTGGAAACCGGCTGGCGCCACCAGCCTTCCGCCACGCTGTCGTGGTCGCTGGTGGGCTTCCATACGCAATACCAGCGCCTGCGCAGCGTCGACCAGCGCGGCGCGGTACTCGTGATCGGCAACCAGGTGCACGGGTATACGCAAGGGATCGAGGCCATGGCCACGTGGATGCCGTCGCCCGACTGGAACTTGGAAGCCGGCGCGCTGCTGCTGCACCAGGAATTCAAGGGCGCGTTGCGGCAGCAGCCGCGCCAGGGCAGTGATCCGGTGCACCAGTTGCGCGTCAGCGCGCGCTGGCATGCGCTGGAACAGCATGAGGTGCAATTGACGCTGCGCGAAGTGGGCCGCTTGCCGGCCGCCGTGTCGGCCAATCCGCTGACGGCCACGCCGGTGCCGTCCTATGCGGTGGCGGACCTGCAATGGAACTGGCGCCCGACGCGCAATGTCGACGTGACGGTGGCGGCGCGCAACCTGTTCGACCGGCGCCACCGGGAATTCGGCGGCCTGGCCTCGCCGCGGCCGCAAGATACCGTGATATTCGGCAGGGTGGTCGACGCGATGGTCAGCGTGAGGTTCTGACCTGCGCAAATTTCCGCGTGCATCCTGGCCAAGCGATGAACGCCGCGGGCACGCATGCCTGGCGGATTACGCGCTGCGCGCTAATCCGCCAGGCATGACGGAAAATCGCTGGAGGTATTGACAGTCATTTTGTGTAACACTTAGCGCAATTTGTAGGCCGGATTAGCACAACGGGCGCAATCCGGCATGCAGGTCACGGACCTGCCAGCGGCAGTCCTGTTACAGCATCGTGGCCAGCGCGCACTGGCGGTAGTGATTGGCCGCCTCTTCCGGCTGCTGCAGCGCTTCATGCAATTGCGCCAGCTTCAAATGCGATTCGCGCACCATGCGCGGATCGGACGCGTCCGACAGCGCCTGCTCCAGGTAGCGCTGCGCCTTGCCCCACAGTTTCTGCTTCAGGCACAGCGAGCCCAGGGTCAGCGCCAGTTCCGCGTCGGCCGGACGTTCCTGTATCCATTTTTCGCAATGCTCGATCTGCGTCAGCAACGCCTGCGAGCCGGCCGGCGCCGCGGCGTCGCGGTAAGCCTGGATCACGCGGTCATCCCAGTTCGACGCCAGCGCTTCTTCCGCCACCTGGCGCGCCTGGTCGTGCAGGCCGCGTTCATTCATGGCGCTGGCCGCGCGGCACGCCACGAACGCCTTGGTGCGGTCGGCCGCAGGGATCGTCGACCAGACACGCAGGATCGATTCCGCGTCATGCGAGCCGTCCGACAGCAAGTCCTGGTACGCCAGCTCGCGCAGGCGCGCCGACAGCGCCGGATGCAGCGCCTTGTGCTTGTCCAGCGAACGCACCAGGCGCAACACTTCCGGCCAGTTTTTCGCCTGCTGCTGCGCCTTCAGCGACCATTGCAGCGCGTGGATATGGCGCGTGCCGGACGCGTTCAACTCGCGCACGGCGTCCAGGGCGGCTTCCGGCTGGTGGTCGTCGACCAGCAATTCCGTCATCGTCATCAGGCGCGCGGTCTTCATCGCGGGATCGGTGGCGATGGTGGCCAGCCAGTTGTCGCGGCGCTGGTTCTGGCGCATGCGGTGCGCGGCGCGGGCGCCGATCAGCGCCGCCACGCCGGCGTTTTCCGGCAATTCGGAGGCGCGCAGCGCGGCCTTCTCGGCATGGCCGAAACGGCCCTCGAACAGGGCTTTCAAGGCGTCGCGCAAGCCCTTGTTGCCGTCGCGTTCACGCTTGCGCTGGCGGTAGGCCGCCACGCGCTCGGGCATCTGCAGCGTGCTGCGGATGGCGCCGATGACGAGGTACAGGAAGGCGAACAGCGCCGCCAGCAGCAGCAGGAACAGGTTCAGCGACAGGTCGAGGCGGTACGGCGGATAAAACAGCACCACATTGCCCGGATTGAAGCGGGCCGTCACGGCGATGCCGATGGCCGCGGCCATCAGCGCGAGTAACCAGAGGAATAAGCGCATTTACGGTTTCGCCTTGTAATTGCGGACGGCGTTGAGGCTGTCGGCCAAGGTTGGCATTTCAATGGCCAGGTTGCTGTTCTGGACCTGGCGCAACAGCGCCTGCACCGATTGCGTGGCCTTGGCGCGGGTGTCGAAATAGCGTGCCAGCGCATCTTGCGCGGCAATCAGGTCGCTGCGGAACGCGGCTTCATTGCGCGACAGCAGCGCCATGCGCGCATTGAGCAGGCGCAGCTTCAGGTTTTCACGCAGGAAGTACGCCTGCGTCGGCGACAGCATCAGCGCTTCCGGCGTTTCCACGCTGCGCACGCGGATCAGCTGGCGCACGTCGGTCCACATGTCGCTGCTCCACTCGTCCCACACGTCGCGCACCTGCGCCAGCCATGGCGCGCCCTGCTCGGCCGGCGGTGCGTCCTTGGCGCCCTTGGCGCCAGGCGCCCCCTTGGCCGCCGGCTTGGCGGCGGCGCGCGCCTTGCGGTCGGGCTGCGCCGGCAGCGTGGGTTTTTCATCGGCCAGCATCGGCAGCGTGTCGACTTGCGCCATCACGTTATCGAGCCGCACCGCCAGGCCCACCGTATCGACGCTCGGCAGCGCCTTGAGCTTTTCCGTGTCCTTGGCGATGGCGCGGCGGATCGTGATGAATTGCGGCTTGTCCGAGCGCGACAGGCTGCGGTCGGCGTTTTGCAGCGCAATCAGCGCGCCCGGCACGTTGCCGGCCAACTGCAATTGCTGGCTGGCGGTCGACAGCACCTGCTCGATTTCCGCCAGCGCCCATTCATCGCGGTTCTTCGACAAATCCTGGTACAGCTGTTCCAGCGCCAGTTGCTGGCTCTGCGCTTCCACCTGCTTGTTTTCCAGCATGGCGACCTTGATCTGCAATTCCTTGGCGATTTCCTCCACGCTGCGCACCACCTTGCCGGTGTCGGCATTGACGGTGTCGCCCTGCTGCAGGCGGCGCGCCATTTCCTCGCGCAGCTTGCGCACCTGGCTGTGCGACGACCAGGTTTGCGCGGCCAGCAGCACGCCCAGCGCAATGACGGCAATCACCAGTGGACGCTGCATTTCATTTTTCACCGCCGGCGCCGGCGGGGTCGTGGGCGGCGGCGTCACCGGCGCGGCAGCCGGCTGCGGCGCGGCGTGGTCCGCGGCGGCGGACGGCTTGGGCGTGGCTTGGACGGGCTCCGCTGCGGAGTCGGCGGAGTCTGGAATAGTAGGCAAATCGTTCATGGGCGTGATTGTAACGCGGCCAGCAGGCGTTCGTCGCCTGAACCTGTCTGCGTTATGGCGTGAAATCCCAGCGTTCTTGCCGTTTCGGCAATCCTGGCATGGGGAACAATCAATTCTTGTTGTTGCAATTTTGCAACGAGACTGCCGCCATCCGGCAATTGGCGCACCAGGCCGACCAGGCCGCGCAGCGCTTCCGAACTGGTGATCAGCCATGTGGCAGGCCCGGCCAGCAAGCCTTGCAGGCGCTGCGCCAGTGCGGCGTTCAGGGTCGGCGTGCAGCGCCGGTAGGCGGCCGCCACCGTGACATCGGCGCCCGCCGCGCGGAATGCGTCGCCCATCAATTCGCGGCCGCTTTCGCCGCGCACGATCAGCACCCGCGCACCTTGCAGCGCCTGCAAGTCCATGGCGGCCAATAAATGTTCGGTATCGCTGTGGGCGCTGTCGGCCGGCATGTGGATGCGTGCGCAGGCTTCCGTCACGCCGTGTGCGGCCAGCGCCTGCCGGCTGCCCTCGCCCACCACGGCCACCGCCACGCCGGCCGGCCAGGCGGGAATGTGGGCAAAGGCGGCGTCGATGGCGTTGGGCGACACGAACGCGACCAGGTCGAATTGCGCCAGTTGCGCCAGCACCGCCTGCAATGGCGCAGTGTCGGCCAGCGGTGCGATTTCCAGCAGCGGCAACACTTCCACCGGCAGGCCGAGCGCTGCCACGCGCGCGGCCAGCGGCCGCGCCTGCGCCTGCGGGCGGGTAATGACGACGGGGCCAGGCATCCGGGAACGGCAGTCCGGACTCAGGCGCCGGGCGACGCCGGGTCCGGATTCTGGGCCGGATTCGGGGCCGGATTCGGGGCCGGATTCGGGGCCAGGTTCGGCGCATGGTCGGCCGCGGCGGCGTCCGCCAGGCAAGCCGACAGGATATCGACCGCATCTTGCTGGCGCAGCAATTCCGACACTTGCACGCCCAATGCTTCCGCGTCGGCGGCCTGGCCGCGCACTTCCGCGCTGGCCACGCGCTTGCCGTCCGGCGTGGCGACCATGGCGCGCAGGCGCATGGCGCCGCCATCGACCGTGGCATGGGCCGCCAGCGGCACCTGGCAACTGCCGCCAAATACTTTCGACACCTTGCGTTCGGCAGTGACGGCCTGCGCGGTCGGTACGTGGTTCAGCGGCGCCAGCAGCGCCAGCAAATCCAGGCCATCGTCACGTTGGGCAATTTCAATCGCCATGGCGCCCTGCCCTGCCGCCGGCAGGCTGGCTTCCGGTTCCAGCAGGGCGCGGATGCGCTGGGGCAAGCCCAGGCGCTTCAACCCGGCGGCGGCCAGGATGATGGCGGCATAGTCGCCACGGTCCAGCTTGCCCAAGCGGGTATCGAGGTTGCCACGCAGCGGCTTGATGACCAGGTGCGGATAGCGCGCGGCAATCAGCGACTGGCGGCGCAGGCTGCTGGTGCCGACGATGGCGCCGGCCGGCAAGTCGTCCAGCGACGCATAATCATTCGACACGAAGGCGTCACGCGGGTCTTCGCGCTCCAGCACGGCGGCCAGCGCAAAGCCTTCCGGCAACTCCATCGGCACGTCTTTCAGCGAGTGCACAGCCAGGTCGGCGCGGCCTTCGGCCATCGCCACTTCCAGTTCCTTGACGAACAATCCCTTGCCGCCCACCTTGGACAGCGTACGGTCGAGAATCTGGTCGCCCCGCGTAGTCATACCGATGATTTGAATATCACACCGCGGATATAATTCAGACAAGCGCGCGCGCACATGCTCGGCCTGCCACATGGCAAGCCGGCTTTCGCGCGAAGCGATGATGAGTTTGGATGGTACCTGTGGGGCCAATTCGGAAGTGTTCAAAACCTGGTCTTTCACTGTGATTTTTATTACAAATGGCGTGCCGGGCCTTCAGGCCGGGCAACCACATCATGCCCGTGCCGAGACCATAAATTTTAGCACGCGCCATCCATAACCAAACCGGGGCTTACCCAGCTTCGCACGTTATCCAACATACTTTGCGGCTTATATATTATGGTGACACCAGTGAGTGCAACGAACGATGGGGTAAACAACGGGGCCGATGAGGCCGTCCACGCCGGTGCGGCGGACCTGGACAAGGACGCGCCCCTGAAAGAAGACATCCGCCTGCTCGGCCGCCTGCTCGGCGACGTGCTGCGCGAACAGGAAGGCGAGGAAGTGTATTCCGTGGTGGAGACCATACGCCAGACCGCCGTGCGGTTCCGCCGCGAGGCCGACGCCGGCGCCGCCCGGGAACTGGACGGCATGCTGAAGATCCTCACGCGCGACCAGACCATTTCCGTGGTGCGCGCGTTTTCGTATTTTTCCCACCTGGCCAATATCGCGGAAGACCAGCACCACATCCGCCGCCGCCGCGCGCACCTGCTGGCGGGGTCGACACCGCAGCAGGGTTCCGTCTCCTTCGCGCTGGACAAGCTGCACAAGGCCGGCGTGGACGAACCGGCCGTCACCGCGTTCTTCCAGGACGCCCTCATTTCGCCGGTGCTGACCGCGCACCCGACCGAGGTGCAGCGCAAATCCATCCTCGACGCGGAACACGACATCGCGCGCCTGCTGGCCGAACGCGACCTGCCGCTGACGCCGAAAGAGCGCGCCGCCAACCTGCACCTGTTGCGCGCCCGCGTGGCCACGCTGTGGCAGACCCGCATGCTGCGCTACACCAAGCTGACCGTGGCCGACGAAATTGAAAACGCGCTGTCGTACTACCGCATCACGTTCCTGCGCGAACTGCCGGCCATGTATGACGACATCGAAGCCGACATCGCGCAGCAATACGGCCATGGCGACACGCCGGCGCCGATCGGCGCGGCCTACATGCAGATGGGCAGCTGGATCGGCGGCGACCGCGACGGCAACCCCAACGTCAACGC
>CBIHOX010000217.1:0-7791 GCA_966211685.1 uncultured Pseudoduganella sp.
TCGTTTTGCGCGTGCGGCATGTGGATGCGGCGGAAGTTGATGGCGTCGCCCTGTTTCTTCACCCAGGCGGCCAGCGCCGGTTCCAGCGCGTAGCAGGCCGGGCAGTGGTACATGAAGAATTCAATGACCTCGACTTTCTTGCCGGCCGGCGCCACCGGCATCGGCGAGGCCAGCGTCTGGTATTCGGCGCCATTGCGCGGCGCGGCGGGGGAAGCGATGGCCGCGGCCATGCCGGCCGACAGCAGGGCAGCCGCCATCACGGCGGTACGGAACAAACGCATAAGGACTCCTCGGGTATTCTTCGGCGTTAACGGAAGTTGGCCATGGCTTCGCCCAGGCGCACCGGGCCGGCGGGCTGCCACGCGTCATTGAAGTGCAGGGTATCTTTCGGGAACAGCATCACCACGGTGGAGCCCAGCAGGAAGCGGCCCATTTCCTCGCCTTTTTTCATCACCACGGGCTTGTCGTCATAGGTCCACTCCTTGACGTCGGCATGGCGTGGCGGATTCACAACGCCATGCCAGACCGTGGCCATGCTGCCGACGATGGTGGCGCCGACCAGCACCAGCACGAACGGGCCCTGTGCCGTGTCGAACACGCACACCACCCGTTCATTGCGGGCAAACAAGCCCGGAATGCCGCGCGCCGTGGTCGGGTTGACGGAAAACAGCGAGCCGGGCACATAGATCATGCGCGTCAGGCGGCCGTCGCACGGCATGTGGATGCGGTGGTAATCGCGCGGGCTCAGGTACAGGTTGGCAAAGCTGCCGTGGCGGAATTTCGCGGCCAGCGCGGCATCGCCGCCCACCAGCGCCGTGGTGGAAAAATGGTGGCCCTTGGCCTGGAAGATCTGGTCGTCATCGATGGCGCCGAACTGGCTGATGCGGCCATCGACGGGGCAGACGTAATCGGCCCTGGCCAGCGGACGGGCGCCCGGTTTCAGGGCACGCGTAAAGAATTCATTGAAACTGTGATAACTCCTGATGTCCGGATTTTCCGCCTCGGCCATGTTGACGTCGTATTTCGCCACAAACCAGCGGATCAGGCGCGTCGTCATGGCGCCGCCTTTGGCGCCGGCCACGATGCCGGCGAAATTGGTCAGCGCCCCCTTGGGCAGCAGGTATTGTGGAAGAACAGCAAAGCGGTCGGACACAGTGAAATACCTATCAATATAGATGAATACGCATTATAACGGTGCGGTTGACCCATGGTGAAAAATTGCAAAGCAGGTGCTTGGTGGTGCAAATGCCCCATGCCGGCGGCCCGGACCATGACTCGGTCATGCCTGGATGGTATGATTGATGCATGACGAAAACTATCCAGTCCGAACCGCTGCTGGCCCAGCCAGAGCCCGATGCGCTGCACCTGGCGCTGTCGGAAGTGCGCATGCTGCAGCGGACCGTGATGGAATTGCGCAACGCGCTGGAGCAGGCGCACCACGAGCGGGCGCGCCAGGTGCAAGACGCGCTGGCCGCGTCGCACAATGAAATGCAGCAGGTGCGCGCCACCGTCATGACCTTGCGCGATGCGCTGGAACAATCGCGCATGGAGCGCGAAGCCGCGCTGAAAACCGCCACGGCCGGCGCACAGGGGGAAATCACGCAATTGCGTGAAACCGTGTCGGTGTTGCGCACGGAACTGGAGCGCGTCACGCGCGAACATGGCGAGGCCATGCAGCAGGCCGCCACTGCCCACCGCGCGGAAGTGCTGCAGTTGCACGAAACCATACGCGCATTGCGCGATGTACTGGAAGCACGGCAGGCATAGTCGACCGCATGAACTTCATGGACAAGAGCGCGCTCGAGCCGCGCACGAAAAAGAACGACACCGGCCCAGGCAGCGCGGTCGCCGCGGCCCGGGCCACTGCCGGCGCGCAGACACGCCGCCTGCGGCAGGTGGAATTGCTGCTGGAAGTGTCGCGCCGTATGGCCGCGTTCGATACGCTCGATGAAATCCTCACGGCGCTGGTGGAAGTCACGACCGAGGAGCTGGGCGCCGAACGCGGCACCCTGTTCCTCAACGACGCGGAAACCGGCGAACTGTTTTCCCGCGTCGCGCAGGGCGAAACCCAGCGTGAAATCCGCTTCCTGAACACGTCCGGTATCGCCGGTCACGTGTTCACCACGGGCGAGCCGCTGATGATCGCCGACGCCTACGCGGACAACCGCTTCAACCGCGCCATCGACGAACAGACCGGCTTCGTGACCCGCAACATCCTGTGCGTGCCGATCCGCACGTTCAAGGGTGAAATCATCGGCGTGTCGCAGACGCTGAACAAGAAGAAGGGCAAGTTCACCCGCAACGACCTGCAATTGCTGGAAGCGCTGACCACCCAGGGCACGCTGGCGCTGCAAAGCGCGCGCTTCCTGGAAAGCATGAAGAAGGTGCGGCGCCAGGAAATGGAATTCATCGACGTGGTGTCGGAAGTCACGGCCGACATCAAGCTCGGCTCGCTGCTGCAGCGCGTGATGGGCGAAGCCACGCGGCTGCTGAACGCCGAGCGCTCGACCCTGTTCCTCAACGATGAAAAGACCAATGAATTGTGGTCGGAAGTCGGGCAGGGGCTGGAATCGATGCAGATCCGCCTGCCCAATTCGGCCGGCATTGCCGGCGCCGTGTTCACCTCCGGCAAGACCATCAATATCCCGTACGCGTACGCCGACTTGCGCTTCAATCCCGCGTTCGACAAGCGCACCGGCTACTTCACGCGCTCCATCCTGTGCGTCCCGATCGTCAACAAGAATGGCAAGACCATCGGCGTGACCCAGGTGTTGAACAAGCGCGGCGGGCCATTCACCAGCGAGGATGAATCGCGCCTGCGCGCGTTCACCGCGCAGATTTCCATTGCGCTGGAAAACGCCAAGCTGTTTGCCGACGTCCAGCAAATGAAGAACTATAACGAAGCCATGCTGGAGTCGATGTCGAACGGCGTGATCACGCTGGACGGCCAGGAAAAGATCGTCACCTGCAACGCCGCCGGCCTGGCCATCCTGCGCGCCGACCCGGGCGCCATCCTGGGCCGCGCCGCCAATGAATTCTTCACCGGGCCCAATACCTGGGTGGTCGACAAGCTGCGCCAGGTCGAGGAAAACCAGTCGGCCGGCCACATGATGGATGCGCCGCTGATCGTGGGCGATGAAACCATTTCCGTGAACTTTTCCGTGCAGCCGCTGCTGTCGGTGGAAAAGAAGCGCATCGGCTGGATGCTGATGCTGGACGATATCTCCAATGAAAAGCGGCTGAAGGCCACCATGTCGCGCTACATGGACCCCAACATCGCGGACCAGATGGTGGCCAATGGCGCGGAAATGCTGGGCGGTAAAAACGTCACGGCCACGGTGCTGTTTTCCGACGTGCGCAGTTTCACCACCATCACCGAACAGCTGGGCGCGCAGGGCACGGTGGCGCTGCTCAATGAGTATTTCACCATGATGGTCGACTGTATCCAGCGCGAAGAGGGCATGCTCGACAAGTTCATTGGCGACGCCATCATGGCGGCGTTCGGCATCCCGGTGCCGCACGAGGATGACCCGGACCGCGCGGTGCGCACCGCGATCGCCATGATGCGCGAATTGCGCGCATGGAACCAGCCGCGCATCCGCGACGGCAAGCTGCCGCTCGACATCGGCATCGGCTTGAATTCCGATTCCGTGGTGTCCGGCAATATCGGCTCGAAAAAGCGCATGGATTACACCATCATCGGCGATGGCGTGAACCTGGCCGCGCGCCTGGAATCGGCGTGCAAGCAATATGGCGCGCACATCCTGATCAGCGAATTCACGTACCGCGCGCTGCGCGGCACTTACCGGGTGCGCGAACTCGATATCGTGGTAGTACAGGGCAAAACCAAGCCGGTGTCGATCTACGAAGTCATGGATTTCCATACCGAGGAAACTTATCCGCACCTGATCGACGCCATGGGACTGTTCCGCAATGGCGTGATCAATTACCGCAAGCAGAAATGGGCCGCGGCGCGCCAGTCGTTCCAGGAAGTGCTGGCCCTGAATCCCAACGACAAGGCCGCCGCCATGTATATCGACCGCTGCAGCCGGCTGGAAGCCGATCCGCCGCCCGCCGACTGGGATGGCGTCTATATCATGCAGAGTAAATGAATATTCCGCGCAGCACGCTGGAGCAATGGCAGGTGCTGCAAGCCATTGTCGATTGCGGCGGTTATGCGCAGGCGGCCGAAGCGCTGCACCGCAGCCAGTCGTCGGTCAGTTACATGGTGGCGCGGCTGCAGGAGCAATTGGGCGTGGAATTGCTGGAAATGGACGGACGCCGCGCCCGGCTGACGAAAAATGGCGAAGCGCTGCTGCGGCGCGCGCGCGATTTGCTCGACGGCGCATTCCGGCTGGAGGAATTCGCGCGCAGCCTGAATGACGGCTGGGAATCGGAATTGCGTTTTGCCGTCGACAGCCTGTTTCCCTCTGAATTACTGGTGCGTATCCTGCGCGAATTCGAACCGCTGGCGCGCCATACCCGTGTCAACCTGGCGGAAACCATCCTGTCGGAATCGGAAGACGTATTGCGGGAAAAGCGCGCCGATATCGTCATCGCCAATAACGTGCCGCCCGGTTTTTTAGGGGACGCCCTGCTCGATATCGAATTTATCGCGGTGGCCCATCCGGCCCATCCATTACACGGATTGGGGCGCTCGTTGAATGAAGATGATTTAAACCGCCATTTACATATCGTGGTGCGCGATGCCGGCGTGCTCAATCCGCGTGATTATGGCTGGCTCAATTCCACGCAGCGCTGGACCGTGACCAGTCCCGCCACGCGCAGTGAAATGGTGAAAGCCGGTTTGGGTTATGCGTGGATGGCCACGCACAAGATTGCCGGTGAACTGGAACGCGGCGAATTAAAAGCATTGCCGCTGCGCGCGGGGCAAAAACGCAAGCTGACCTTGTCGCTGATTATTGCCAATGCCGAAAGGCCGGGACCGGCCGCCTGCCAGCTGGTGCAAATCATCCGTTCCGTGATTGCCTGCCATTGCAAGAATAAAGGCGGCGGCTGTCCTGAAATCTAGTCGTTGCCTCCAGCTGTAGCTGTAGGCCGGATTGGCGCAGCGACATCCGGCAAACCTGCCATGCCCCCGGCCCCGGCCGCAGCCTACAGCAACTGTAGGCCGGATCAGCGCAGCGACATCCGGCAAACCTGCCATGACTCCGGCCCCGGCCGCCCCCTACAGCAGCTGTAGGCCGGATTAGCGCAGCGTAATCCGGCAAGCCGTCCATCACCCCGGCTCCGGCGCGCCCTACAGCACCTCCAGCGGCGTCCCCTTGCGCGGCCGCGGGAATGCCTGGTCGAGTTCGGCCACGTCCTGCACGGTCAGCGCGATGTCCAGCGCCTGCCGGTTTTGCCGCACATGGTCCGGGTTGGACGCCTTGGGGATCACCACGACCTGGTCTTGCCGCAACAGCCAGGCCAGCGCCACCTGCGCCGGCGTCGCACCATGGCGCTGCGCCACCGCCTGCAGGCCGCGGTTGCCCAGCAGCGCCCCCTGGTCGGACGTGGAGGACGATTCCAGCGGCGCGTACGCCATCACCGGCACCTTGTGCTGCTGCGACCATGGCAACAGGTTCCATTCGATGCCGCGCCGCGCCAGGTTGTACAGCACCTGGTTGACCGCAATGCCGGCGCCGCCTTCCAGGCCCCAGGCTTGTTCCATGTCGTCGAAGTCGAAATTCGAGACGCCGTAATCGCGGATCTTGCCGGCCTGCTTCAGCGCCTGGAAGCCTTCCAGGGTTTCCTGCAGTGGCACGTTGCCGCGCCAGTGCAGCAGGTAGCAGTCCAGGTAATCGGTCTTCAGCCGCTTCAGGCTGCGCTCGCACGCGGCCTGCACGCCCTTGAAGGTGGCGTTGTGCGGGTACACCTTGCTGACCAGGAAGACGCTGTCGCGCCGGCCCGCGATGGCCGCGCCGACGACTTCCTCGGCGGCGCCTTCGCCATACATTTCCGCCGTGTCGACCAAGGTCATGCCCAGATCCAGTCCCAGTTGCAGCGCCCGCACTTCGCGCTCGCGGTGGGCCGGGTGTTCTCCCATGTGCCAGGTTCCCAGTCCCAGCGCCGGCATAGCCGCGCCGGACGACAGTTGCACAGATTTCATTGGATGCCTCTTCGCTCAAAGGTGGTTACACGATGTTACACGATCGTTGCCACCGTCGTAACTGAGAATTGTTCTCATTGCACTATAATAGTTTCTTTATGAACTAATTTCCCTCCCCATGTATAACGCTCCCGTCCTGCGCCCCCATGCCATCGCCCTGGCTTGCCTGATCCTCGTATCGACCGCCGTCCAGGCGCAGACCGATACGCCTGACACCGCCATGGAGACCGTCCAGGTGACGGGCAACTGGCTTGGTTCCAGCCAGCGCAGCCTGAAGAACTTTGCCGGCGCACGCTCCGTGGTACAGCGCGAGGAGTTCCAGGTGTCGGGCGCCGACAGCGTCAGCGACGTGCTGCGCACGGTGCCGGGCGTGCAGATCACGGACAATGCCTCGACCGGCAACAGCGCGATTTCGCTCAACATCGGCGTGCGCGGCCTGGAAGGGCGCTATTCGCCGCGCTCGACGGTCCTGCTGGACGGCATTCCGCTGTCGGTGGCCCCGTATGGCCAGCCGCACCTGTCGTTCGCGCCGGTATCGCTGGCCAACCTCGACACCGTCGACGTGGTGCGCGGCGGCGGCGCGGTGCGCTATGGCCCGCAAAACGTGGGCGGCATCATCAATTTCAAGACCCGCGCGATTCCCACAAGCGTCGCCGCCATGGATGCGTCGCTGCGCTACAACAAGTACGATGGCGGCAATGGCACGGCGCTGGCCAGCGTATTCGTCGGCGGCCGCATCGACGGCGGCCTGGGCGTGGCGCTGCTGTATTCCGGCCTCGACGGCGACGGTCCGCGCGCCCACAACCGCGACAAGGTCAACGATTTCGCGCTGAAGTTCAACTACCCGCTGACGGCCACCTCGGAATTGAACGCCAAGCTGTCGTACTTCGACGCGTACTCGGAAACCCCGGGCGGCCTGACGCCGGCCCAATATGCGGCCGACCCGCGCGCGGCGTACCGCAATGGCGACTTCTGGAAAGGCAACCGCAAGGGCATCGACGCCAGCTACGTCAATACGCTGTCCGACACCCGCGAAGTGGAAGTGCGCGCGTATTTCAACCAGAGCTACCGCCAAAGCCTGCTGGCCAATGCCCAGGACGCCAACCTGATCGCGTTCCAGAACTCGCCGCGGCACTACAACGTGGGCGCCGTCGAGCCCCGCGTCACGCAGCGCCTGGCGTGGGGGGGCGTGCGCCATGACGTGACGGCCGGTTACCGCTACCTGCAGGAGCGCGCCGACGAGCGCGCCATCAATTTCCTGGTGGCGGGCAACGTGCGCACCGAATCGCGCAATTCGGAAAACAGTACCGACGCCCACGCCGTCTACATTGACGACCAGATCGCGTTTGGCCAATGGCGCGTGACGCCGGGCCTGCGCTACGAGCACATCGACATGGGCCGGTACAACGTGCTGGCGAAGTTCCAGCAAGATATCAGCAACAGCAAGCTGTTGCCGTCCGTGAATGTCGCCTACCTGCTGGACAAGGCCACCACGGTCTTCGCCAACTACAATACCTCGTTCGGCAGCATCCAGCATTTGCAATTGAACCTGCAAAGTTCCACCGATGCGCTGCAGCCGGAAACCGCGAAGACCTTCGAGCTGGGCGCGCGCTATGCCGCCCATGGCTGGCAGCTGGACGCCACGCTGTTCAACCTGGACTTCACGAACCAGATCGTGT
>CBIHOX010000218.1:0-7751 GCA_966211685.1 uncultured Pseudoduganella sp.
ATGATCCGCAATGCTTTTTCAATGGCTTCATCGATCAGCAATTGCTCTTCACGGCGCGGGCGGTGCAGCACGAAGTCCGCGACCGGCTGCGCCAGGTTCAGGGTGCGCGGGTGGCCGATGCCGATGCGCAAGCGCCAGTAATCCTGCGTGCCCAGCGCGGACGTGATGTCTTTCAAGCCATTGTGCCCGCCTGACGAACCGCCTTTCTTCAGCTTGGCCGCGCCGGGCGGCAAGTCCAGCTCGTCGTGCACCACCAGCACTTCATCGGGATTGATCTTGTAAAAACGGGCCAGCCCGCCGACCGATTGGCCGGAACGGTTCATGTAGGTTTGCGGTTCCAGCAGCCACAATTCCTTGCCGCCCAGCGAAGTCTTCGCCATCAGGGCATTGAAGCGGGTTTCGCGCTGCAGGCGCGCGCCCGGCAAGCTGTTGGCCAGGTTGTCGACCAGCCAGAAGCCGGCATTGTGGCGGGTTTGTTCATATTCCGGGCCGGGGTTGCCGAGGCCGACGATCAGGCGGATGGACATGGGCTGTGCGGTGTGAAAAAACGTGAGGATACAAAAAAAACCCCGGCAAGCGGGGTTTTTTCACTGAAAGCCATCCGGAGATGGCGCTTCAAGGATTACTTCTTGCCTTTTTTGGCTTCCGGCGCAGGAGCGGCAGCGGCTTCGGCGGAAACTTGGCCAGCCGGTACCGATACGGTAGCGATGGTCAGGTTCTTGCCTTTGGTAACAGCGGTCACGCCTTCTGGCAGTTTCAGGTCGGATACGTGTACCGACTGGCCAACGTCGACGTTCGACAGGTCAACAGTGATGAATTCCGGCAGGGCCGATGGCAGGCACAGCACTTCGATTTCGTTCAGAACGTGCGAAATGGTGGCAGCGTGCAGTTTCACGGCTGGCGACACGTCGGCGTTCACGAAGTGCAGTGCGACTTTCAGGTGCACTTTGGTGTTCGCGTCAACGCGCTGGAAGTCAGCGTGCAGGACCAGTTGTTTGTAAGCGTGCATCTGGAAGTCACGCAGCAGCACTGGCTGGGTCACGCCATCGATTTCCATGTCCAGAACGGACGAGTGGAACGCTTCTTTTTTCAGGGCGTGGAACAGGGCGTTGTGGTCCAGGGCGATGGTCACCGGGGCTTCGGAGCCGCCGTAGATGATGCCTGGGGTTTGGCCGGAATTACGCAGGCGGCGGCTCGCACCCGTGCCCTGCAGTTCGCGCTTGAATGCAACTACTTTCATTTGAAACTCCAATTTTATGTATGGCGCCTGATACCAAAGGTGTCAGGCACCACGAAATACAAGGCTGGCGCCTTGCGTGAAAAAGCGCCCCGCGACCAGGGCGCTTCGGAAAAACAGCGGCGCAACCGGAAAAACCGGTCGCGCCGCCGAGGGATCGATATTGTACTTGATTAATCGATGAACAGGGAGATCACCGAATCGCCCTTGATGATGCGTTTGAACGTTTCAGCCAGCAGTGGAGCGCAGGTCAGTTGGCGGATTTTCGGGCAAGCCTTGCCGGCTTCGGACAGCGGAATCGTGTCGGTGACCACCAGTTCGTCCAGCGACGAATTCGTGATGCGCTCGATTGCCGGGCCGGACAGTACCGGGTGCGTGCAATACGCGATGACTTTCTTGGCGCCTCGCTCTTTCAGCACGTCCGCTGCCTTGACCAGCGTGCCGGCGGTGTCGACCATGTCGTCCATGATGACGCAGTTGCGGCCTTCGACTTCACCGATGATGTTCATCACTTCGGAAACGTTGGCTTTCGGACGGCGCTTGTCGATGATGGCCAGGTCGCAGCCCAGGCGTTTTGCCAGGGCGCGGGCGCGCACCACGCCGCCGACGTCCGGCGACACCACCAACAGGTTTTCTTCGGCTTTCTTTTGCAGGTCGCCCAGCAGGATAGGCGAAGCGTAGATATTGTCGACCGGGATGTCGAAGAAGCCCTGGATCTGGTCAGCGTGCAAGTCCATGATCAGGACACGTTCGACGCCGGCGCTTTCCAGCATGTTGGCGACCACTTTCGCGGAGATCGCAACACGGGCCGAGCGCGGACGGCGGTCCTGGCGGGCATAACCAAAATAGGGGATGGCGGCGGTGATACGGCCTGCGGAAGCGCGCTTGAGCGCATCGACCATCAGGATCAGTTCCATCAAGCTGTCGTTGGTCGGCGCGCAGGTCGATTGCAGCACGAAGACGTCTTTACCACGGACGTTTTCGTTAATTTCAACCATGACTTCGCCATCGGAGAATTTCGAGACGACTGCTTTGCCAACTGGAATGCCGAGGTTCTTTGCGACCCCCTCCGCGAGCGCAGGGTTAGCGTTGCCGGTAAAAACCATCAGGTTTTCGTAAGCCATAGGGAGTCCCAGAGATAGATTAGCGTTGATTCGAGATTGACTGCCGAAGGTACAACTCGGATTTAATTCGATTGCCGTTCGGCGCGTTGTTTCGATGCCGTCTGGCATCTTGGTATTTTACCCCGACTGGACGCTGCTGCATCGACAGACTCGGAGAGAATTGGTGGCAGGGGAACAAGGATTCGAACCTTGGTATGCCGGAATCAAAATCCGGTGCCTTAACCAGCTTGGCGATTCCCCTACACTGAAACTTACTGCTTGTCGTTTTCGACGGGGCGTATTATACACCGTTTTTAACGCTAAGCAAATCTTTTTTTCTGCGTTGATTTATTTTCTAAATCAACATTGCAGCGATCGGATGCTTTTTCAGTGATTTTGCTTTCCAGGCAGTCCAGGCGCCGCGTGCTTTGGCAAGCACCGCATCGGCCTGGCCTTCATCTGGGAAGGCGCAAAACACACAAGCTCCGGAACCCGTCATCCTTGCATCGCCAAATTGCCCCAGCCAGTCGATGGCTTTTGCAATTTGCGGGTACAAGCGGGTTGCAACCTGCTGCAAATCATTTTTCCCGAACTGCTTCAGCTCACGTTGTGTGCTGTAGTAGCTGCAGAAGGCCGCCATATTAACGGGTGGCGTGTTTCTTGTCAAATACTCGCTCGTAAATATTTGTGCGGTGGGCACGGAAACGCCGGGCTCGATCACCACATACCAGCAATCGGGCACATCCACCGGCTGCAAGGCTTCGCCCACGCCTTCGGCAAACGCGGTCTGGCCAAAGATGAAGAATGGGATATCGGCGCCCAGCGGCAATCCCAGCGCCATCAATTCTTCGCGCTTCAAACCCGCGTCCCACAGCCGGTTCAGCGCCATCAGCACGGTGGCGGCGTCGGACGAACCGCCGCCCAGGCCGCCGCCCATCGGCAAGACCTTGTCGACCGCGATATTGGCGCCGCGCGGCAGCATGCCGGTACGGCGCACGACTTCGGCCTGCAACAGTTTCGCGGCGCGGATCACCAGGTCCTGCTCTTCCGGCACGCCGGGGATATCGCTGGTGCGGCGCAATTGCGTATCGTCGCGCAAATGCACGTGCAGCGTGTCGCCACGGTCGATCAACTGGAAAGCCGTTTGCAGCAAGTGGTACCCGTCCGGACGGCGGCCGGTCACATGCAGGAATAAATTGAGCTTGGCGGGCGCCGGGCAATAGGTCAGGCTGGTCATGTCGGGTTGGGCGCGTCGATTACGATCTGGATGGTCATGGCGTCGAGCTGGCCGGTAGCGCCGCGCTCGATGTCGATCCGCTTGGGCTTGGGATCACCTGGGCCATCGTGCCACGAAACATAGTGCAGGCGCCAGCCATCGGCCGTGGTCACTGTTGCATCCTGGACACTGGCGCGGAAATGCCTGCCGCCGGCCGCGGTGGCGTGGCCCTGCAGCCATTCGCGCAAGCCCGAGACCGGCAGGGTCCAGCCCAGCGCCTGCGCGCTGAGCGCATCGATATTGTCGGCGGTGCGCAGCGGCTTGTTGCCTTCCTTGAGCGTGGCCTGTTGCGGCGTCACGGCAATTTGCGCCACGGTCTGGCCAAGCGGGCTCAGGATGGTCACGTCGGTGCGCTGCGGGCTTTGCTGCCATTCGAAGCGGCCATGCAGCGGCGATTCACGGTTGCCATCCTTCGTATAGGTGACATTGATTTTGCCCGACAGCGTCATGGTGTCGGTATACGCGGCGACGGGGCCGGACGGCAACGCGCCTGGGCGTTCCGGCGCCGAGGCGCAGCCGGCCAGCGCGGCTGCCAGCAGCAGCGGTAAGAGTTTTTGCATAGACAGGTATCGGAAGAGTTACAGGCTGGTGTTCAATCGTGCCAACGTGCTCTTCAATACATCGTTGTTGGGATCCTTGGCGCGCGCTTCGCGCCACAAGCCCTGCGCCCCGGTCTTGTCGCCCTGCGCCCACAGCACTTCGCCGAGGTGCACGGCGATTTCCGGGTCGCTGCGCAAGGCATAGGCGCGGCGCAGCAGGGTTTCCGCTTCCTTCAGTTTGCCCATGCGGAAATTCACCCAGCCCATGCTGTCCATGATGAACGGGTCGCCGGGCGCCATCTGCATGGCCTTCTCGATCAGCCCATACGCTTCCTCGAGCCTGAGGCCGCGTTCGGCCAGCGAATAGCCGAGCGCGTTGTAGGCATGGTGGTTATCCGGCGCCATTTCAATGACCTTGCGCAGGCTGGTTTCCATTAATTCCACCTTGCCTCTTTTTTCCGCCGCCAGCGCGAAGTCGTACAGCAGGTCCGCGCTGTTCGGGTAACGCAGCACGCCGTCTTCCAGCACCTTGTACGATTCCAGTCCCTGGCCGGCATCGCGCAACAGTTGCGCATCGGTCTGGATGATTTGCGCCTGTTCAGCCGGGTCGTCGGTCTTGATTTCCGCCAGTTGCCGGCGGGCGCTGTCCAGATCGCCCATGCGGGCCGCCAGGTGCGCCCGCTTCAGGCGCACCGTCAGCATCATGCGTGGGTCGCCATTTTCCACGCGGTCGAGCCAGCCCTGCGCGGCGGCCAGGTCGCCTTTTTCTTCCGCGATTTGCGCCAGGATCAGCAGCGCCTTGGTGGGGTCGCGGTCTTCGCCGCCCTCTTTTTCCAGCACTTCGACGAAGCGCTTGAAATAGCCTTCGGCGGCGGCCGTGTCGGTGGCCTGCATGGCCATGATGCCCAGCGCGTACAGCGTGGCCGGATTGTCCGGCTGCCCTTTCAGCAGGGTCAGGAATTCATTGCGCGCCTTGTCATACTGTTTTTGCTCCACCAGCATGCGCGCATAAGCGGCGCGCACTTCGCGCGCCTGCGGATATTTCGCGAGGAATTCCGTCACCAGTTTGGTCACCATGTCCGGATCGGGCGTCACCTGCGCCATCGTCAACAGCGCCAGTTCGGAATCGGGCTTGATGCTCAGCGCGCGGCGCGCCTCGGTGGCGGCGCGCAACGCCGCGCCATTGGCAAAGGCGCCCTGCGCCAGCACCAGGTGCGTTTCCAGCTGGCCAGCGTATGGCGCCAGCACGCGCTCCATCAGCGCAAACGCGGCGGCCTTGTCCTTGGCCCGCAGCAGGAATTGCTGCATCTGGAACATGGCCAGCCCGCGCGCGCCCGGCGGGCTTTTCTTCAGGCGCTGGGTGAACGCCTGTTCGGCTTCCGTCAAGTCGTCGCCCAGCACGGCAAAGCCGAGGAAGTATTGCGCGGCTTCGTCCGATTCCGGCGCCAGTTCGCGCCACAGGCGGATGGCCGCCATGGCTTCGCCGCCCTGCTTGGCGGCCAGCGCCATCTCCGCCGAACGCTGCGCCAGGCGCGGATCGCGCGTCTGCTGCGCCAGCACCATCATCGTCACATAAGCGCTTTGCCATTGGCCCCGCTTGAAATCGAGCTCGGCCTTGGTCAACTTGTAGAACAGGTCGGCCGTCAAATCCACGCTGGGCAGCGCCTCGTTGGCTTGCACGGCGGCTGCCGCGGCAACGGCTTGCGTGGCCGGGGTATCTTCCGTGGGCGCGGCGGGCGCCGAGGCTGCCGGCGCGGCAGGCGCGGCCGGGGCCGCAGGCGCGGAAGCGTCGACAGGGGCGTGCCAGGGCACAACAGCGCAGCCGGACAGCACAGCCGACAGGGTTACAATGGCGAATGCATTTTTCAAAGGATGGTCCTGACTTTTCGGAAACTTCTCCGATTTTACGCCAACCCACCATCCGCCGCGCGTTTGCCCTGGCTTACATTTGTAAGCGAATTTGTAAGCACGTTCGTAAGGATTTTGATTTGCCATGCCAGAGTTGCCAGAAGTCGAAGTGACGCGCCGCGGCGTCGCCCCCCATATCGAGCGCCGCACCGTGCGCGACGTGGTCTTGCGCCGCAGCGGCTTGCGCTGGCCTTTCCCGCCCGGCCTGGCGCAATTGCTGGCCGGCCGCACGGTGCAGGGCACAGGCCGGCGCGGCAAATACCTGCTGGTGAACTTTGAACATGGCACCCTGATCATTCACCTCGGCATGTCCGGCCACTTGCGCGTGCTGCCGCCCGGTACGCCGCCGGCCAAGCACGACCATTTCGACCTGGTGGTGGAAAGCGCCCAGGATGGCGTGCAGGTGCTGCGCCTGACCGATCCGCGCCGCTTTGGCGCCGTGCTGTGGCATGGCCGCGATGACGGCGTCCTGGAAGAAAACCTGCTGTTGCGCGGGCTGGGCGTGGAACCGCTGGAAAGCGGCTTCACCGGCAAGCTGCTGTATGACCAGACCCGCCAGCGCAGCGCCGCCATCAAGCAGGTGCTGCTGGCGGGCGATATCGTGGTCGGCGTCGGCAATATCTATTGTTCGGAAAGCCTGTTCCGGGCCGGCATCAACCCGAAAACCCCGGCGCGGCGCATCAGCCGGGCGCGCTACGACAAGCTGGCGCAAGCCATCCGCGACGTTTTGCTTGAAGCCATCGTACAGGGCGGCAGCACCTTGCGCGACTTTATCAGCGTGAATGGCCAGTCCGGCTATTTCCAGCAGACTTATTTCGTCTATGATCGTACTGGCATCCCCTGCCGCGTGTGCGGCACGCCGATCCGCCAGATCAAGCAGGGGCAGCGGTCGACTTTCTATTGCGTACAGTGCCAGAAATAGTTTGAAAGGTGAAGCATGGTGGTAAGGGACCTGGAACAATACAGCGCGTGGCGCCACGGCGTCATGTCGGCCCTGAAGCAATACCAGGCCTGGATTGCCAGCGCCGAGCTGGCCGATGCCGCCACCGAGCAGCGCCTTGCCCGTACCCTGGCGCGGCTGTCCGACGACAAGCTGTCGGTTGCCTTCGTGGCCGAATTCTCGCGCGGCAAATCCGAATTGATCAATGCGATCTTCTTTGCCGATTATGGCCAGCGCATCCTGCCGTCGGCCGCCGGCCGCACCACCATGTGCCCGACCGAACTGCTGTACGACCCGGCCTGGCCGCCCAGCATCCGCCTGCTGCCGATCGAAACCCGGGCCGACAACCTGTCCACCAGCGATTACCGCGACCAGGCATCGGCCTGGACCACGCTGCCGCTGGACCTGGACACGCCGGAATCCATGCACGACGTGTTCCGCCAGGTCTGCATGACGCGCCACGTCAGCGTCGACGAAGCCAAGCGCTATGGCCTGTACGATGAAAACGACCCCGACATGGCCGCCACGCTCAATGACGACGGCCTGGTGGAAATCTCGCTGTGGCGCCACGCCATCATCAATTTCCCCCACCCGCTGTTGAAACAGGGGTTGGTGATCCTCGATACGCCGGGCTTGAACGCCATCGGCACGGAACCGGAACTGACGCTGAACCTGATCCCGCATGCGCACGCGGTGCTGTTCATCCTGGCCGCCGATACCGGCGTGACCAAGAGCGACATCGAAGTGT
>CBIHOX010000219.1:0-7717 GCA_966211685.1 uncultured Pseudoduganella sp.
TGGGCCATGCACTTCATCGGCATGCTGGCGTTTAACCTGTGCACCGGCGTGGAATACGACCGCGCACTGACGATCTGGTCGATGTTGCCCAGCATTGCCGCCTCCTGCGTGGCGCTGTCGCTGATCGGCCGCAAGCGCATCAATGGCTGGCAATTGCTGGTGGGCGGCGTGCTGGTGGGCGCGGGCATCGGCGCCATGCATTACACCGGCATGGCGGCCATGCGCAGCACGCTGGAATTGCGCTATGACCCGTGGATGTTCGGGCTGTCGATCCTGGTGGCGGTGGCGCTGGCCACGCTGGCGCTGTGGGTGCGTTTCGGGCTGTCCATGCTGCGCACGTGGATGTCGGAATCGGCGCGCCTGGGCATTGCCGGCGTCACGATGGGCGTGGCCATCGCCGGCATGCATTACACCGGCATGGCGGCGGCCCGCTTCGTCGGCCGCGTGGAGCCCGACGCCGCCAGTGAAATCCTCAATGCCCCGTTCCTGGCGCTGGCGGTGTCGCTGACCACGGCCGTGTTCACGCTGCTGGTGACCTCGGCCAACGGCCTGCTGCGCTACCGCGCGCTGTTTTTCCAGTTGCGCGAAAGCGAATCGTGGATGCGCGCGCTGCTGGAAACCGCGGTCGACGGCGTGGTCACGGTGGAATCGGACGGCACCGTCCGCGAATTCAACAAGTCGGCGGAACGCATCTTCGGCTGGAAACGCGATGAAATCGTCGGCAAGAACGTGCGCCTGCTGATCGCCGATCCGGCCCGCTCCGCGCGTGACGGCTTGCTCAGCCATTTGAAGGATGGCCGCGAAGGCATGATCGGCGAAAGCCAGGATATCCAGGTCTTGCACAAGAGCGGAGCCAAGGTACCGGTGCGTAACGCCTACGGCCATGCGCGGCTGGCCAACCAGGACTTGTATGTCTGCTTCGTGACCGACATCAGCGAGCGCAAGGCCATGGAACAGGCGCTGCGCGACAGCGAACAGCAATTCCGCTCGCTGATCGGCAATATCCCCGGCATTTCGTACCGCGCGCTGCATGCGCCGGGCTGGCCGATGGTGTTCATCAGCGCCGCGGTGGAAACCCTGACCGGCTATCCGCCGCAAGACTTTCTCGGCGTCCCCGCGGCGCGCCTGTACGGCGACTTGATCCATCCGGACGACCACGAACACGTGGCGCGCGGCCTGGATGACGCGATTGCCCGCCGGGAACCGTTCACGATTGAATACCGGCTGCGCCATCGCGACGGCAGTATCCGCTGGATGTGGGAAAACGGCAGCGCGATCTTCGACGACAAGGGCAAGGTGAAGTGGCTCGACGGCGTGATCCTCGACATCTCCGGGCGGCGCCAGATGGAAGAAGAATTGCGCACCGCCAAGGAGCGCGCCGAGCAGGCCGCCGCCGCGCGCGCCGCGTTTCTCGCCAACATGAGCCATGAAATCCGTACGCCGATGAATTCCATCCTCGGCTTCACCGACGTGCTGCTGCAGGGCGAACTGGCGCCCGACCAGCGCCGTCACCTGGACACCGTGCGCAATTCCGCGCGCGCGCTGCTGCGGCTGCTCAACGAAATCCTCGACACGGCCAAGCTCGACCGGGGCGCCGTGGAACTGGAGGAAAACGATTACAACCTGCTGGCGCTGGTCGACGAACTGTCGTCCACCATGGGCGCCAACGCGGCCGCCAAGGGCCTGGCGCTGACGGTGCGCTTCAGCGAAGCGCTGCCGCACCGGCTGCGCGGCGACGAACTGCGGGTGCGGCAGGTGTTGACCAACCTGCTGGGCAACGCCATCAAGTTCACCGGCGAGGGCAGCGTCACCCTGGCGCTGGACGTGGAAGAACACGACGGCCTGGAACACCTGCATGTGACCGTGGCCGACACCGGCATCGGCATCCCGGCCAACCGGCTGGCGGCGATCTTCGAACCGTTCACGCAAGCCGACGCTTCGATGAACCGGCGTTACGGTGGCACCGGCCTGGGCACCACGATCTGCAAGCAATTGACGGAATTGATGGGCGGGAGCATCTGGGCCACCAGCATCGAAGGCCAGGGTAGCACTTTCCACGTGCTGCTGCCACTGATCCACGCCATCACCGCGGCCGACGCGGTTCCGGCCAACGCCTTGCAGGCGCTGCCGCCGTTGCCGGCGCTGCGCGTGCTGGCGGCCGACGACGTGCCGCAAAACCTTGAACTGTTGACCCTGTTGCTGGGCAAACGGGGCCACTCGGTGGTAACCGTCAGCGATGGCGCGGCGGCCGTGCGGCTGGCGGCCGAAGGCAGCTTCGACGTGATCCTGATGGATGTGCAGATGCCGTTCATGGACGGGCTGGAAGCCACGCGCCGGATCCGCGCCGCCGAAGCCGAACAGGGGCGAGCGCGCGTGCCGATCATCGCCATGACGGCCAGCGTGCTGGAAAAGGACCGTGAAGCCACCAGCAGCGCCGGCATGGATGGCTTCGCGCCCAAGCCGGTCGACATGGTGGTGCTGGTGCGCGAACTGGCGCGCGTGCTGGGCATCGACGTCGCCGGCCCCGCGCCGGCCAACCAGGACGGCATGGCGCGCGTGCTGAACCTGGGGCAAGGCTTGCAGCGCTGGGGCGGCCAGGAACAACCTTATTACCGCGCCCTGCACACGTTCGTGCAGGAGCGCATGGACCTGGGCCGGCAACTGGCCGTCCTGCTGTCGGCCCGCCGCCACCAGGAAGGCGCGGCCGCCACGCACCAGGCCAAGGGCGCGGCCGCCAACCTGGGACTGGAACAGCTGGCCGCCCTGCTCGACCGCGTCGAACAGGCGTGGCAACTGGCCGGCGCCGGCGACGGCGCGCCGGATGCTGGAGGCGAACTGGCCGCCCTGCTGGCCCAGGCGGGCGAACAGCTGGCCATCGCGTGCGCCGCCATCACCACGGCGCTGGCGGCGCAGGGCGGCCCGCCGCCCGCCCTGGCCGGCGCCGATGCTCCCGCGCCCGCGCGGGCGCTCGATGCGCAGCTGGTGCGCTCGCTGGCCGAACAATTGCACCGTTCGATCGACAGCGGCGCCTTTGACGACGGCCTGCTGCACGCGTTCGCGCAGGCGCTGGCCGGGCACGTGGCGCCCGGCCGGCTCGATGAATTACGCAGTGCGATGGACAACTTTGATTTCAGCGCGGCGCACGCGCGGCTGGAGGCGCTGCTGGCGTCCTGCCTGCCACCGCCAGCCGGGAGTACACAATGAAGAGCAAGCAACCACCGGTCATCCTGGCAGTCGATGACGAACCGATCAACCTGCAATTGCTGCGGCAAATCCTGCAAGACCGCTACCGGCTGCTGTTTGCCAAGGATGGGCCGCGCGCGCTGGAACTGGCGGCGCGCGAACAGCCGGACCTGATCCTGCTGGACGTGATGATGCCCGACATGACCGGCTATGAAGTGTGCCAGCGCCTGAAGGCCGATCCCGCCACCGCCGGCATCCCCGTGATCTTCGTCACGGCGCTGACCGATGCGATCGATGAAGTGGCCGGCTTCGAGGCGGGCGGCGTCGATTACATCACCAAGCCGGTCAGCCCGTCCGTGGTGAAAGCCCGCGTGCAGTTGCACCTGTCGCTGGTACGCATGGATGCGCTGAAGGCCAGCCGGCTGGAAATCGTTCAGCGCCTGGGCCTGGCGGCGGAGTACAAGGATAACGAGACCGGCCTGCACGTGATCCGCATGAGCCATTATTCGCGCCTGCTGGCCATCGCCGCGGGGCTCGATGAAGACGACGTGGACGACTTGTTCAACGCCGCGCCGATGCACGATATCGGCAAGATCGGGATACCCGACCGTATCCTGCAAAAGCCGGCCAGGCTCGATCCGGCCGAATGGCAGGAAATGCAAAACCATCCCACCATCGGCGCCAGCATCATCGGGTCGCACGCCACCGGCATGCTGGCGGTGGCCTATGACGTGGCGCGTACCCACCATGAAAAATGGGACGGCAGCGGTTATCCGGCCGGACTCAAGGGCGAGGAAATTCCACTGGCCGGGCGCATCGTGGCCATTGCCGACGTGTTCGACGCGCTGACCTCGGTACGGCCTTACAAGCGCGCGTGGACGGTGGAACAGGCTTGCGATCACTTGCGCGCGCAAAGGGGCCTGCATTTCGATCCGGCGCTGGTGGACCTGTTCCTGGGATTGATCCCCCAGGTCGAGGAAATCATGCACAAGTGGGCCGAGCGCGACTAGTCACCCGGCTTGGGACCGGGATTCAAGCCCAGCGCCTGCTCCAATACCTCTATCCAGTGCAGCACCGGTGTGCCGGTGCCGGCCTGCAAATGCGACTGGCACCCGATATTGGCCGATGCGTACACCGGCGCGCCGGTCTCGCCGAGGGCGGCCAGCTTGCGTTCGCGCAGCTGCGTGGCCAGTTCGGGCTGCAGCAGTGAATACGTGCCGGCCGAGCCGCAGCACAGGTGGCTGTCGGCGCACAGCGCCACGTCGACGCCGGCCGCCCGCAGCACGTGTTCGGCCTTGCCGCGGATTTGCTGCCCGTGCTGCAAGGTGCACGGCGGATGGTAGGCAATGCGCGCCGCCGGTGCGCCGGCCTGCTTTGCCTGCGCCAGCGCCCGCACCTGTTCCTCCATGGCCGCCAGCACTTCGCTGAGGTCTTGCGTCATGGCGGCGATCCGCTGCGCCCTGGCGGCATAAGCCGGATCGTGCGCCAGCAAATGGCCGTAATCCCTGACGCTGGCGCCGCAGCCGGATGCCGTCATGACGATGGCTTCCACGTGCGGCGCGCCCGCTTCGCCCGAGACATGGGGCCACCACGCATCGATGTTGCGGCGCATGTCATCGAGCCCGCCTTCGTGGTCATTCAAGTGGTAGCGCAGCGCGCCGCAACAACCGGCTTCCGGCGCGGCAAACAACGACACGCCCAGCGCATCGAGCACACGCGCGGCCGCCGCGTTGATCGATGGCGCCAATCCCGGCTGCACGCAGCCCTGCAGCACCAGCATGCGCCGCGCATGGGCGCGTTGCGGCCACGCGCCGGCCGGACGCGCCGGGACCAGCTTGTCCTGCAGCGCTTTCGACAGCAGCGGGCGCGCCAGCCTGCCCAGCTTCACGGCCGGCGTGAACAGCCAGCGGCGCGGCAGCGTTTCCTTCAGCACGGTGCGCCGGATGCGCTCGAACAGCGGGCGTGGCACTTTCTGTTCCACCACCTTGCGGCCGATGTCGGCCAGCCGCCCGTAACGCACGCCGGACGGACACGTGCTTTCACAGCTGCGGCACGTCAGGCAGCGGTCCAGGTGGGTCTGCGTCTTTTGCGACACGCTTGCCCCTTCCAGCACCTGCTTGATCAGGTATATCCTGCCGCGCGGTCCATCGAGTTCATCGCCAAGCAACTGGTAAGTGGGACAGGTGGCGGTGCAAAAACCGCAATGCACGCAGGCGCGCAGGATGGCTTCGGCCTCGTCGCCGTCGCGCGTGTTCTTGATGAAGTCCGCGAGATTGGTCTGCATCGGCTGTTCCTTGTCAGATTCCCAGGCGACCCGGATTGAAGATGCCGTCCGGGTCGAACGCGCGCTTCATGCGCTGGTTCAGCAGCGCCAGCGCGGGCGGCTGCGGATGGAATACCGGCACGCCTTTATCGCCAGAGCGGAACAGGGTGGCATGGCCGCCGGACGCCGCCACCGCGCGGCGTATATCGTCGGCGCGCGACACTTCCGCCTGCAGCCAGCGCTGGCCGCCTCCCCATTCGATCAGCGAAGGGCCCTTGAGGATGATGGCGCTGGCGTGCGGCGGCAGCGCCATGCGCCACAGTTGCGGCGCCGCGAAAAAACCGTGGGTCTGGTCGCGCAGGCTGTTCCACAGCGCCTGCGCCTCGTGCTCCGGCATCACGGCCGCCCCAGGGGCTGCGCCCAGCCGTTCCACGGCGCCCGCCACCGCGCTGTCGGCGCCGGACAGGCGCACCGCCAGTTCGCCGTCGTGCCAGCAGCTGGCCGACAGCGGCAACGGCTGGCCGGCCCATTCATTGAGCGCGCGCAGCGCGGCAATTTCATCGAGCGGCATGCGCAAGGTGGCTTCCCGCACCGGCGCCGGCAAGACCTTCAGCGACACTTGCGCGATCAGGCCCAAGGCGCCCATGGAACCGGCCAGCAGGCGCGACACGTCGTACCCTGCCACGTTCTTCATGACCTGGCCGCCGAAACGCAAGACCTCGCCGGCGCCATTGACCAGCGTGGCGCCGAGCACGAAATCGCGCACGCTGCCGGCCGCCATGCGGCGCGGGCCGGACAGGCCGGCCGCCACCACGCCGCCGATGGTCGAGCCGGGCCCGAAGCGCGGCGGCTCGAACGCCAGCATTTGCCCGTGCCGCGCCAGCAGCGCTTCCACCTCGGCCAGCGGCGTGCCGCAGCGCACCGTGATCACCAGTTCCGACGGTTCATAATCGATCACGCCGGTGTAGGCGGCAGTCTGCAGCACCTCGCCGACCGGCGCGCCGCCATACCAGTCCTTGGTGCCGCCGCCACGGATGCGCAGCGGGGTTTTCTCGGCGGCGGCCTGGCGGATGCGGTCGCGGAATTGTTCGAGCATAGGGTCCTGCATGGTGTCCTTCAACTGCGTCCTTGAAAACCGCGGCGGTTAAAAACGCGGCAATCCCGCGTGCGGCAACACGCCGCCCGTCACGCGCATCTTGCCGAATTCCGCGCAGCGGTTCAGTGTGGGAATGGCCTTGTCCGGGTTCAGCAGCGACAGCGGATCGAAGGCCCGCTTCAATGCAAAGAACGCCTGCAATTCAGCCGCCGTGAACTGCACGCACATCGAATCGATCTTTTCAATGCCGACGCCATGCTCGCCCGTGATGGTGCCGCCCACTTCCACGCACAACGCCAGGATGTCGGCGCCGAACGCTTCGGCGCGGCGCAATTCGTCGGGCTGGTTGGCGTCGAACAGGATCAGCGGGTGCAGGTTGCCGTCGCCGGCGTGGAACACGTTGGCGCAGCGCAGCCCATGCTTGTGTTCCATGGCTTCGATGCCTTGCAGCACGCGCGCCAGGTGCTTGCGCGGAATGGTGCCGTCCATGCAGTAATAGTCGGGCGAAATGCGGCCCGCGGCGGGAAACGCGTTCTTGCGGCCGGACCAGAAGCGCAGCCGCTCCGCTTCGCTGGCCGAGACCGCGATCGCGCCCGCGCCCGCCGCGCGCAGCACGGCCGCCATGCGGGCGATTTCCTCCTCGACTTCCTCGGCCGTGCCGTCGGCTTCGCACAGCAGGATGGCGGCCGCTTCCGTGTCGTAGCCGGCTTTCACGAACGGCTCCACCATGCGCGCCGAGGTGCGGTCCATCATTTCCAGCCCGGCCGGGATGATGCCGGCGGCAATCACCTGCGCCACCGCGTTGCCGCCTGCCGTCACGTCGTCGAACGACGCCATGATGACGCGCGCGGCCGCCGGTTTCGGCACCAGCTTCACCGTCACTTCCAGCACGATGCCCAGCATGCCTTCCGAACCGATGAAGGCGGCCAGCAAGTCCAGCCCCGGCGCATCGGGCGCTTCGCTGCCCAGTTCCACCACGTCGCCTTCGATGGTGGCGATCCGCACGCGCAACACGTTGTGCACCGTGAGGCCGTATTTCAGGCAATGCACGCCGCCCGAGTTTTCCGCCACGTTGCCGCCGATGGTGCAGGCGATCTGCGACGACGGGTCGGGCGCGTAATACAGGTTGAACGGCGCGGCCGCTTCCGAGATGGCGAGATTGCGCACGCCCGGCT
>CBIHOX010000220.1:0-7586 GCA_966211685.1 uncultured Pseudoduganella sp.
GGCGTAGGGTGTCCCCCTACCGTGGGTTCGAATCCCACCCTCTCCGCCAGAACACAATGCAAAAAGGCTCCCCTGCGGGAGCCTTTTTGCATTGTGTCTGGACGGAAGAGGGTGGGATTCGAAGACGGAGCGCCCTAAGGGGCGCGAGGCTATTCGAATCTTCTGACTAGGGTTTCCTCACCGGAGTCGATGGAAGAGGGTGGGATTCGAAGACGGAGCCCCCTAAGGGCGCGAGGCTATTCGAATCTTCTGACTAAGGTTTCCTCACCGGAGTCGATGGAAGAGGGTGGGATTCGAAGACGGAGCGCCCTAAGGGGCGCGAGGCTATTCGAATCTTCTGACTAGGGTTTCCTCACCGGAGTCGGAATCTCTGACTGCTGGCGCAACGCGCCAGCGCCGCGCACCGTGGGCTGACAAGGCATGATCGGTGAGCGCCAACAGATTCGACGATTTAAGACAGCAAGAGTCCCATTTCCGGCGATTTAAGACAGCACTTTCCGGTAATTTACGTATACAGCGCCTGGCAGGGCTACGTGTGCAGCGGCGCCAACGGCAACCCCGCCCCCCATCCCGCCGCCATGGCAGCAATGGCTTGCGCCGTATCCGACTGCCTCGCTTGCCGGTTCCGAAGGCGGCAGGCCTCGACGTCCATACTGAACAGCGAAGATGAAAAATCCCGGCCGATCCGTGTCATCGAATGTGTCTTGACCTTGCGGCGTTCCGTAAACGCCGTCAGGGACGCATCGAGGTCGATCGGGTCGTCCGCCAGGCATTGCGCGAGATGCCAGGCGTCTTCCAGCGCCTGGCTCGCCCCCTGGCCGGACGTCGGCAGCGATGCGTGGGCGGCGTCGCCGATCATCAGCACGCGGCCACGGTGCCATGTTTCAACCGGATCATGGTCATACAAGTCGACCTGGCGGATGCGGCGTCCTTCGCTTTGTTCGATGACGGAATGGACGATGGCGGGCCAGCCGGAAAAATGCGCCATCAGCTCCGCTTTCGCATCGGCATGGCCAGTCGTGGTACCCGGCGCGGCGGCGGCAATGGAACCGGCCCAATACAGCGTCGATGGATTGACCGCCACGATGCCAAACCGTTTGCCTACTCCCCAGTAATCCAGGGCCGCGATCTCTTCCACCAGTCCAGCCGGCGCCGTCATGGCCCCGATCCAGCTGGCGACACCCTGGAACACGGGAACCGCGGGAATATTGGCGCCGAGTACATAGCGCCGCGCGCATGAGTTCATCCGGCCGTCGGCCCCAATCACCAGTGCGGCTTCAATGGCGCCGCCATCGTCGAAATGCACGGTGGCGTGGCCGTGGCTTTCGCTTGCGATCTCCACTGCGCGCTTTCCATGGAAGATAGGGATGCCGGCGTCTGCCGCACGGGCCAGCAAGATGCGCTGCAAGTCCGTCCTGAGGATGGCGTAGCTGGGGAACCCCATCCTGCGGTCAAGTTCGGAAATGTCCAGCCGGCCAAGCGGTTCCCCGCAATCGTTGAAGCGTTTCATGGCCGCCAGCCTGCCCCCGCTCGCGGCAATGTCCGGCAGCAAGCCCAGTTCGGCAAGGACAAAACCTGCATTCGGCCACAGCACGACACCGGCGCCCAGGCCCGCTTGCGACAGCCGACGTTCATAAACGCGCACGGTATGGCCGCGTTGCCGTAACGCGATGGCCGTGGCCATGCCGGCGACGCCCGCCCCAAGAATTGCGATTTCCATGTGACACCCTTCATGACAAGTGAGACGCCCAGGCTATCAGGATGCAAAAATGGTGATAATGGCTAATTATCGGAAACTTCATTGCAAAAATGGGATGATCATGCGCAGTACTCTGGACTGGAATCAATGCCGGTATTTCGTCGCTGTCGTCAGCGAGGGCAGTTTTGCCGGCGCGGCGCGGGCCTTATCCGTGCCAACCTCGACTGTCAGCCGTTATGTCCAGAGACTGGAAGAACAGTTGGGCACCCGGCTCCTCGAGCGCCATACGCGGCATTTGCGGTTGACCGAGTCCGGCAAATTCTTGTATGAGCGCGCCCGGCCGATGATGGACGATATGCTCCAGCTGGAAAACGCGTTGCGGCACAACCAGCAAGAACTCAAGGGCGTGTTGAAACTTTGCCTACCCAGTGAATTCATTCCCGCGGTGCTTGGCCCGGTGATCGCGGAGTTCGCGGTGGCGCATCCAGGGGTGGAAATCGACTGCATCACCAGTCTTACCGGTTGGGACCCCATCCGTGACGACGTCGACCTGTCCATCCTGTTCCAGCGGGGGAAACCCGACGACAGCACGCTGGTGGTGCAAACCCTGCTCTCGCTGCCCAGTTGCGTGGTGGCCTCGCCCAGCCTGCTCATGCGGCACCCCAAGCCGCAAACCGTGCAGGAATTGCAGGCGCTGCCGTGTATTTCCACCCGGTCGGCCTTGAAAGGCGCGCCATGGCATTTTCTCGGCGAGCGGGGGCAATCCATACGCCTGCCGGTCCGTTCCAGCTATCGCGTCGACAGCGGGGAACTGGCGCGGACCGCCGCCCTGGCCGGCGCCGGTTTCGCCCTGCTGGCGGAAGCCGCTTGCCAAACCGAGCTCGCCAGCGGAACCCTGGTGCGGATCGACCTCGACCTGCAGGCGGCGCCGCTGGACATCGTGGCGGTTTACCCCAGCCGCCACCACGTCCCGGCCAAGGTCAGGGTCTTGCTGGAATGGATCCGGGAGCGGTTGCGCAACGGGCGGCCGTAGCGAACTCATGCGTTTGTCCACAACAATATGCTGTAAATCAGGAAATAACCGTTGCAATCACGCCATAGTGAAAATGTGTGAGCATCTTTCGGGTTTTGCGGGCGCACAATACATGAGTTTCCAGGACGTGCTAATTGCCAGGAGCCCGACCGATGTCCTTCTTACTGCACCCCACCGCGCTCGTGATCGAAGCCAATGCCCCGATGCGGGCGCACGCGAGACGGTTGCTGGAGCAGCTCGGGGCGCGGGTGGAAGAAGCGGGCAATGGCATGGATGGGCTGGCGCTGGTGGAAGCCATGACGCCCGACATCGTCCTGCTGGACATGGCGCTGCCCGAATTCGATGGCTACGCCGTCTGCCGCACCATCCGCAAGCTGCCGCAAGGGCATGCGCTGCCGGTGCTGGCGCTGCTGGACCCGGACGACCCGCTGGCCATCGACCAGGCCTATGACGCGGGCGCCACCGACTGCCTGTGCAAGCCGGTCTGCGCGACCCTGCTGCGGCGCCGCGTGCGCTACCTGCTCGACAGCCGGCATTGCCTGTATACGCTGGCGGCGCGCGAAGCGCAGTTGAACCGCGCGCAAAACATCGCGGCCGTCGGCAGCTGGTATTGGGACATCGTCGGACACCGGCTCGAATGGTCCGACGAAATGCGCCGGCTGCACGGCGTGCACGATGAAGCGATGGCGGCGGGCGTGGAAACGCTGTTGCGCGGCGTGCATCCGGAAGACCGGCCGCTGGTGGAGCTGGCGCTGCGCAACGCCCTGCGCGAGGGCGTGCCCTACGACATCGAATACCGTCTGCTGGACCACCGCGGCGTGCAGCGCTTCGTGCAGGGCAAATGCGAGGTGGCCATGACGCCGGCGCGCCAGCCGCTGCGCATGGTCGGCACGGTGCAGGACATCACCGAGCGCAAGGAGCAGGAACAGCACCTGCTGCGGCGGGCCAATTACGATGTGCTGACGGACATCCCCAACCGCAATTTGTTGAATGACCGCGTGACGCAGGCGATTGCCCACGCGCAGCGCGCCGGCCAGCAGGTGGTGATGTGCTGCCTCGACCTCGATGGCTTCAAGTTCATCAACAACAGCTATGGCTATGCGGCGGGTGACATGCTGCTGCGCATGGTGGCGCTGCGGCTGAAGGACACGGTGCGCGATTGCGACACGGTGGCGCGCCTGGGCGGCGGTGAATTCATCGTGGTGCTGCATGGCGTCGACATGGATGCGCACGTGGGCGCGCTGGCCAGGAAAATGCTCAATCCCTTTGCCGCGCCCTTCGTGGTGGAAGGACAGGACTTGTACGTCACGGCCAGCATCGGCGTCAGCGTGTTCCCCCAGGACAGCAACAATGGCGATGGCCTGCTGCGCTGCGCCGATGCGGCGCTGCACACCGCCAAAGGACGCGGCCGCCATTGCGTGGAATTCTATACGCACAGGATGGGTGTCGAGGCGGAGCGCCACCTGGTGCTGGAAAACGCCCTGCGCACCGCGCTGGAGCACGGCGAGTTCGAACTGGCCTACCAGCCCAAAGTGACCTTGCCGGGCGGGCAGGTGTTCGGCATGGAGGCGCTGCTGCGCTGGCGCCGGCCGGGCCATGGCGTGGTGTCGCCGGCCGAATTCATTCCGCTGGCCGAGGAAACCGGCGCCATCGTGGCGATCGGCGAATGGGTGCTGCGCACCGCGTGCGCCCAGCTGCGCGGCTGGCACGACATGGGCTACACGCAGCTGACCATGGCGGTCAACCTGTCGCCGCGCCAGTTCGTGCGGCAAGACGTGCCGGCGCTGATCAGAAGCGTGCTGGCCGACAGCGGCTTGCCGGCGCGCTCGCTGGAACTGGAACTGACCGAAGGCATCCTGATGAGCGACGGCACCGGCATCAAGGACGTGCTGCTGCAATTGAAGGGCATCGGCGTCACGCTGGCGCTCGACGATTTCGGCACCGGCTATTCCAGCCTGTCGTACCTGAAGCGCTTCCCCATCGACGTGCTGAAGATCGACCGCTCCTTCATCCAGGACCTGGCCACCGATGCGGAAGATGCGTCGCTGACACGCACCATCGTGCTGATGGCGCAGTCGCTGCACATGAAGACCGTGGCCGAAGGCGTGGAAAGCCTGGCGCAACTGAGTTTCCTGCGGCGCTGCAAGTGCGATGCGATCCAGGGCTACTTCTTCAGCAAGCCGCTCGACGCGGACGCCATGACGCAGCTGCTGCGCGAACGGCGCTGCCTGCCCGCCGTGGTGCCGAGGGCGCACCGGCGCCAGACGCTGTTGCTGGTGCATGAACACCAGGACGTCATCGCGGCGCTGCTGGCCGCGCTGCGCGATGACGATTACCAGATCCTGTCCGCCACCACGCCGGCCCATGCGTTCGAGCTGCTGGCCATGCACCAGGTGCAGGTGATCCTGTGCGCGGTGCAGCTGCCCATGATGGCCGGCGCCGCGCTGCTCGAGCGTGTCAAGAAAATGTGCCCGGAAACCATCCGTATCCTGCTGGCCGAACACCGGGAACTGGACGCCGTGCTCGACGCCATCAACCGCGGCACCGCGTACCGCTTTTGCAGCAAGCCCTGGGACGAGCGCAAGCTGCGCGACAACCTGCGCGACGCGTTCCGCCACCAGGCCGCGCTATATGGCAGGGCCGAAGCGCACCAGGGCGCGGGCCAGGACAGCGATGAATACGACGCGTTCGGCGGCGACGGGCTGGCGGCGCTGATGCTGCACGACGGCGCTTGATGCCACGGGGATTGCCCGTCAGGCTGGCGGGATTCCGCGGCTGCCCACGGCTGCCACGACACAGAACAGGCTGTGTCATCGGCAATCGTGGACGCCCGCCGTTGGAGCGCCGGCTGCGCGGCAGCGTCAACCGCCATCGCCGGCTGCGCCGGGACGCCGGCGTCGGGCGTGCACGCTGAATCAGGCGCTGCCCCTGGCGCCGTACGGCGACATCGCCTACAGCCACTGCCCGAGCAGCGCCGTCACGGCTGGCGCATGCAGCAATTCCATGTTATTGACGTTGCGCACCACGGCCTGGCGCGCCGGGCCAAACGCCAGGGTGCGCGCCGGGTCGGCATGGCGTCCCAGCGCACTGTCGAGCGGCACCAGGCCGTCGCCGACCAGCGCGCAACCGCGTCCCTGGTCCGGCGCGCCGATCACGGCCGCCACGGCGTGGCATGCCACGCCGTCCGGCAGCGGCACGTGGCGGGGCAGGGCGCCGCGCGCTAAGCGGTCGTGGTCCTGGCCTTCCTGTTGCAGCAGGCTGCCGTGGCGCAAATCCGTGATGCCGGCGCTGCGCAGCGCCGCCAGGCGCGAAAAGGGGGCGCTGAACCTGTTCAAATCCATCAAGACATGGAGCCAGTTGCCGCCGCGCTCCAGCGGCGCGCCATGGTGCGGCGAGCCCAGGAACACCATGTTCTTCAATTGCGCGCGCCAGCCATAGCCGGCCTGTTCCGCGTAATGGCAGGCGCTGCGCGCCACCAGGCCGCCCATGCTGTGGCCGACGATGGCCAGCTCGGTCACCGGTACCGGCCACGACAGCACCAGCGCCTGCAACTGTTGCGCCAGGTCGCGGCCATTGTCACCGATGTGGCGGCCGGTGTTGTAGTGCAGGTAGACCGGCGTATACCCGCGCTCGCGGGACAGCCATTCGCCATGGTCGTGTCCGTGGCGGCGCCACTGCAGGTCATTCATGCACAAGCCATGCACGAGCACCACGATGCGGCCGGTAATGCCGCCCTGAGCCAGCTCTTCCCCGGCCGCCAGCGGCGCGCCATGGCGCCGCAATTGCATCGGGATGGCCAGCGGATTGCCGCTGCGCGCCAGTGTGTCGCCCACCACGCCGTTGAGGGCGGCCAGCAGCGCTTCGCGTCCGTGCGACGGCGCCGTCTCGCCCAGCCAGGGCTGCAACGCCGCAAGCACCCGCTCCAGCCCGGCGCCGGCCAGCCCTGCCGATTGCCGCACGCCGCCATACACCAGCGAGGCCGCGCGCGCCAGCGGCTTGCCGGCCGGGATGGCCGACAGCACGGCCAGGTGCACCGCTTCGGCAATATCGGCAACGCCCTGCACGGCCCCGGTGGCCAGCCGGGCGGCGCCCGCCAATTCACTGGCGCGTAACACCTTGTTTTTCATCGGACTTCCTTGAAGGGGAGGGGTGCGCCGATTGTAGGCTGAAATCGCGACCGCGCCTGCTTCGCCAGTGGAGGATGGGGTCTAATTGCCGTCCAGGCACGTATCTATGTCATTCTGATATAAGTTTATGCAATTTGTGCATTGGATCGGCGGCGCAAATGCCCATAAGATAAGCACCAGCAGCTAGATCTTTGCAAGTAAGTGGCAAAAACGTGATCAACAAGGCTGCAGAAAACGTACCCCAAACCCGTACCGTTGATGACCTGGAGCCTTTAAATGACCCAATCGAGCCAGCCGACCAAAGAGCAAGTCCGGCTTTACATGGAAGCGCGCAAAAACCAGCAATGCCCCCCGCCCTCAATCCCGGAAATCCGCCGCCAGCTCGGCTGGGCCATGCTCCACACAGCCGAGCCCGACAGTCGACGCGACAGCCGCCTGTAACCGCGGCATTTCTTGTCCTGCCGGAATAATTGCATTTGGCCCTAGTAATTTGAAGCAGGGGTGGCTATAATGCTGGCTCGCTAACGCGAGGTACGGAAAGGTGGCAGAGTGGTCGATTGTACTTGACTCGAAATCAAGCGATGGGGCAACCCATCCGAGGGTTCGAATCCCTCCCTTTCCGCCAAGAAATAAAACAGGCTCCCCCCGGGAGCCTTTTTTATTTCTTGGCGGAAAGGAGTGAGCCGCCTGCGCGGCTCACGCGAGGGATTCGAAGGTCTCGCGCGTA
>CBIHOX010000221.1:0-7515 GCA_966211685.1 uncultured Pseudoduganella sp.
GTTCGACGTCGTCCTTCTTGCCCAGGTGCTTCAGGCGCTTGTAGTGGTTGTACACAGCCACCGACAGGATGCGCTTCGCGGTCTGCTGGCCAATCACGTACTGGTCCAGCAAGTCCTTGATTTCATGGGGAGTCGGCAAGTCGGACTTGGCGCCCGCCACCGATTCGATACTGGCCGTTTCGTCGCGAATGATGTCATTGCACAAGTCGATGCATTCGTCGCAAATGAAGACGGATGGACCGGCGATCAGCTTCTTCACCTCGTGCTGGCTTTTACCGCAAAACGAGCAATACAGAAGTTTTTCGCCGCTGGAGGATTTTTTCTCGGACATGGGACTTGTTTAGGTAGTTACAAGGTAGGGTGCCGCGGTGCGCGCCGTGTTGCAAGTGCAGAGCGTACAGGACACATGCTACCTGAAATAAAAAAGAAACGCCCGAACCATATGAGTTTCGGGCGTGACTTTGCTGCTAAAAACGCATCAGCATCAACGGCAGCATCAGGCGCGGCTGGTCAGCACTTTGTCGATCAGGCCATATTCGGCTGCGTCTTCCGCGGACAGGAAGCGGTCGCGGTCCGTGTCCTTGGCGATCTGTTCGACCGACTGGCCGGTCCGTTCCGCCATGATCTGGTTCAGGCGGTGGCGCAGGTACAGGATTTCCTTGGCCTGGATTTCAATGTCGGACGCCATGCCCTGCGAGCCACCGGACGGCTGGTGGATCATGATGCGCGAATTCGGCAGCGAGAAGCGCTTGCCCTTGGCGCCTGCCGCCAGCAGGAAGGCGCCCATCGACGCGGCCATGCCGGTGCACAGCGTGGACACGTCAGGCTTGATGAACTGCATCGTATCGTAGATCGCCAGGCCCGCGGAGACGGAGCCGCCCGGCGAATTGATGTACAGCGAGATATCCTTGTCCGGGTTTTCGCTTTCCAGGAACAGCAGCTGGGCCACGATCAGGTTGGCCATCTGGTCGTTGACCGGGCCCACCAGGAAGATCACGCGCTCTTTCAGCAGGCGCGAGTAGATATCGTACGAACGCTCGCCGCGGCCGCTTTGTTCAATCACCATCGGCACCAGGCCGAGCATTTCAGTGTCGAGTGCCGGATTACGGTTCATCATTCAATGTTTTCCTTTGAAGCAGCGGACGCCCGTCCTTTGGCGGGACCGGGCGCCTTGGCTGGATTACGCTTGCGCGTTGCTTCCCATCAACTCGTCGAATGCAACTTGCTTCGACGTGTTTTTCGACAGGCCCAGAACGAAGTTAACGACGTTTTCTTCCAATACAAGGGCTTCAACTTCAGCAATGCGGCGGCGATCGCTGTAGTAGTACTTCAGCACTTCACGCGGATCTTCGTACGATTGTGCGAAGTCTTCGATCTGTGCTTTCACCTGCTCTGGCAGCGCCTGCAGGTTGTTCTGCGCCACCAGCGCGTTCAGGATCAGGCCCAGGCGCACGCGCTGCTCGGCTTTTTCCTTGAACAGTTCTGGCGGGAATGGCACGTCCTTGACGTTCATGCCGCGCTGCGCCATGTCCTGGCGGGTCATTTCAGCCAGGCGCTGGGTGTCTTGCTCGATCAGCGCGTTCGGCACTTCCAGGGTGGCGTTCTTGACCAGCGCTTCCATCACGGCTTCCTTGTTGCGCGCTTTCACGCGGCCGCGCACTTCGCGCTCCAGGTTGACCTTGATGTCTTCGCGCATTTTCGCCAGGTCGCCATCGGCGACGCCCAGCGACTTCGCGAATTCCGCGTCGACTTCCGGCAGGTGCGCCCACTCCAGCTTTTTCAGCGTGATGGTGAATTGCGCGGTCTTGCCGGCCACGTCCTTGCCATGGTAATCCTCAGGGAAGGCCAGGTCGAAGGTCTTCGACTCGCCCACTTTCAGGCCCACGGTGGCGGCTTCGAATTCCGGCAGCATGCGGCCTTCGCCCAGCACGAACACGAAGTCGTCGGCCTTGCCGCCGGCGAATTCCACGCCATCGATCGCGCCCACGAAGTCCACGGTCACGCGGTCGCCGTTGGCGGCAACGGCTTCGCCGCCGTCGCCGTGTTCGCCGGCTTCACCCTTGGTGTGGAAGTGCACGCGCTGCTTGCGCAGGATTTCGATGGTCTTGTCGATTTCGACGTCGGTCACGTCAGCCTTGACGGTCTCGATTTCCACGGCGGTCAGGTCGCCGATTTCCACTTCCGGATACACTTCGAAGGTGGCGTCGAACGACAGCTGGCCTTCAGGCGCGTCGTTCTTTGGTTCGATACGTGGGAAGCCTGCCACGCGCAGGTTGTTTTCGTTGGCGGCTTCATTGAAGGCGCGGCCGACTTTATCGTTCAGCACTTCGGTTTCGATCTGATAACCGTATTGGGCTGCGACCATTTTCAGGGGCACTTTGCCAGGACGGAAGCCTGGTGCTTTAGCCGATTTGGCTTGCACTTTCAGGCGCTTCTCCACTTCCGTGCGGACGTCGGTCAGCGGGAAGGAGATCGTGATACGACGTTCGAGTTTGCCCAGGTTTTCGACTGCAGTTGCCATGTAAAAATCGTCCAATAAATGTAAAGAATACTGTGGTGCGAGGAGGGGGACTCGAACCCCCACACCATTGCTGGCGTCAGGACCTAAACCTGGTGCGTCTACCAATTTCGCCATCCTCGCGGCGTATTTGTACAAAAGCAAAGGGCGACCATTAAGTGAAGCAACGGGTCGCCCTTTACCCCGTTTCCACGGGGGCTTTCAACTTCAACGCGGTATTTTACTGTTTTTTCCAGTCTGTGGAAGGGCTTTTTTAGCTTTACCACAACATTTACAGTGCAATTGCTTGAAAAATCCTTTACATAACGCCCGAATCAGCGGTTGCCCGGCCTAAAGGCCCGGCACGCCGGAAACTTAGCTGCCCGGTTTCTTCACGCGGAACCACGCCGCATACAGCGCCGGCAGGAACAGCAAGGTCAATACCGTGGCCAGGATCAGCCCGCCCATGATGGCGACCGCCATCGGTCCCCAGAACACGGAGCGCGACAGCGGGATCATGGCCAGCGCCGCGGCGGCCGCGGTCAACACGATCGGGCGGCAGCGCCGCACCGCCGATTCCACCACCGCATCCCACGGTTCCGCGCCCTGGGCGATGTCCTGCTCGATCTGGTCCACCAGGATCACGGAATTGCGGATGATCATGCCGAACAGCGCGATGATGCCGAGGTTGGCCACGAAGCCCAGCGGCCGGTCCATCAGCAGCAGCGCGGCGGCCGCGCCGGCAATACCCAGCGGCCCGGTCAGGAACACCAGCAGCGCGCGCTTGAAGCTGTGCAGCTGCAGCATCAGCAGCGTGAAGATGATGAACACGGCCAGCGGCAGGTTGGCGGCAATCGACGCTTCGGCCGCGCCGGTGTCGGCCGCCGCGCCTTTCACGGTGATGCGGTAGCCGGCCGGCAGGCGCTTCTTCAATTCCTCCAGTTTCGGCATGACCTGGCCCGACACGGTCGGCCCCTGGATCCCATCGACCACGTCCGATTGCACCGTGATGGCCCATTCCCTGCCCTCGCGCCACACCACGCCCGGCTCCCACACGAAATGCACGCGCGCCACCTGGCTGACCGGGATCGAGCGGCCCGATGCGGTCGGAATATAGGTATCCTGCAGCGCCTGCATGGTGCTGCGTTCTTCCACCGGCTGGCGCACCACGATGTCGATCAGGCGGTTGCCTTCGCGAAACTGGCCGATCGGCGTCCCGGTCAGGATGGTATTGGCCGCCCGCATCACAGTCTGCGTGGTCACGCCGAGCGCGCGCATCTTGTCCTGGTCCAGGTCCAGGCGCAGCACCTTGACCGATTCATTCCAGTTGTCGTTCACGCCCACGGTGTTGGGATTGGCGCGCAGGATGTCCTTGACCTGGTCGGCAATGGCGCGCAGCGGCGCGACTTCGGTGCCGGACACGCGGAACATCACCGGATACGGCACCGGCGGCCCGTTCGGCAACAGCTTCACGCGCCCGCGCACTTCCGGGAAATCGTGCTTGAACAGCGCGACGATCTGCTTGCGCACCGCTTCGCGCGCCTTCAAGTCCCTGGCCAGCACCACCATCTGCGACACGTTCGATTGCGGGAAGATCTGGTCCAGCGGCAGGTAAAAGCGCGGGCTGCCGGTGCCGACGTAGCTGGTGATGCTGGCGACGCCGTCATACTTGCCGACGATCCCTTCGAATTTCTTCACGAGGTTTTCATTGAGCTGGAACGATGAACCTTCCGGCGTCCACATCTCCACCATGAGTTCCGGGCGGCTGGAATCGGGGAAGAATTGCTTTTCAATGAACTTGAAGCCATAGATGCCGAGCGCAAAGATGGCCAGGGTGGCGCCAATGGTGACCATGCGCCATTCGACGCACCAGCTCACCAGCCTGCGGAACTTGCGGTAGCCGGGCGTGTCGAACAGATCGTGGTGGCCTTCCTGGCCGTCGCCGTGCGGTTTCACGCGCAGCAGCACGTAGCCGATATAGGGTGTGAAGATCACGGCCACGAACCAGGAAATCACCAGCGCCAGCGCATTGACGGAAAACAGCGTGAACGTGTATTCGCCGGCCATGGACTTGGCCATGCCGATCGGCAGGAAGCCGGCCACGGTGATCAGTGTCCCGGTCAGCATCGGCATCGCGGTGGACGTGTAGGCGGCAATCGCGGCGTCGAAGCGCGACTGGCCCTCCTCCATCTTGCGCACCATCATTTCCACGGCAATGATGGCGTCGTCGACCAGCAGGCCCAGGGCGATGATCAGCGCGCCCAGCGAAATCTTGTGCAAGTCGATGTCCAGCATATGCATAAACAGGAACGTCACGGCCAGCACCAGCGGGATGGTCAGCGCCACCACCAGGCCGGGGCGTGCGTCGAGCCGCAGCTTGGGCTTGCTGTGCAGGCCGAGCGACACGAAGCTGACGGCCAGCACGATCAGGATGGCTTCGACCAGGGTGCGCACGAATTCGCCGACCGACGCGGTCACGGCGGCCGGCTGGTTGGCCACCCGCTCCAGGTTGATGCCGACCGGCAGCTTGCCGCGCATCTCCTCGGCCGCCAGTTCCATGGCCTTGCCCATCTTGATGATGTTGCCGCCCTTTTCCATCGACACGGCCAGGCCGATGACTTCCTTGCCGTTGTAGCGCATCTTGTCGCGCGGCGGGTCCTGGTAGGCGCGCTCGATGGTGGCGAAGTCGCCGAGGCGGAACGTGGTGCCGTTCGCGTGCAGCTCCATCATTTCCAGGTCCTTGACCGAATTGAGCGCCCCGCTCACCCGCACCTGCAGGTTTTCCAGCGGCGTCACCAGCACGCCGGCCGATTCCACCGTGTTTTGCGCGGCGATCTGGCCGACGATGGCTTCGAACGGCACGCCCAGGGTGGCGAACTTCTTGTGCGAGAAGATAATGTTGATCTTTTCATCCTGCACGCCCAGCAAGTCGACTTTCGACACCTGCGGCACCGCCAGCAGGCGCTGGCGCACGAAGTCGGCGTAATCCTTCAGTTCCGCATACGTGAAACCGTCGGCCGACAGGGCGAAGATCGAGCCGAAGGTATCGCCGAATTCATCGTTGAAGAACGGCCCCTGCACGCCTTGCGGCAGCGTATACCGGATATCGCCGAGCTTCTTGCGCACCTGGTACCAGGCCGCCGAGGTTTCCTTGGGCGGCGACGATTCGCGCAGGCGCAGGATGATGGTGGTTTCGCCGGGTTTCGAATAACTGCTGATTTCATCGATGTACGGCGTTTCCTGCAGCTTTTTTTCCAGCTTGTCCGTGACTTGCTCGGCCATCTGCAGCGCGGTGGCGCCCGGCCACAGCGCGCGCACCACCATGCCGCGGAACGTGAACGGCGGATCTTCGTCCTGGCCCAGGTTCATGTAGCTGAGCATGCCGCCGATCAGCAGCACGGCCATCAGGTAGCGCGTAAGCGGTATATGTTCGAGCGCCCAGCGCGACAGGTTGAAGCCGCCCTTCATTTTACAGCCCCGGTGGTAGCCGCGGCCCCGGTGGCGGCCGGTGCGGCGGCGTTGCCCGTTGCGCCGGCGGCGGCAGGCTGTGCGGCGGTTGCCGCTGCATTTGCCGCTGCATTTGCCGCTGCATTTGCCGCTGCATTTGCCGACGCATTTGCCGATGGAGGCGCCGCCGCGGCAGGCGCCCCGTTGGCGGCGGTTGTCGCCCCGGGCTTGGCGGCTTTCCCGGCCGGCGCCGCCTCGTTGCCCAGGATGGTGACTTTCTGTCCGGGCTTGAGCTGGTTGACGCCGGCCGTCACGATCACCTGCCCCGGCTTGACGCCGCCGGCCAGCACCATGTCGTTGCCGGCCACGCCGCCCGGCTGTACCGGCACCGGCCGCACGGTATTGTTTTCCACTACCCACACCGAGGTCACACCGCGCTCATAGAACAGCGCCGACAGCGGCACGTGGATCCGCGCCTGCGGCGTGGTCGAAGCGAACGCCACATAGGCCGTCATGCCCAGCTTGGCGTCGGGCAGGCTGTCGGGGATGGTGACCTTGAACGGATAGGTGCGCGTGACCGGGTCCGCCGCCGGCGCCACTTCGCGCACCTTGCCTTGCGCCACCTGGTCCGGGTGCGCCCACAGGCGCACCCGCACGTCGGAGACGCCGCGCAAGGCGTCGACCTTGTCTTCCGGCACGCCGATGACGATTTCCTTTTCACCGGCCTTGGCCACCTGCACCACCGGCGTGCCCGGCGCTACCACCTGCCCCACCTCGGCGCTGACGGCGGTGACGACGCCATCCACATCCGACACCAGCGTGGCGTAGCCGGCCTGGTTGGACTGGCCGCGGTAAGCCGCCTGCGCCGCTTCCACGTTGGCTTGCGCGGCCTTGTAGGCGGCGTCCTTGCTGTCCAATACCGTCTGGCTGACGAAATTCTGCGCCTTCAACTCCTGGTAGCGCTTCCATTCCGCGCGCGCGAAATCGCGCGACGTCTCGGCCGCACGCAACGCGGCGTGGGCCTGGGCCTGCGCCAGCTGCAAGTCTTGCGGGTCCAGGCGCATCAGCGCCTGGCCCTTTTTCACGGTGGCGCCCGGGTCGACCAGGCGCGCCACGATCTTGCCGCCGACGCGGAAGCCGAGCCGCGATTCCACGCGGGCGCGCACGTCGCCTGCGAATTCCGATTGCAGCGCAATGTCGCCCGCTTGCACCTGCTGCACGCGCACGGGACGGATATCCTCGGTTTTTTCTTCAGTCTTGTGGCAGCCGGCCAGCGCCAGCAGCATGGCGGCGACCGCCACGGCAGTCAGCGCGGGACGTTGCGGCAGGCGTGCGGAATCGGGGGTCGGGCGGAGGGGAGGCAGAGGAGACACGGTGTTTTCCTTTATTGTGATGCCACGGCCGGGCCTGCTTCATTGCAGCATTGCCGTCCAGGCACTATGATGCCGGTCAATAGAATGACTTTCCGTCAATCAAAAAATTATATGCCGAGTCGTTCGGAATGCAAATGACTTTTGCGTCATTTAGTTGTCAGCCTCTATGCCAGTCGATCATTACGAGAATTTTCCTGT
>CBIHOX010000222.1:0-7421 GCA_966211685.1 uncultured Pseudoduganella sp.
GACATCACCCTTTCACGGTGAGTACCGGGGTTCGAATCCCCGTGGGGACGCCAGACAGGCCCGCAAGGGCCGGGAAGAAAAGCCGCCCAGTGCGGCTTTTTTCTTTTGCTGACAAATATCAAACATGTCACCCCCTGGGGGCAGACCCCGGAGTGTGACACTGGAGCGTGTTGCCATGGCCCTAACCCTTGCCCTGTTTTGCAAAGTCATCGACAACTATGGCGATATCGGCATTTGCTGGCGTCTCGCGCGGCAATTGACGCACGAACATGGGGTGGCGGTAACCCTGTGGGTGGATGACCTGGCGAGTTTCCACCGGATTTGCCCGCCGGTCGACGTGGCCGCCGCAATGCAGGGCGTGCAGGGTGTCACCGTGCGCCACTGGCAAACGCAGGACGGCGCCTTCATGCCGGCCGACATTGCCGACATCGTCATTGAATTTTTCGGCGTCGATATCCCGCCCGGCTATATCGATGCCATGGCGGCGTGTGAGCCGCGTCCTGTCTGGCTGAACCTGGAAGGGTTGACTGCGGAAGAGTGGGTGGAAGGGTGCCATACCTTGCCATCGTCGCACCCTCGTTTGCCATTAACGAAGCATTTCTATTTTCCTGGTTACACTGGCAAGACCGGAGGCCTGCTGCGTGAAACCGGCCTGGCCGTGGAGCGCCATGCGTTCCAGCATGATGCCGCGGCGCGCGAAGCGTTTCTTGGGCAGTTGGGCGTGACGGAGCGGGAGCGGCGCGCCACGCTGGTGTCGCTGTTTTGCTATCCGTATGGCCCGGTCGCGGCGCTGCTGCAGGCGTGGCGCGACGGCGGCCAGCCGGTGACGTGCCTGGTGCCCGAAGGCGTGGCGGCCGACGCCGTGCAACCGTATTTCGGCGGCGTACCGCCGCGCGCCGGCGAGGCGGCGACCGTGGGCGCGCTGACCGTGCGCATCCTGCCGTTCGTGCCGCAACCGGAATATGACCGCCTGCTGTGGGTATGCGACGTGAATTTCGTGCGCGGCGAGGATTCCTGGGTGCGCGCGCAATGGGCCGGCAAGCCCTTCGTCTGGCATATCTATGCGCAGGATGACAACCTGCACCACAAGAAGTTGCGCGCCTTCCTGGCGCGCTATGCCGGTGACCAGCCGGCGCTGGCCGAATTTTCACTGTGCTGGAATGGCGCGCAGGCGCCGGGCGACGATGGCTGGCCCGGCTTGTGGGCGCGCCTGCGGGACGCATTGCCGGCGCTGGCGGCGCGCGCGGCCGAGTGGGAGCAGCAAATGCTGGCCCACGGCGACCTGGCGTCGAACCTGCTGCGGTTCGCCTGCTCGCTTCGGTAGACGGTCCCGCAAAAACCCGGCATAATGCACGGTTACTCTGCAACGTATTTTTATCCGATCAAACCTGGGCTAACGGCGCGAGCCCGCAGGCGCAGATGATTTTTACGCAACCTACTTTTTAAGTAAATCCGCTATGAAACCCGCAAAAGAAATTCGTGTTGGCAACATCATCATGGTTGACGCCAAGCCATTCATCGTTCTGCGTTCCGACGTCAACGGTTCCAGCCGCACGGGCTTCACCTACAAGTGGAAGATGAAAAACCTGCTGACCAATGCTCCGCTGGAAAACGTCTTCCGTGGCGACGACAAGTTCGACGTGGTTGTTCTGGACAAGAAGCCAGTGACTTACTCGTACTTCGCCGACCCGCTGTACGTCTTCATGGATGAAGAGTACAACCAGTACGAAATCGAAGAAGAAAACCTGGGCGAAGCCATCAACTACCTGAAAGACGGTATGGAATGCGAAGCCGTGTTCTACGATGGCAAAGCCATTTCCGTGGAACTGCCGACCACCATCGCGCGCAAGATCGTGTACTCGGAGCCTGCTGTCAAAGGCAATACCTCGGGCAACGTGCTGAAGGAAGCCAAGATCGAAAACGCGATCGAATCGAAGTCGTTCACCATCCAGGTGCCGCTGTTCGTGAGCCAGGACGACGTGATCGAGATCGATACCCGTACCCACGAATACAAGAAAGTCGTGCGTAACTGATCTTGATACCGGGAGGCCCGGCCCAGCAGGCCAGGCGCTCCGGCAGGAAGTCAAAAAACGCTGCAAGTGGACGCTTGCAGCGTTTTTTTTCGTCCACTGTCAGCCGGCCCAGGGCGTGTAGTTCATGCCGTTTTGCATGGTGCCGATCAATGCAGCCTGGTTTTCCGGGCTGTCGGCGAAGAAAGCCAGCACTTGCGCGCGGTTGACGATGCCGCCATCCATGGCGTCCAGCCAGTACTGATAGCCGGACGCATCCGGTGCACGGTGCAGCACATGGTTGTACATCAGCGTGACGAAGTTGGCATTGGTGGGATTTTCACCGTAGAGCGCCTTTGCTTCCGGGCTGTTCATGAAGGCTTGCGCGACATCGAAGCGGTTCACGCCATTGTCGAGCTGCCTGATCCAAAAGCCAAACCCGACCGAATCCGGCGTGCGGTCGAACGCCGCCTGGTACATGCGGAAGGCGCTGCCGGCCGTGCCATAGTGGTCGAACGCGATGTCGGCATTGGCAAAGTGCAGGCGCTCCACGTTGGCCAGCACGTCGACGCCGTCCACGCCGGTATTATCGGTAACGGTGATGCCGCCGGCGCCCAGCGCAATGTTGTAATTGGCCCGCGCGCCCTGGAACACCACGGTATCGGTGCCGCCGCCGCCATCGATGATGTCATTGCCGCCCATGCCCGTGATACGGTCGGCGCCCTGGTTGGCGTTGACGATGTCGGCGCCCGCGCCGCCATTGATGGTTTGCGCCGCGGTATCGCCAAAGCCGGCGCCCACCGTGGCCTTGACCAGGTTGCGTACATCGGTGGCCACGCCCGCCGTGTATTTGTACGTCGTGTACAGCACGGTCTTGCCGTCGGCCGACAGGGCGCCGCTTTCCAGGTAATTGTAGTCATCGGCCGAGCCCGATTGCGACAGGCGCGTGACGGCGCCCGTCACCATGTCCTTGAGGAAGATGTCGGATTTGCCGTCGGTATCGCCGGCAGTGAAGCGGCCAGTGCTGGAAAACACGACGTAGCGGCCATCGGCGGAAATCGAGGCGTCGCTGGAATCGCCCGTGACCTGCACGCCATCGGCCGTGACCGATACGCGCACGGTTTCGCCGGTCATCAAGTCCTTGCGGAAGATGTCGCGCGTGCCGTTGCTGTCGTTGAATACCAGGTTGCTGCCCTGGCTGGCAAACACCACGTAGCGGCCATCGGCGGAAAACGCGGCGTGGTCGCTGTTGCCATTGGCGGCGTTGCCGGCCGAATCCGCGCTGACGCGCAACAGCGCGCCGCTCGCGGTATCCTTCAGGAAGATGTCCGCATAGCTGTTGTCGTTGGGCGCCAGGTTGCTGGCATAGCTGGTGAACGCGACGAACCGGCCATCGCTGGACAGCGCGATTTCCTTGCTGTCCGCATTGGCCTGCACGCCGGCCGCCGTGGTGGAAATATTCTGCACGGCACCGGTTTGCAAATCCTTGAGGAATACGTCATCGTGGCCATTGGCGTCGCTCGCCACGAGGTTGGTTGCCTTGCTGAGGTAAGCGACATAACGGCCATTGCCCGACAACACGGCATTGTAGCTGTGGCCATTGGCGTCGACACCGCTGCTGTTGGTGGAGGCATTGGCCAGTACGCCGGTGGCCAGGTTTTTCACCATGATGTCGACCGGGGCAGTGCCGTTGGCGTACTGGAAAGCAACGGCCTGTCCGTCGGCACTGAAGCTGGCGCCGGACGAGATGCCGGTCAGCGCGGCCGTGCTGCCGGTCGCCGATGATGCCAGCGAAATCGTGCCTAACTGCAAGTCGCGCACGTAGATGTCGGTGGCCAGGTTGGCGTCGGCGCCAAGCAGGGCCTGGTTGGTGGTAAAGGCGGCGTAGCGGCCGTTGCCTGACAGGCGCGGACCGATGTCGGTCGCGCTCAGGCTGCTTTGGATGATAGTTGACGAGTTCGCTTGCATTATCGTAAGAAAAGTATCTTAAAGGTTGTCGAAATTTAGCCGTCAAATTCTGCATCAGTTATCAAAAAAACCGCCGCACGGTACTGCTGAACAATCTCTGGCATACGCGACAGCGTAAAAATCGGGCAGCGGATGCCGTGGGGCAAAGTCCCCGCGCTGCACCAGGCCGGGAGCTGGCATGGACCGTAGGGATTTTGTCCGGATGGGGCTGGCAGCGGGCGCCGCTGCCGGCCTGCCGCGCACCGACGCGGCGCCACACCCTTTGCACGTGCCGTCCGACCCGGCGGCACCGGCCGTGCCCATGACCGCGGGCGGGCCGGCCACGCCGGCCTCGATGTACAAGCCCGGCATTCTCGATGCCGGCGTGATGGCGCAGCAGGAATCGATGGCGGCGCACAAGCTGACATCGCACGCATTGACGTCGCAATACCTGGCCCGCATCAAGAGCGTGGATAAATCCGGGCCGCGCCTGAACGCCGTCATCGAGCTCAACCCGGAAGCGCTGAAAATCGCGCTGGAAATGGACCGCGAGCGGCTGCACCGCAAGGTGCGCGGGCCGCTGCACGGCATACCGGTGCTCATCAAGGACAACATTGCCACCGGCGACCGCATGTGCACCACGGCCGGGTCGCTGGCGCTGGCCGGCGTGCGCGCCGCGCGCGACGCATGCCTGGTGGCGCGCCTGCGCGCCGCCGGCGCCGTCATCCTGGGCAAGACCAACTTGTCCGAGTGGGCCAACATGCGTTCGTCGCAAGCGGTCAGCGGCTGGAGCGCGCGCGGCGGCCTGACGCGCAACCCCTACGCGCTGGACCGCAACTGCAGCGGCTCGAGTTCCGGCTCGGCGGCCGCCGTGGCGGCGGCATTGGCCACGGTGGCGGTAGGCACGGAAACCGATGGCTCCATCGTGTCGCCGGCGTCGATCTGCGGCCTGGTCGGCATCAAGCCCACCCTGGGGCTGGTCAGCCGCAGCGGCATCATCCCGATCGCGCAGGCGCAGGACACTGCCGGCCCGATGGCGCGCACGGTGGCCGATGCGGCGCTGCTGCTGACGGCCATGGCCGGCTGCGATCCCGACGATCCCGTCACGGAAGGGGGCCGCGGCCGCACCGGCGATTATGCGCAGGCGCTCGACGTGCACGCGCTGCGCGGCAAGCGCCTTGGCGTGGCGCGCAATTTCTTCGGCCACCGGGCCGACATCGACGCGAAGATCCACGAGGCGCTGCGCGTGCTGCAGGCGCAGGGCGCCACGCTGGTGGACGTGCAGGTGCCCAACGTGAGCCGCTACGACGCCACGGAAATGGACGTGCTGCTGTATGAATTCAAGGCCGGCCTGGCGGCGTACCTGAAGCAGTACGCGCCCGGCGCGGCGGTGCAGGACATGGCGGCCGTGATCGAATTCAACCGCCGCCACAGCGCGCAAGAGATGCCGTACTTCGGGCAGGACGTGCTCGAACGCGCGCAAGCCAAGGGTGGCCTGGACGAGCAGGCCTACCGCGACGCGCTGGCGCACAACCACCGCTATGCGCGCGACGAGGGGATCGACCAGGTGCTGGCCGAACACCAGTTGGACGGCCTGGTGGCGCCGACCGGCAGCATCGCGTGGCTGACCGACTTCCTTGCCGGCGACAATACCGGCATGAGCTTTTCCTCGCCCGCCGCCGTGGCGGGCTATCCGCACATCACGGTGCCGGCCGGCTACGTGCATGGCTTGCCGGTGGGCCTGTCGCTGGTCGGCGCGCCCTACAGCGACGCCAGCCTGATCGGCATGGCGTATGCGTTCGAGCAGGCCACGCTGCATCGCCGGCCGCCGCAGTATCCCGCCACGATCGCGCCAGGCGCCGCGTGATGGCGCGGCGCGCGCCACGGTTTGACGAACGCATCGCGCCTGGCTTATGCTGCATCGGCACAGATCTTGTAAAGGATGCCATGCTGATACTGCCCACCTACGACGACGTGGCCGCCGCCGCCACGCGCATCGACGGCCATGCCCACCGCACCCCGGTCATGACGTCGCGCACGGCCGATGACGACACCGGCGCGCACCTGTTCTTCAAATGTGAAAACCTGCAGCGCATGGGCGCGTTCAAGTTCCGCGGCGCCTACAACGCGCTGTCGCGCTTTACGGACCCGCAGCGCCAGGCCGGCGTCGTGGCTTTTTCGTCGGGCAACCATGCGCAAGCCATTGCGCTGTCGGCGCGCCTGCTGGGCATCCCCGCCACCATCGTGATGCCGGAAGATGCGCCGGCCGCGAAGGTCGCCGCCACGCGCGGCTATGGCGGCAACGTGGTGCTGTACGACCGCTACACGCAAGACCGCGAAGCCATCGGCCGCCAGCTGGCGCAGGAACATGGCATGACCCTGATTCCACCCTATGACCACCCGGACGTGATCGCCGGGCAGGGCACGGCGGTGAAGGAATTGATCGAGGAAACCGGTCCGCTGGACGTGCTGTTCGTGCCGCTGGGCGGCGGCGGACTGCTGGCCGGGTCCGCGCTGGCGGCGCGCAGGCTGTCGCCGGGCTGCCGCATCATCGGCGTGGAACCGGAAGCCGGCAACGATGGCCAGCGCTCGTTCCAGAGCGGCAGCATCGTCCACATCGATACGCCCAAGACCATTGCCGATGGCGCACAGACGCAGCACCTGGGCCAGTACACGTTCGAAATCATCCGGCGCGACGTCGACGATATCGTCACGGCCACCGATGCGGAACTGGTCGATGCGATGCGCTTTCTTGCCGCGCGCATGAAGATCGTGGCCGAACCGACCGGCTGCCTGGGTTTCGCCGCCGCCCGCGCGCGGCGCGACGCGTTGCGCGGCAAGAGGGTGGGTGTCGTCATCAGCGGCGGCAATGTCGACATGGAGCGGTTTTGCGCGCTGCTGGGCGCCTGACGTCATGACTGCGCGCGGAGGTGACCCATGCCGGACCTGCCTTTCCCGATTCGCAAGGAATGCCCGCCCGGCGCGTGCGTGTGCCGGCGCGACGAGCTGCTCGAGACCCCGGGCGCGGATTGCACCATCCTGCGCCTGACGAAGGAAGAGGAAAAGCGCCTGTGCGCACGCATCGAGGCCATCGAGACGTATGACGAATTGCTGCGCATCGCCGACAAACTCAGGCAGCAGCTCGGCATCGTGCTGACCATCGAACCGGGCGACAATGAAGTGCGCACCGTGATGGGCCTGGCCATCGAGCTGGCCGACCAGCCCGGCCTGTGCCGCAAAACGCGCGAGGCGGTGCCGGCCGCGATCCGTCGCTGCATGAAACGCAAGCCGGAGATCGTTTACGCGCTGCTTGATTCGCGCGACTTGTTTGGCATGTAGGCATTGCCGGCTGCGCATCGACAGCCGCGCACCCTCGTGCGCCGCCCGCCGCCAATGGGCGCCGGCAGCCGGGCCTAGAGCGGCTGCACCAGGTTGATCAGGTTGCCGCAGGTATCTTCGAACATC
>CBIHOX010000223.1:0-7379 GCA_966211685.1 uncultured Pseudoduganella sp.
ATCCGCGGCGCCGGCGAAGTGCTGGGCGAAAACCAGTCCGGCGAAATGCTGGAAGTGGGCTTCCAGCTGTACACCGACATGCTCAACGAAGCGGTGCGCGCGCTCAAGGCCGGCAAGGAACCGGACCTCGCCGCGCCGCTGTCGTCCACCACGGAAATCAACCTGCACGTGCCGGCGCTGCTGCCCAACGACTTCTGCGGCGACGTGCACGAGCGCCTGTCGATCTACAAACGGCTGGCCAATTGCGAACGGCAAGACCAGATCGACGACCTGCAGGAAGAATTGATCGACCGCTTCGGCAAGCTGCCCGACGCGGCCCGCGCGCTGATCGAAACGCACCGCCTGCGCATCCAGGCCGCCACCGTGGGTATCGTCAAGATCGACGCCCACGGCGAAGCGGCCACGCTGCAGTTCATGCCCAAGCCGCCCATCGACCCGATGCGCATCATCACGCTGATCCAAAAGAACAAGCAGATCAAATTGAACGGGCAGGACAAGCTCAGGATCGCCGCCAACATGCCGGACCTGGCGGCGCGCGTTACGCAAATCAAGAACGCCATTAAACAACTCACCCAATGAACACGAACGACTACACCATGAACCTGGTGCTGCAAGGCCTCGGTTCCTGCATGCCTGCCCTGGAACGCATTGCCGCGCTGACCGCGCCACAGCGCATCGTGCGCATTTCCGACAACGCCATCCGCTGCGAAGGCATCACGTATTCCGTGGCGCTGCGCCACACCATCGAGGTGGCGGCCCACGCCGCGCAACTCGATGCGACCTACATGATGGGCGTGCACCGCCTCGACGAATTCCGCCTGGTGGCGATGGACATGGACTCCACGCTGATCACCATCGAGTGCATCGATGAAATCGCCGACATGCAGGGCTTGAAGCCGCAGGTGGCGGAAATCACGGAAGCTGCCATGCGCGGCGAACTGGATTTCTCGGCCAGCCTGCGCAAGCGCGTGGCGCTGCTCAAGGGCCTCGATGCCTCGGCACTGGAACGGGTCTATGACGAGCGGCTGCAACTGTCGCTGGGCGCGGAAGCCATGCTGGCCGCCGTCAAGGCCGCCGGCCTGAAAACCCTGCTGGTGTCGGGCGGCTTCACGTTCTTCACCAAGCGCCTGAAGGAACGCCTGGGACTGGACTTCACGCTGGCCAATGAACTCGAAATCGTCGACGGCAAGCTGACCGGCAACGTGCTGGGGGAAATCGTCGACGCCGACGTCAAGAAGCGCACCGTGGAACACGTGTGCGCATCGATGGGCATCGACACGTCGCAAGCCATCGTCATGGGCGACGGCGCCAACGACCTCAAGATGATGAGCGTGGCCGGCATGTCGGTGGCGTTCCGCGCCAAGCCGGTGGTGCGCGAACAGGCCAGCGTGGCGCTGAATTTCGTCGGCCTGGACGGTATCCTGAATTTGCTGCACACGTAAGCCAGACGCCCGGCCGCGTCATTCGTACGCGGCCAGCCGTTTCTGTTCCTGCGCGCTGAACCCGGCGTCGCGCAGCCGCTGCAACGCTTCGGTGTCGCCAGGCGCGATCTGGCGCCGCTGTTCGCGGTAGGCGGCAATGCGCGCCTGCCATTGCGCTTGTTCGCGGTCCAGCTCCGCCAGCCGCGCGGCCGCTTCGGGCGTGAACGCCGCGGCGCGGGCGCGGTATACTTCATTGTCGCCGGCGCCCTGCGCGCGCATGCGCGCCACTGTTTCCTCCACCTTCATGATCGCGACAGGCGCCTCGCGCTGCGCGCGCTGTTCCGGCGTCAGCGCCGCGTCGAGCTGCGCCAGCCGGGCGGCGCGCTGCTGCGCCGTCAATTGCCTGTCCTGCGTGACTTCCAGCCGCGCCAGCGCATCGGCGTCGTAGGCGTCCGCCGCGCCGAACAGGCCGGCGCTTTCCTGTTCCGTAAAATACGTCTTGCGCAGTTTTAGCATGGCTTCGCGCCGCGCGCGGGCGCCGGCCAGCAAGTCCTTGCCGGGCGGGAGTGACGCTTCAAGGGTGGCCAGCGCATGCTTGTAGGCCAGGTATTTGCCAAGCAAGACCTTGGCCTGGCGCGCGGCCGGCAGCGCCAGCCGGCGGTCCAGTTCTCTTTCGATTTCCGCCCGGACCGCGCCCAGTTCGCGCTCACCGAGCCCGGCCAGGTAATAGTCGAACAGGTAGCCGAGTTCCGCATCGACCACCAGCTGTTGTGCGGCGTCCTGCCGCGCGGCGCCGTCCGGCCGGGTGCCGGCCATCGACGGGACGAACGGCGCCGTCTGCGACACCGGCGCCGCGCCCGGCCCGGCCGGCGTCATGACGGGCGCCTGGCCCGGCGGGCGCCACAGGGCGACACCAGCCGCCACCGCCAGGGCCAGCGCCGCGCCGGCCGCCAGGATACGCGTGCGCACCGCTTACAGCCCCAGCCCCTGCAGGCGGTTCGCGTGCTGGCGGTACAGGGTCAGCGGGTTGGTCTCGAAGATATTGGTCAACCCGAACATCTGGTTGACTTCATCGAGGTGGTTCAAACGGTAATTGTCACGGATGACTTTGCCGAGGTGGGTGGAACAGGTGGCCACCAGCCCGTCATTGGGTTCGCCATTGAACGCTTGCGTCGTCAGCAGGAAATGCAGGTCGACCACGTCGAGCGGGTTGGTGAGGATTTTCGCGCCGCTCCACGAAAAATAATAAATGCCGTTGTCCTGGTAGGCGCCCTCCCCGCATGCGCTGGCCGGGACACCCTGCGGGTGGCGCTGGTTGAATGCCAGCGAACCCGCGGTGCTCAGCGATTCCGCCGCCGCGCGCGCGTCCTGCGGCAGCGTGGGATCGCCGCCCAGCGCGCTCATCAGCGCGGAAAACGCTTCCAGCACCGGATACGCGCTGTCCGGCGCTGTCGCCAGCACCACGTCCGCGACCTTGGAGCCCTTGTTGACACCGCCCACGCCGGTGACGGACGCCACCAAATCGGGCCGCACCGATGCGACGTAGCGCGCGGTCGGGCTGCCATGGCTGTGGCCAATCAGGTTGACCTTGGATGCGCCGCTGACGGCCAGGATTTGCTGCACCTGGGTCAGCAATTGCTCGCCGCGCACTTCGGTGGAATTGGCGGCCGATACCTGTACCAGGTAGACGCTGGCGCCGCCGCTGCGCAGCGCATTGGCCACGCCATAGAAATAGTCATAGGACCCGATGCTGTCAAAACCGAACAGGCCGTGCACCAGCACGATCGGATATTTGGTCTGGGTATAGCCGGCCGCGTGGCCGGTCACCGTGATCCACGACAGTGCCAGCAAGGCACACAGTTTCAGCACAAACTTTTTCATTCCCCGCCTCCCGTATGCGCCTGCCGGCACCGCGCCTGCAACGCCTGGGAAAATATAACATTGCCGTTTCACCATCATGGCGCGCACGATACGCCGCGGACATCTTGTTGTTTTTGAAGCCGCCCCCCACTTATTGACCTGGACAACACCATTGCAAACCCAGCGAACAGCAGGAAATATTGCTAAAATCTACACATCAATTTAATTCCGCGCGGCGGGGAGAGTGACATGGCAACAGATCTGGTTCTTGACGGCCCGGTGGCATCGGCAAAAAACACGGCATGGTGGCTGTACATCATCCATGCCGTCAGTTTCGTGTTTTCCCTGGGCGCGTTTTCCTTTATCCCGCTCATCATCAATTACGTGAAACGGCCGGAAACCGCGGGCACCTTCGTGCACAGCCACCACAGCTGGCAAATCCGCTCATTCTGGTGGTACCTGGTGTGGATGTTCATTGGCGGCGTCCTGTGGTTCACCATCATCGGCATTCCGCTGGCCATCGTGATCATGGCTGGCGCGTGGCTGTGGAAGGCGTACCGCCTGATCAAGGGGCTGGTCGACCTGAATGAAAACCGCGCCATGCCCTGATGCTTGAGCAAGGATAATATTTCCAATTGGAAATGACATACGCTGGTGCCAGTGCATGACCCGAGGAGAGTGAACATGGTCAATCCCGTGACGAATTTCGTGGCCAGGTCGCGTCCCAGCTGGGTGGCTGGCCAACTGTATGCCCACCACCACCAGTTTGCCGCGCACAACCGGGCCGACTTGAAGACGCGCATGGAAAAAATGGCCAACGCGTCGTCGGCGTTCCCGTTTTTCCGCGCCACCGCGCATTTGTTTTACCTGGACATGGCGACCCACCCGTCCGCGTTCACCACGGAACACACCGCCTTCACCTGGCTGACCGGCGATGCCCACATCGGCAATTTCGGCGCACGGCTTGACAGCACAGGCACGGCGGTGTTCGGCATTGCCGACTTCGATGAAGGCTATTTCGGGCAGTACATCTGGGACTTGCGCCGGCTGGCCGCCGGCATGGTGCTGCTGGGCCGGCAAAACCACATTGCCGACGGCGGCATCACGGCCGCCATCAATGCGCTGGCCGGCGCCTATGAGGCGCGCATGGCCACCCTGCGCGGCAACCGCGATGAACTGGGCCAGCGCCTGACGGAAGACAACACCAGCGGCATCGTCCAGGACACCATACGCCGTGCCGCCCAGGCCGCCCCGGCGCGGCTGCTGGACAAATACACGGTGCGCAATGCCGGCGGCCTGCGCGCCTTCGTCGAAGCACATGAAGACCTGGCGCCGGTGGCGTCCGGCACGCGCGGCGCACTGCTGGCAGCCATGGACAATTATGCCGCGTCGATCCCGCCCGCGCTGCGCCAGGGCGCCACATTTTATGACGTGCTCGACGTGCGCCAGCGCCTTGGGGCCGGCATGGGCAGCCTGGGCAAGATGCGCTGGTACCTGCTATTGCGCGGCAACGGCGACCAGGTCTTGCTGGAAGTGAAGCAAGCAATGCCAAGCGCGGTGTGCGGCGCCGGCGGCCCCGCGCTGCCGCCGGAATTGTACGGTGGCCACGAAGGCTGCCGCCAGGCGCGCACGCAGCGTGCGCACCAAATTTACCCCGATCCCATGAACGGCTGGACCATGGTGGAAGGCATGCATTGCTATGTGCATGAAAAATCCGGCAGTGACCGCGATTTCGACCCACAGGACCTGACCACGGCGGCCAGGCTGGAAACCGCGGCGCGCTACCTGGGGCAGGCGCTGGCGTCGGCCCATGCGCTGGCCGATGACGATGCGGCACACGCAAGTGGCCGCCACGACATCGTACGGCACATCACCGAATTACTTGGAAGCAGTAGAAGTTTCCAACAAGAACTTGTATCCTTTGCTTACGGCTACTCCGTACAGGTGGAGCTGGACTGGCAGGCATTCCGCGAAGCCAGGCGCGCGGGTACGGCATTGTATTGAAGGACGGAGTGCATCATGCGCACCTCACTGAACACGCTGATCTCAACCATTGCAACCATTACGGCGCTGGGTGCGGGCGCCGGCGCGGCGGCCGCCGACGATATCGTCTGTCCCGCCACCATCCTGGCCTCCACCGCCGTGACGACAGCCGACGGCTGGGAACCGGTCGGCGGCGCGGCGGAATTCCGCCTGGAACAAACGCGGCTCTATCTCGGCAATCCCGCCGACGACCGCCCGTTGCCGGCGGAAGCCGGCGACGACCAGCGCTGGCGCCTGCCGGACAGTAAAACCGGCGACGCCTGGGTCGGCTGCACATACAGCAATACGTCGGTGGTACTGGTGCGCAAGCTCGACCCGCGCCTGACCCAATGCGTGGCCAGGCGCGAAACCGTGGAGCGGCAAGGCAAGGGCGCGGACAGCCACGCGGTGGAAAGCACACCGGTGATCACCTGTAATTGACCGCAAGCGACGGATCACGTGCGGCCGGTGAGCGGCGGTTGACCAGAAACGTGGCCACCCAAGTGGCTCCCCACGCGCCCCCCGGCCGTCACATCTTGGCCAGCGCCTGGGCAATGTCGGCGATCAGGTCGTCCGGCTCTTCCAGCCCGATATTGAAGCGCACCAGCACGCCTCCATGCTGCCATTGGCGGCGTATGGCCTGGATGCGGTATGGCACGGCCAGGCTGTTGGCCCCGCCCCAGCTGTAACCGATGCCGAACAGTTTCAATTCGTCGACAAACCGGTCGGTCTGTTCTTCCGTATAACTCGGGTCGAACAGCACGGAAAACAGGCCGCCGGCGCCAGTGAAATCGCGCCGCCACGTATCGTGGCCGGGGCAATCCTCGAACGCAGGGTGCAGCACCCTGCTGATTTCCGGCCGCGTCTTCAGCCATGCAGCCACCTTGCGCGCGCCGCGGTCATGCGCTTCGAAGCGCAGCTTCATGGTCGGCAGGCCGCGCAGCACCAGGTAGGTGTCGTCGGCGCCGACGCCCATGCCCAGGCGCATGTGCGCCGTCGCGATGCGGTCATGGACGGTGCGGTCGCGCGTGATCACGGCGCCCATCAGCACGTCGGAACCGCCCGACTGGTATTTGGTCAGCGCCTGCATGACGATGTCCACGCCGAGGTCGAACCCGCGCAGCGCCAGCCCGGCCGACCACGTATTGTCGAGCGCCACCAGCGCGCCTTTTGCATGGGCCGCCGCGCAAATCGCCGGCAAGTCCGGCACTTCCATCGATACCGAACCGGGCGCCTCGGTCCAGACCAGCTTCGTGTTGGGCTGGATCAGTTCCGCGATCCCGGCGCCCACCAGCGGATCGTAATAGCGCGCGGTCACGCCGAAGTCGGCCAGCCAGCGGCCCAGTTCACGGTTCGGGTTGTAGACGTTGTCGGGCAACAGCACGTCGTCGCCGCCCTTGAGCAGTGCAAAGTCGATCATGGCGATGGCGGCCAGGCCGCTCGGCGCCAACAGGCAATACAGGCCGCCTTCGATGTCGGCCAGCCGCGCTTCCAGCGTGAACGTGGTGGGCGTGCCGTGCAGGCCGTAGGTATAGGCATTCTTCTCTTTCCACTCGCCCGAGCGCAGCGCCGCCACGTTCTTGAACAGCACGGTCGACGCATGGTGGATCGGGGTCGGGAACGCGTCGAAGCCCGCCGGGGCTTCGTAGTCGGTATGGACCAGGGAAGTCTGCAGCGACCTGGTCATGCCTCGCCCCACAGGTCGTGGGCGTCGGCGCGCGTGATCTGCACGTCGACGAACTGGCCGACCGCGAGTTTCCTGTGCGGCTCGAACGGTTTTTTCACGTACACGATGCCGTCGATTTCCGGCGCATCGGCGGCCGAGCGGCCCTTGGCGCCGCTTGGCGTCAATTCATCGATCAGCACGCGCACGGTCTTGCCGACCTTGGCCTGCAGGCGCTGGCGCGAAATCTCTTCCTGCAACAGCATGACGCGGCCGCGGCGCTCTTCGCGCACTTCGTCCGGCACCGGGTTCGCCAGTTCGTTGGCGGTGGCGCCTTCCACCGGCGAATACGCGAAGCAGCCGAGGCGGTCGATCTGCGCTTCCTTCAGGAAGTCCAGCAGGTATTCGAATTC
>CBIHOX010000224.1:0-7351 GCA_966211685.1 uncultured Pseudoduganella sp.
GCCAGCACGGCCGTCACCACGCGCTGGCGCGGCGGCAGCGGCGGCGTTTGCGGCGCCAGGAACAGGCGCGCGCGCAACTGGTGGCGCGCGCGGTTATCGAGCGACCACGGGTCACAGCCAAAGGCCGTGAACGCGCCGCCATCGGGGCGGTGCGCGCAGGCCAGCGTGGCCAGCAGCGTGGTCTTGCCGGCGCCGGACGGGCCGATCACGGCCACCTGCTCGCCCGCCGCGATGTGCAGGGTCACGTTTTCCAGCGCGGGCGCGCGGCCGGCGGCCAGGTGCCGCACGGTCAGGCCGCGCAAATCATAGACAGCGTCAGGCATCCGTTATTTTTTCAGCAAGCCCGCGTTGACGGCAGCCGCCTCGATGGCGGCATAGTTTTCCACCTTGGTCGGCACGAACTTCGAGGCGCGCTGCAAGTCCAAAATTTCCTTGTCCTGCGGGTTTTTCGGGTCCAGCGCCAGGAACGCGTCGGTGATCTTCTTCTTCAGCGCGGCCGGCATGTCGGCGCGCACGGTCCAGTTGTAGTCGTAATAGCCTGGCGTGGTGTAGAACACGCGCACCACGTTCGGGTCGACTTTCTTCTCTTCGACCTGTTTTTCCCAAACCGAAATGTTCAGCGCACCCGCGTCGACCTTGCCGCCGGCGACGGCCGCCACGGTGGCGTCATGCGCGCCGGAAAACGCGACGCGCTTCAAGTCGGTGTCCGGGTTGATTTTCGCGCCCAGCAGGAACGAACGCGGCATCAGGTGGCCCGAGGTGGAACTTTCCGAGCCGAACGACAGGGTGCGGCCTTTCAGGTCCGACAACTGATGGATATCCTTGTTGGTGGTGATGAACACCGAACGGAATTTCTCGTCTTCCGCGCGCTGCACCAGCGGCACCACCTGGCCCTTGCTGCGCTCCTTGGCCTGCACGAACGTGAAGCCGCCGAACCACACCATATCGAGCTTGCCGGCCACCAGGCCTTCGACCGACGCGGCGTAATCGGTGACGGGCGTGAATTCCACCTTCATCGCCAGTTTCTTTTCCAGGTAGTCGCCGAGCGGCTTGAACTTGCGCTGCAATTCAGTCGGCTTTTCATCGGGAATGGCCGAGACGCGCAACACTTGCTGGGCCGGCGCGTGGGCGGCGGCAAACAGCAGCGAAGCGGCAAACAGCGACTGGACAGTACGCAAGGCGGAAATTTTCATCAGGTGATCCTAAGTTGTTGGAGAGTGGGTTGCCGCACGGATGTTGCATATACGGCTACGTTATTTTGATATTCAGCTATGATAGCAAAACCATGCATCGGCAGCGGCCCGCCGGTGGCGCCCGTTAAACGTCACAATGAGCACACTATGCATATGTCCCGTACCGCGGCGATCCGCGTGATTCCGCCAGATGTCAGTAACCGGCCTGCCGCCACGCCCCAGGGCAGCGCCGCCACGATTGCAGAAATCAGCGCCGGCCTGCTGGCGCGCCGGGCGTCGATTTCGCCCAAGTACCTGTACGACAGCCTCGGCTCGCGCCTGTTCGAAGCCATTTGCGAATTGCCGGAATATTACCCGACCCGCACCGAGGCGGCCATATTCGAACGGCATGGCGCCGACATCGCGCGCGCCGTCGGCGAGGGTTGCACCCTGATCGACCTGGGCGCGGGCAATTGCGCCAAGGCGGCCAGCCTGTTTCCGCTGCTGCGGCCTTCCCAGTACGTGCCGATCGATATTTCACGCGATTTCCTCAACGAAGCCGTGCTGCGCCTGCGCCAGCGCTTTCCCGCCATCGACATGACGGCGCTGGCGCTCGATTTTTCCAGCGCGTTCGCGCTGCCCGACACCGTGCGCCGCCAGGGCCGCGTGTTCTTTTATCCGGGTTCGTCGATCGGCAATTTCACGCCGCACGAAGCGGTGGCCTTCCTCAAGCGCCTGCGCGCCAGCAGCGCCGGCGAATGCAGCCTGTTGATCGGCGTGGACCTGGTCAAGCCCAGCGCCACCCTGGACGCCGCGTATGACGATGCGATCGGCGTCACGGCGGCCTTCAACCTGAACATGCTGCGCCACGTGAACAGCCTGATCGGCTCGGACTTCGACGTCACGCAATGGCAGCACCGCGCGTTCTTCAACGCCGAGGAAAGCCGCATTGAAATGCACCTGGAAGCGCGCGAGGCGCTGTCGGTGGCGTGGCCGCGTGGCGAATCGCATGCCGAGCGCCATTTCGCGCGCGGCGAACGCATACACACGGAAGACAGCTACAAATACACGCCGCGCACCTTCGTCGAACTGTTGCGCGACGCGGGCTTTGCCGCCACCCGCACCTGGACCGACGACGCCGGCTGGTTCGCGGTGGTGCATGCGCGCGCCATGGGGCTGGCATGACCCTGTCCGAACACTATGCCGCGGTGCGCGCGCAGTCGCTGGCGCTGGCGCAACCACTGTCGGACGAGGATTGCTGCGCGCAATCGATGCCGGACGCCAGCCCGGTCAAATGGCACCTGGCGCACACCACGTGGTTTTTCGAGACCTTCATCCTGGAGCGCTTCGAAGCGGGCTTCCAGCCATTCCACCCGGCGTTCCGGGTGCTGTTCAATTCGTACTACAACGGCGTCGGCGACAAGCACCCGCGCCCGCAGCGCGGCTTGCTGACGCGGCCTCCGATGGCCGAGGTGCGCGCCTACCGCGAGCAGGTCGATGCGCGCATGGCGCGCCTGCTGGCAGGCAGCGGCGCGGCCGACGGCGCCGAACTGCACGCGCTGGTCACCCTGGGCTTGCAGCATGAACAGCAGCACCAGGAATTGATCGTCACCGATGTGACGCATTTGCTGGCGCAAAATCCGCTGCAGCCGGCATATGCGCCGGGCCCCGCGCCCACCGCCGCGCCGGCGGGCGCGATCGAGTGGCTGGCGGGCGGCGGCGGCCTGGCGGCCATCGGGCACACGGGCGAGGGCTTTTGCTTCGACAATGAATTGCCGCGCCACCAGGTATATGTGGCGCCGTTCGAACTGGCCTCGCGCCTCGTCACCAATGGCGAATACCTGGCCTTCATCGAAGCCGGCGGCTATGCCGATCCCGCGCTGTGGCTGGCCGAAGGGTGGGACCGCGTGCGCGCCGAAGGGTGGCGCCATCCGCTGTACTGGCGGCGCGACGCGGCGGGGCAGTGGAGCGAGTTCACCTTGCACGGACGCGCGCCGCTGGACCTGGACGCGCCGGTTACCCACGTCTCGCTGTACGAAGCCGACGCCTATGCCCACTGGCGCGGCGCGCGCCTGCCGACCGAAGCCGAATGGGAAACCGCGGCCGCGCTGCCGGGCTTGCGTCAATTGTTTGGCCACTGCTGGCAATGGACGTCCAGCAGCTATGCGCCCTATCCGGGATTCAAGCCGGCCCCGGGCGCGATCGGCGAATACAACGGCAAGTTCATGGTGAACCAGTACGTGTTGCGCGGGTCGTCGTCCGCCACGCCGGCAGGGCATGCGCGCGCCAGTTACCGCAATTTCTTCCCGGCGCACGCGCGCTGGCAATTCATGGGGATACGGCTGGCGCGCTAAATACCTGCACATGAATTGCATCTTGGGGATGCACGCACTTGGCGGATTACGCCGGCTGCGCCGGCTAATCGGCCCTACACTGATGCGCTGCTTTCCTTGCCGCCATCAATGGCTGACTGCAGCAGCAGCGCCACTTCCTCGGCCACGTCGTCCAGCGCCCGCAAGTCCAGCGCCGCGCGGCACAGCGCCACCGCACCTTCCATCGACGACAGCACCAGCGCGGCCAGCCGCTGCGCGCGCGCCGCGTCGACCCCCTCGGCCTGCAGGGACGCCGCCACCATGGCTTGCCAGACGCCGAATGCCTGGTTGGCGGCGTCCAGCAATTGCTGCTGGGTTGCCGCATCGGGCGCTTCCCTGGCGTCGTCGGTGTAGCGTTCCACCGCCACCACCAGCACCGGGCAGCCTTCCTCGAAACGGCTGTCAAGCAGTGACTGGCCGCGCAGCGCGAACGCCGCGCGCACACCTGCCACCGCACCATGCCGGTGCAGCAAATCTGCCAGGATGGCGCTGACCTGCTGCTGCGCCAGCTGCACGGCGGCTTCGATCAATTGCGCCTTGCCGCCGGGGAAGTGGTAGCTGATCGACCCCCTGGGCGTGGCGGTATGGCGCACGACTTCACGCAGGCTGGTGCCATGCATGCCGCGCCGGCTCAGCAATTCGGTGGCGCCGGCCACCATTTTGTCTCGGGTTCCTGAACTCATGCCACGAATATTATGACATTTGGCATAAACCTGTCTATAATTCCGATTATGACATCCGTCATAATCCGAGGAGCCCGCAATGAACCACACCGTATCCGCCCGCGCCGGCGCGCCATTTACCCTGGCCAACGGCATCGTGTTGAAAAACCGCCTGGCCAAGTCCGCCATGAGTGAACAATTGGCCGATGGCCGGCACGATCCCACCGCCAGGCTGGAGCGCCTGTACCGCGTGTGGGCGGAAAACGATATCGGTTTGCTCATCAGCGGTAACATCATGATCGATCGCGGCCACCTCGGCGAAGTCAAGAACGTCGTGCTGGACGACCGCAGCGACCTGGCCGCGTTCCGCCGCTGGACCGCGGCCGGGCGCGCGCACGGCACGCATTTCTGGGCCCAGTTGAACCACCCGGGCAAGCAGACCCCGAAAATGCTGACCCCGCAACCGGTGGCGCCATCGGCCGTCCCGCTGGGCCATGGCCTGGAACAGTCGTTCAACCCGCCGCGCGCGCTGGACGACGCGGAAATCAGCGCCATCATCGGCAAATTCGCGCGCAGCGCGCTGCTGGCCAAGGAAGTGGGTTTCACCGGCGTGCAGATCCACGGGGCGCACGGTTACCTGGTCAGCCAGTTCCTGTCGCCACTGCACAACCGGCGCACCGACCGCTGGGGCGGTCCGCTGGAAAACCGGCTGCGCTTCGTGCTGGAACTGTACCGCGCGATCCGTGCCGCGGTGGGCGCGGATTTCGCGGTCGGCATCAAGCTCAATTCCGCGGACTTCCAGAAGGGCGGCTTCAGCGAAGATGAATCGATGCAGGTGGTGGAAGCGCTGGCGTGCGAAGGCATCGACATGGTGGAAATATCCGGCGGCACCTATGAAAGCCCGGCCATGGTGGGCGCGCCGCTGCATGCGGCGAAAGCCTCGACCGTGCAGCGCGAAGCGTATTTCCTCGCGTATGCGGAACAGGTGCGCCGGCGCGTGACCACGCCATTGATGGTGACCGGCGGCTTCCGCTCGTCGGCCGGGGTGCAGGCCGCGCTGGCCGACGGCGCCACCGACCTGGTGGGCCTGGCGCGCCCGCTGGCGATCGATACCGCGCTGGCGACGCGCCTGATCAACGATCCCGGCTACCGCATCGAGATGAAGAACCCGACCACCGGCAGCAAGGCGGTGGACCACCTGACGTTTTTGTCGATCACCTGGTACGAGCACCAGCTGGCGCGCATTGGCGACGGCAAGCAGCCGTTGCCGGACATGAGCGCATGGCGCAGCGTGCTGGCGACCTTGTGGTCGCTGGGGCGGGCCGCGTTCGTGAAGCGGCGCGCGTGAAAAAACAAAATTGCCCTGCGCTTGCGCGGCAGGGCGGTGGAGTTTGATGTAGGGCGATTAGCGGGGACGCCGAGTCCGAAGGCGTAATCCGCCATTGCCGGCAGCGCGGCGGCGCATCGATGGCGGATTACGCTGCGCTAATCCGCCCTACAGCAGGCAATGGCTGGCTGCGATGAATGCCGCCTGTCAGGCGGTGACAGCCGAACTGCCGGCCGCCACCGCTTCCTTCGCCTTCAACTGGCGGTTCACCGCGCTCAAGACCGCCTTGAACGAGGCCGTGACGATATTGCTGTCGATGCCGGCGCCGAACAGCGTCGGCCCGTTATCGAGGCGCAGTTCCACGTAGCAGGCGGCGCGGGCGTTGGCGCCGGAACCGATCGAGTGCTCGTGGTAATCCATCAACTTGATGTCCAGGCCGAGCGCGTCGACGAAGGCGTCGATCGGGCCGTTGCCGCCGCCCTGCAGCGCCATCGAGGCGCCGCGGTGCGTCAGCGCGATGTCGATCTGCACGGTCTCGTCGCTGCTGGTGTCTTCCACCAGCTTGTGCGCGTTGTAGGCGTACGGCGAGGTCTGCGCCAGGTATTCCTTTTCAAACACGTCATAAATGCCCTGTGCCGTGATTTCCAGGCCGGTCTGGTCGGTCACCGCCTGTACCGCGCGCGAGAATTCGATCTGCAGGCGGCGCGGCAACACCAGGCCGTATTCCTGTTCCAAGAGGTACGACATGCCGCCCTTGCCGGACTGGCTGTTGACGCGGATCACCGCGTCGTAGCTGCGGCCCAGGTCTTGCGGGTCGATCGGCAAATACGGGATTTCCCAGTACGCGTCGGGCTGCTGGCGGGCGAAGCCCTTCTTGATGGCATCCTGGTGCGAGCCGGAAAACGCCGTGAACACCAGGTCGCCCACGTACGGGTGGCGCGGGTGCACCGGCAACTGGTTGCATTCCTCGACCAGCTTGCGCACGGAATCGATGTCGGAAAAGTCCAGGCCCGGATGCACGCCCTGCGTGTACAGGTTCAACGCCAAGGTCACCAGGTCGACGTTGCCGGTGCGTTCGCCATTGCCGAACAGGCAACCTTCGACGCGGTCGGCGCCGGCCATCACGGCCAGTTCCGCCGACGCCACGGCGGTGCCGCGGTCATTGTGCGGGTGCACGGAAATGATCAGCGAATCGCGGCGCTCGAGGTTGCGGCTCATCCATTCGATCTGGTCGGCGTACACGTTCGGCGTGCTGCATTCCACGGTGGACGGCAGGTTGAAGATCATCTTGTTGTCCGGGGTCGGCTGCCACACGGCGGAAACCGCATCGCAGATCTCCTTGGAGAAATCGAGTTCCGTGGTGGAGAACGATTCCGGCGAATACTCGAAGCCCCACTGGGTCTGCGGATGCTGCGCCACCAGTTCCTTCACCAGTTTGGTGCCGGTGGTGGCGATATTGACGATTTCTTCGCGCGACATGTTGAACACGACCTTGCGGAATACCGGCGCCACCGAGTTATACAGGTGCACGATGGCGCGCTTGGCGCCGGCCGCCGCTTCCACGGTACGGCGGATCAATTCGTCGCGCGACTGGGTCAAGACGATGATGGTGACGTCGTCCGGGATGCGGTTTTCTTCGATCAGCTTGCGCACGAAATCAAAGTCGGTCTGCGAGGCGGAAGGGAAACCCACTTCGATTTCCTTCAGCCCGATCTTCACCAGCATGTCGAAGAAGCGCAATTTCTTTTCCGGGCTCATTGGCTCGATCAGGGCCTGGTTGCCGTCGCGCAGGTCGGTGCTCATCCAGATGGGCGGCTT
>CBIHOX010000225.1:0-7342 GCA_966211685.1 uncultured Pseudoduganella sp.
GTCAACTGTTCCATGGCCGACGCGGTTTCTTCCAGGTTGCCGGCCTGGCGTTCGGTCCGGTGCGACAAGTCCGCATTGCCGGCGGCGATCTGCCCGGCCGCCGCGGCCACCTGCTCGGTGCCGTCGCGCACGTCCGCCACCACGCGGGCCAGGCCGGTATTCATGGTTTTCAACGCCTGCAGCAGGCGCCCGGTTTCATCACGCCGGTCGACGACGATGTCGCTGCGCAAGTCATTGGCGGCCACCGCGCACGCCACGTCCACGGCGCGCTGCAACGGGCGCGTAATGCCGACAGTCAATCGCCAGGCGCACAGCGCGCCCAGCACCAGTACCGCGGCGCCAAAGCCCAGCATGAAGCGGCGGTCGGCTTCATATGCCTGGTCGATCCGGGCCGCATTGTCATCGATGCGCTTGCGCTGCAATTCCAGCAAGCCTGACAGGGCGTCCAGGTACGCTTTGGCGTCGGGTATGAATTGCCGTTCCAGCAGGGCATCGGCGTCAGCCAGACGGCCTTCCTTTTTCAGCGCAACGATGCCGTCGCGGCCGGCAAGGTAACGCTTGCGCGCCTCCTTCATGCGCTCAAACAGCGCTTTTTCTTCCGCGCCGTCCAGCAGCGGCTCCACCTTCTTTTGCAGCTCATTGACCTGGCTGGTCGATGCGGCAGTTTCGGCGGCAAAGAACGGGCCAAGCGCCGGATCGTTGCTCTTGGAAATCGCCGTGGTACGGCGCACGCTGGTGTGGATCAGGCGGTACCAGTCCCCTATCATGCGTTCCTTGGCCAGCGGCTGCCGCATCATGTCGCGCGTGGCGTCCGCCACCGATTGCATGTGGCGCATGCCGGTCCATAACATCAATAACGCCAACAGCAAAACAAGGCCAAAGCCGCCGGCCAGGCGGACGCCGATTTTGAGGTTTTTCATTTTTCTTCTTTCTAAAACCGAACGCGGCCGCGGCCTTGGCATGGTGGCGCTGTGCGTTCGAGGAAAACTGCGGAAGCCGGCGCGGCAAGTCATGCGGCGCTGCTGTGAGACAAACTGCTTGAACAACTGGAAAGTGGCGCCAGTCTACCGAAACACGAAAAAATATTCTTCGTGGAAAATACGTAGCAGTGCGTGCAATCTTGCGCGCGATGTGGCGTGCAATGTGACGGAAGCAGGCGTTCTCAGGCGTCAGGGGCGGCCGCGCACACGTCCGCGAGCCGCCGCAGCCACGCTGGCGCGCAGGCGCCGTCATACACCAGCGCCACCTGTTCGCGGCACGTAAAGGCGGCGTCGGTGACGTCGATGCGCACCAGCGCCGGATCGTCCGCGGCGAAATCCGGCAGGTACGCCAGCGCCGCGCCGGATTTCACGAATGCCAGCAGCAATTGCAGGTCGTCGGTCCAGTAGCGGATCTTGCGCGGCAGCCTGTCGTCGCGCCAGCCGTCGGAGCGGGCGCCGCGCCGCTCGCCGCAAAACAGCGAATGGGACGGGCACGCGAAATCATGTTCCAGCACTTGCGCGGCAGTGGCCAGGCACACGGCAGTCGCGTGCGGGACAGTACGCGCTTCGCCGTGTGCATGCGGCGGCGCCGCTGCGCTGCCGCCCCCGGTATCGGCATCGCCATGCCTGCGGCATACACTCACCAGCGGATGCTCCCGCCCGGCCACCAGATGCTGCGCCAGTACGCCCAGCGGCGCGCTTTCCCATGTCCCGCCCCAGTGCGCGCCCTGGCCGTCGAGCACTTCGCCGGTGACGATGGCGGCGTGGACGTCCCCGCGCGCCAGCGCGGCCAGGGCGTCGTCTTCGAACATGGCCAGAAGGCGCAGGCCAGCTTCCGGATAGGCGCGCAGCGCGCCGGCCAGGGCGGCGCCGTGCCGCCACAGCAGGATCGCCGGCCCGGCGATCCTGCAATCGATCTCGGCGTCCCCGCCCTGCACGTCGGCCCTGGTTTGTTCCGCCAGCGCCAGCAGCGCCTGCGCGCGCGGCAGCAACAGCGTACCGCTGGCGTTGAGCACCAGTTGCCGCGCGCTGCGGTCGAACAGAGGCTTGCCCAGGCTGTCTTCCAACCGCCGCAGCGCCTTCGACACGGCCGATGGGGTCAGGTGGGTTTCCTGCGCCACATCGGCCAGCGTCGGCAGGCGCGCGGCGCTGACGAATATGCGCAAGTCGGTAAGATTCATGTTTCCAAACAGGACATTAATGGTGAATTTATGTTGCTGTACGCGACATGATCTCCAGCATACCATGGCAGCATGAAAACATTGATCATTTCCCTGGCGCTTACCACCGCCACGCACGCGTGGGCCGCCCCGCCCGCACCCGGTCCCACCTACGGCGAGCACGGCATGGCCCTGTTCGGCGGCAAGGATGGGTTGTACACATCGCACTTGCCGATGTTCCATCCCCCGCACGATTACCAGGTGGTGCTGCAAGTACACCTGGCCGATGCCGCGCTCGACGCGGCGCTGCGGCGGCGGCTCGACGGCAAGACCACGCTGTGGACGGTGGCGCCGGAAAAATTCGACCTGGACCGGCTTCAGCCCGGCGCGCCAGCACCGTTGCAGCGCTTCCAGGCCGACCTCGTGCTCGGCCATTTCGAACAGGGCGGCAAGACCGAGTACCGGAGCGCCACCGTCGTCATTGATAAGGTAATGTTGTTCCGGAAGCTGTCGCCGGAAGTGAAAGCCAGCGCGGTGGCCCGGTATGTGCAAGTTGGCAACGGAACCCGCCGCTACCTCATCAAGGAGATCGACAGCCGTCCTGATTTCGATCATATTGTTTCGTACCGTGCAGCTGCACGCGCTTCCGTTTTGCCAGTGACGATCGCCAAACAAGGCCTGTCGGAACCGGATGCGGCAGCGCTTGCCGCGGCGCTCCATACGCTTCCGTCCGCAATCCGCGGCACCGTTTATTACTACACGGACGACTTACGCTGATGACCGTTCCGTCGATTTACCAGGGCTTGTGGCGCCGGACCGGTATCCGGCGCAGCAATGGCAGCACGGACACCACCACGCAAGTATGGTGGTTCCAGGCTGCCCGCTTCCACATCGACTTGCGTATTCCCATCGACCGCCCCGATCCGGCCAGCCGCACCCATATCGTCAAATACCTGCCGCAACAACTGGCCCGCTTCGGCGCGCAGACCGGCTTTGCCGGCACCACCGTGGTCGAGGGCAACCATTGCGAATGGCAACCCGAAATCGCCTTTCCCTGGGTCAGCGACGCGCCGGACGCCGGCTGGATGCGCTTCGACAGCGATGATGCACTGCATGAAACCGGCGACGACGGCAGTTACGAGGAAGATTGGGAGCGGGTTGCGCCCGGCCCCATGGCCGGCGTGCGCCTGGAAGACCCGCATGCGGGCGCCATTGCCTACCTGATTGCCGGCGATTTATGGATGGCGTGGGCGTGTGGCCGTCCGGACGACCATTACGACCAGAACGATCCGCTGTCGTGCCCGTGGAGCGAATTCACGGTATTGAAGAAACGGGCGCACTGGCGCGTGATGGCGTCCAACATGCCGTGGCTGGAAGGCACGGAATTTCCGCAAGCGGACCACCTGGACCGTGCGCACATCAGCCAGTGGGCGGCCGGCATGGCCCTGCTGTTGCCGTTTGCGCCGGAAATGACGTGGCGGGTGCTCGATGTGACGGTGGACTGAACACGCTACACTAGCGGCTGGACTGACTCAACCCCGAACCTGTTGACTGCATTATTCAGACGCTTATACCTGCCGCCGGCGCCGCTGCTGGCGTGCCTGCTGTTTATCCCCTGCGCCACGACTGCTGTTTCGCCTGCTGCTACGACTACTGCAGCGACTGCCGCTTCGGCTGGCGCCACGACTGCTGCCCTGACTGCCAGCACGACCGCGACTCCGCCTGCGGCTCCGACGGCTGCTGCGACTACGGCTGCGCGCGCCGCTGCCGCTGCCGGCAGGTCCGGCGCCGCAGCCACCGCGGCGCCGGCGGCTCCCGCCGCCATACCGCCGAGCCGCCTGCTGGCCGACTATGCGCACACGCGCTGGAATGGCTTGCAGGGCGCGCCGCGCGACGTGCTGAAATTCGCGCAAACCACCGATGGCTGGCTGTGGATGGCCACGCCGTCCGGCCTGTACCGGTTTGACGGCATTACCTTCGAGCGCATGGACAGCATCGGGGGCCACCACCTGTTGTCGAGCAACGTGCTGGGCTTGCTGGCGGCCGCCGATGGCCGCTTCTTCGTCGGTTACCGCTTTGGCGGCATCAGCCTGTTTGCCGATGGCGCCGTGCGTCATTTCAGCGAAGCCGATGGATTGCCAAGTGGCATAGTCATGAGCATCACCGAAGGCCCCGATGGCGCGGTCTGGGCCGCCACCGGCGGCGGCCTGGCGGTGCTGGCGCGCGGCGCGGCGCGCTTTGAACGGATGGCGCCGGAATCCGGCCTGCCGCAGGGCGTGGCGCGGCAAGTGCTGTTCAGTCCATCGGGCCGGGTGTGGGTGTCGGTGAAGGGCGGCATCTATTACCGCGATCCGGGCCAGGCGCGCTTCACCCGTTCCTGGCCGCTACTGGACTTGATGGGCATGGCGCAGGGGCCGGACGGCACGCTGTGGGCCGGCGACGGCACCAGCCGCTATTACCGCGTGTACCCGGCCGCGCCGCCAGGCCGGGGCGCCGCCGCGCCGGAACTGGACGGCACCGGCATGTTCTTCGACAGCGCCGGCGTCATGTGGCTGCTGAAATCGCACGGCCTGGAACGGCGCCGCGGCGACTGGCGCGGCGCGCCCGGTCCCGGCCAGCAACTGACCACCGAAAGCGGCATCAGCGGCCCGCTGCCGCAAACGTATTTCGAAGACCGCGAAGGCAACCTGTGGATCGGCACCAGTACGGGACTGGACCGGCTGCGCCGCAACCGCATCCATACCTTGCCGGTGGCGGCCCCGTTCGACCACCCGGCCATGGCCGCCATGGCGACAATGGGGAGCGGCATGCTGATCTCGGACCTGGCGTCGCCGCGCACCGACAGCGCCGGCCCGCACGGCTTGCGCGGCCAGGTGTTCGGCCACGGCTTTTCCGCCAGCTGCCTGGCGCCGGACGGCGCGCTCTGGTTGGCCGACCGCGAACACGTGCGGCGCATGGAGGGCGACCGGGTGGCATGGCGCACGGCGCTGCCCCATCCGGAGCTGGGCGCGCTGTCGCAGGCGCTGGCGGTCGACGCCGGCGGACGTCCCTGGATCTCGGTGGCGCGCGACGGCCTGTACCGCCTGGAAGGCGGCGCCTGGCGGCGCAACGGCGGGCTGGCCGCGCTGCCGTCGCAGCCGGGCATGCAGGTCATGGCCATGGCGGTCGATGGCGCCGGCAACGTGTGGGCCGGTTACCTGCGCAACCGCATTGCCCGCATCGGCCGGCAAGACCAGGTGCGTGTGTTCGGCGAAGCGGATGGCCTGGAACTGGGCAATGTGCTGGCCCTGCGCGCCGATGGCCGCCACCTGTGGGCCGGTGGCGAATTCGGCCTGGCCCTGATCGATGGCGACAAGGTGTTCCACGTCACGGGCCAGGGCGGCAAGCCGTTCCGAGGCGTATCCGGCATCGTGCGCACGGCCGGCGGCGAATTGTGGCTGCACGGCGCCGACGGCGCCACCCGCATTGCCGCGGCCGACGTGGCGCGCGTGCTGCGCGAACCCGGCTGGCCGGCGCCGTTCGAGCGCTTCGACGGCCTCGATGGCTTGCTGGGCGGGGCCGAGCAGGTGCATCCCTTGCCGTCGCTGGCGCAAGACCGCGACGGCCGCCTCTGGTTCGCCACCGCCAGCGACATCGCTACGCTCGATCCGTCCGCGATCCCGCGCAACCGCGCCGCGCCGCCGGTACAGCTCCGCGCCGTGCAATCGGATGGCCGCAGTTATCCGGCCGGACCGGCGCCGGCGGGCGCCGCCGCGTCCAGCGACGCGTCCGGTCCCGCATCCAGTGAAGCATTGCGCGAAGTCGTGCTGCCCAAGGGCAGCAGCGACCTGCAACTGGCGTTCACGGCGCTCAGCCTGGCGATGCCGGAGCGGGTGCGCTTCCGCTACCGGCTCGAAGGCGTGGACCATGACTGGCAGGAGGCCGGCGAGCGGCGCGCCGCGTTCTACACCAACCTGCCACCCGGCAGCTACCGCTTCCAGGTCACGGCCGCCAACGAGGACGGCGTGTGGAACAGCGAAGGCGCGGCGCTGCGCATCACGATCCCGCCCCGCTTTACGCAAACGCCGTGGTTCGCCGCGTCGCTGGCGCTGCTGGGCGCCATGGCGCTGTGGGGACTGTATGCGCTGCGCGTGCGCCACCTGACGGCGCGCATGCACGACCGCCTGCAGGTGCGGCTGCGCGAGCGGGCCCGCATCGCACGCGGCCTGCACGATACGCTGCTGCAAAGCGTGCAAAGCCTGATCATGTTCTTCGACCGCCAGGCCCAGGCCCTGCCCTGCGACGCGCAGGAGCGCATCAAGATCGAACAGACGCTGGAACTGGCGGACCAGCTGATGATCGAAGGCCGCGACTACATCATGGAATTGCGCAGCGGCGACGCGCCGGGCGACCTGGCCGCGGTGCTGGCCGAGTATGGCGGCGTGCTGCTGCACGAGCGGCTGCACGCCAGCGTGCAGGGCAACCCGCGTGCGCTGCTGCCGCACGTGCACGGGGAAGTGCATGCGATCGCGCGCGAGGCACTGTTCAACGCGGCGCGCCATGCGCAGGCGGCGCGCGTGGAACTGGCCCTGGAATACGGGCCGGACTGCTTCACGGTGCGCATCCAGGACGATGGCCTCGGCATGGCGCGCGGACTGGCCCAAGGCGCGGCCCCGGGCGGCGCGCACGGCGCGGCGCAGGGAACGGCGCCATGCATGCCCCCAGGGAGCGAGCATGGCGCGCCCCGGGGTAGGGCGCACGGCATGGTGCACGGGCGCCCCGGCCATTTCGGCCTGGTCGGCATGCGCGAACGCGCCGCGGCCATCGGCGCAACGCTGACGGTCGATTCCATGCCGGGCAAGGGCACCGCGATCCGCCTGTCGCTGGGCGCGAAACTGGCGTACGTGGAACGGCGCGGCGCGTGGCTGGCGCGCCTGCTGCCGGGGCGCGCCAGGACCGGCAAGGCGCCGGACGGCGCCGGCCCCCTCCCCCGATCGAGGTAGCCCGCCCTGCCCCTTCGGGCCGATTCCCCGGCCCGGCCGCGTTGTTACGCTCTCAAGTGTGCATTTTTAACATTCCACTTGAGAGGGCAACCCATGAGCAATACCACTTCCCCCGTCAATCCGCGCCGCCGCCATGCCCTCGCTGGCGCGGCCGTGGCGGCCGCCCGCGCAGCGGCGGCCGCGCCGATGGCGGGCGCCGCGCCGGCCGCGGCCAAAGGCG
>CBIHOX010000226.1:0-7241 GCA_966211685.1 uncultured Pseudoduganella sp.
AGGAATTCCTGCGCCGCAAACTGTATAAATTGCCGGGCTTGCGCCACAGCCGCTCCACGTTTGTCCTGCGCTGCATGAAGCGTGCGCATTCGGTGGAACCGTAAATCACGGATAACGGGCGCTGTCGAACCATGCCGCCACCTCAGGCTGGCGGAAGTGGCTGATGACGTGGTCGATGAACACCCGGGTCCTGGAAGGCAGCAGTTTCTTGCTCGGATAATAAATCGACACCGGCCCCGCATCGGCGCGCCAGCCCGGCAGCACGCGGCGCAACGCGCCACGCTGCAGCCACGGCGCCGCATGCGGCATCGGCAGCAGCGCCACGCCCAGGCCGCGCAGCGCGGCGTGCGCCATGGCTTCCGGGTCGTCGAAGATCACGCGCGGGCGCAGCGGCGCGGCGGCTTCGTCGCCGCTGTCGTGGCGCAGGGTCCAGACCTTGGCGCGGCCGGTGGCGACCGAGCGGCGCACGATGCCATCCCACTGCGCCAGTTCCGACGGATGGCGCGGCGCCGCCCTGCCCTCCAGCAGCGCGGGCGAGGCCACCGCCACCACGTCCGCCCGCAGCAATTCACGCGCCACCACGCCCTGTGACAAGGGAATGCCGCCGCCAACCGCCACGTCGTAGCCGCCGCCGATCAAGTCCACCGCGCGGTTATCGAAATGCCAGTCCGGCAGCACAGCCGGGTAACGCTGCAGGAAGCCGTCGAGCAGCGGCAGCAGGTATTCGCGCCCGAACGCGGGCGCCATGCCCACCTTCAGCACACCGGACGGCTGGCCATCGTCCTGCGCCACGCCATCGATCGCATCGAGCACGCTGGAAAACGGTCCCCCGACCTGTTCCAGGAAGCGCTCGCCGGCAGCCGTCAGGGTCAGGCTGCGCGTGCTGCGCTGGAACAGCCGCACGCCGAGCGCCGCTTCCAGCCGCGCCACGTTCTTGCTGACGGCGGCCGGGGTCAGGCCCAGGCGGCGGGCCGCGGCAGAAAAACCACCGGTCTCGGCGGACTGGATAAAGGAGGCAAGGTAGTTCAGCGGTTCCATCGGTTCGTCGTGCAGTGATCGGCCGGGTCATTTTATACCAATAGTTGAAAGTGCATCGACCGATTACCGGCTACCGGCACAGGAATGCAACGGCCATACTGGCTTCCATTCACCCACCACCGCAAGGAGAACAGCATGGCCACCACCAACAACACCGCTGCCGCCGACACCACCGCAGCCAACCTGCCCTTTACCGGCAAGACCGCCTTCGTCACCGGCGGCTCGCGCGGCATCGGCGCCGGCATCGTGCGCCGCCTGGCGCGCGACGGCGCGACCGTGGTCTTCACCTACCAGCATGCGGAGGAAGCGGCCAATGCGCTGGCCGCCGAGGTCGAAGCGCACGGCGGCCATGCGCTGCCGCTGCGCGCCGATGCCGCCGACGCCGGCGCGCTGCGCGCCGCGATCGGAGAGGCCGGCCGCCGGTTCGGCAAGATCGATATCCTCGTCAACAATGCGGGCATCCTGCGCCTGGGCGACGTGGCAGCCTTCGACCTGGCCGACTTCGACCAGACCTGGGCCGTCAACGTGCGCGCCGTGTTCGTCGGTATCCAGGCTGCGCTGCCATTCATGGCCGCGGGCGGACGCATCATCAACATCGGCAGCACCAACGCGCACCGCATGCCGTTTGCCGGCGGCGCCGCCTATGCCATGAGCAAGTCGGCCCTGCTCGGGCTGGTGCAGGGACTGGCGCGCGACCTGGGCCCGCGCGGCATCACCATCAACAACGTGCAGCCGGGCCCGGTCGACACCGACCTCAATCCCGGCCAGGGCGACTTCGCCACCCAGCTGCACGGCCTGATGGCGATCAGCCGCCACGGCACCGCCGCGGAAATCGCCGCCATGGTGGCGTACGTGGCCAGCCCCGAAGCCGCGTTCGTCACCGGCGCCAGCCTGAACATCGATGGCGGTTTCGCGGCCTGAACGGCGTTGCCGCCCGGGTGGTCCGTTACACAATGTAACGGCCCCGGCGGCGGGGGAACCGTTCAGGTACAATCCCGGTTCCCTCGGTTTCCAACTCCGGCCGGCCTTCCGCACCGGCCCACCGCAGATGACATTCAAATTCCTCACCGCGCTGGCGCTGGTCGCCGCGCAAGGCGCCGCCTGCGCCGACGATTTCAACGAACGCACCTGGTCGACCTCGGCCGAACTGGGCGCCATCACCACCACCGGCAACACGTCCGGCACGTCCGTTACCGGCAAGATCGACGCGCGCCAGGAACTGGAAGACTGGAGCAACCAGTACATGCTGTCGGGGTTTTTCAAGGAAGACCGTACGGTCGACAGCCTGGGTGAAAAACACCGCACGCGTTCCGCGGAACGCTTTGAGACGTCGGCCAAGGCCGCGTACCACCTGGAAGACCACAACAAGAAACTGTTCGTGCTGGGATCGCACGTGAACGACCAGTTCGGCGCCTATACGCGTTACAGCTCGCTGTCCGTGGGCCACAGCGCGCGCTGGTTCCGTTCGCGCGACAAGACGCTGGACGTGGAACTGGGCCCGGGCTACTTCGTCGGCCGCCGCGCCAACGGCGACACGGAAAACGGCGTGACGGTGCGCGGCGCCGCCGCCTACCGCTGGCAGGTCAGCCCGAACGCGCTGTTCACGCAGACTGTCAGCATGGAAAAAGGCACGGCCAACCTGCACTCGCAAGCTGAAACCGCGCTCAGCACGAAAATCAACGGCACCATGCAGATGAAGGCCGCTTTCAGCGCCCGCAACGACACCAATGCGCCGGAAGACAAGAAAAGCACCGACACCCAGACTTCGCTGACCCTGGTGTATTCGTTCTGAGCGGCCGCCGCCGGTGCTCCGGCTGAGCGTGCGTCGCGCCGCGCAAAAATGCGCAATCATGCGGCATGGACCCACGCTCAGACCACCCCACCCCCCACGGCAGGCCGGCGCCTGCCCGTGAAACCGCTGCGCCGCCCGCTGGCGCGGCAGCTGTTGCAACTACCCCAGCTGCCGCAACGTCCCCAGCATCCGCCACACCCGCCACCGGCCCAGGCCACGGCGGCGCGGCCCACGGCGACCCGGCCCACGCCGGCCGCAAAAGCTTCCTGCACCGCGTGGTGCTGGTGGACGGCCTGGCCGCGCTGTTTTTGCTGACCCTGGCCGGCCTGTGGTTCGCGTCGGACGCCCTGCTGCTGATATTCGCCTGCATCCTGTTTGCCATCCTGCTGCACGCGCTGAGCCGCGCGCTGCAGCGGCGCCTGCACCTGCACTCGCCGCAGTGGGCGCTGGCGCTGGTGGTGGGCGCCATGCTGGCCGTGCTGGGCGTCGGCGGCTGGCTGATGGCGCCGCAATTGTCGGAACAGGCCAGCCACCTGGCGCGCGTGGTGCCGACCTCGCTGGACCAGGTGCGCGCCGCGCTCGAGCGCTATCCGCGCATCAAGGCGCTGCTGGCCGAACTGCCCGACAATGCGCAGCTGGCGCGCCAGATGGCGGCGCTGATGCCGAACGCGGGCCTGTTTTTCTCCGGCGTGCTGGGCGCGCTGGGCAATGTGCTGATCATCCTGTTTGCCGGCGTGTATTTTGCCGCCAGGCCGCGCCTGTACATCGATGGCCTGGTGCGGCTGGTGCCGCTGCGGCGCCGTCCGCGCGCGCGCGAAGTGCTCGACGAACTCGGCGCGACCCTGGCCAAATGGCTGATGGGCAAGGCCTGCTCGATGCTGGCGGCCGGCATCATGACCGCGGTCGGCCTGTCCCTGCTCGGCATCCCGCTGGCGCTCATCCTCGGCATCATTGCCGGGCTGCTCGACTTCATTCCCTACCTCGGGCCATTGATGGCCGGCGTGCCGGCGCTCCTGATCGCATTTTCCGCCAGTCCGGAACAGGCGCTGTACGTGGCGCTGCTGTTCGGCGGCATCCAGCTGGTGCAGGGCTACCTGATGGAACCGCTGATCGACCAGCGTACCGTGGCGCTGCCGCCGGCGCTGACCATCGCCATGCAGGTGCTGTTCGGGGCCGTGTTCGGCCTGGCGGGCGTGGCGCTGGCCACGCCATTGACGGCGGTGCTGATCGTGCTGGTGACGATGCTGTACGTGCAGGATCTCCTGGGCGACCGCGACGCGCAGCCGCCGGCGCGGGCGCGCGCGAAATGAATCAGGCCGTGACCTGCTTCTGGGTCCGGTACAGCCGCGCATAGTGGCCGCCCAGCGCCAGCAGCGCCTCGTGCGGCCCGGTTTCGGCAATGCGGCCCGATTCCATCACGACGATGCGGTCGGCCTGTTCGATGGTCGACAGCCGGTGTGCGATGACCAGCGTGGTGCGGCCGCGCATGAGCACTTCCAGCGCGGCCTGCACCTGGCGTTCCGATTCGGTATCGAGCGCGCTGGTGGCTTCGTCCAGGATCAGGATGGGCGCATCCTTGTACAGCGCGCGTGCAATGGCCAGGCGCTGGCGCTGGCCTCCGGACAGGCGCAAGCCGTTTTCGCCGACAGCGGTGGCGTAGCCCTGCGGCTGCTTCATGATGAAGTCGTGCGCATACGCCGCGCGCGCGGCCGCTTCGATGCGGGCCTGGTCCGGCGCCGGGTCGCCATAGGCGATGTTGGCCGACAGCGTATCGTTGAACAGCACCACGTCCTGGCTCACCAGCGCGATCTGCGCGCGCAGGTCCGCCAGCTTGTAGTCGCGGATGTCGTGGCCGTCGAGCAGGATGCGGCCCTCGCCCACATCATAAAAGCGCGGCAACAGGCCGGCCAGCGTGGTCTTGCCGCTGCCGGAGCCGCCCACCAGCGCCACGGTTTCCCCGGCCGCGATGTCGAGCGACACGTCGCGCAGCGCCGGCGGCGAATCGGGGTCGTTCGGGTTATAGCGGAAATTCACCGATTCCACGACAATCCGGCCCTGCGCGCGCGCCAGCGGCAAGGCGCCCTCGTCGGCTTCGGCCGGCGCGTCGATCAGGCCGAACACGGACTTGGCGGCCGCCATGCCGCGCTGCAGCGGTTCGTTCAGCTTGGTCAAGTTCTTGATCGGCGACTGCATGGCCATCAGCGCGACCATGAACCCCACGAACGCGCCCGGCGTCAGCGCGCCGGCCTTGGCGCGCAACAGCGCAAAATAAATCACGGCCGACAGCGTCGTCCCCACCAGCAGCATGATGATGCCCGAGTTCAGGGCCGCGGTGGCCGTATGCTTCACGGCCAGGTGGCGGTTGTGCTTGACGACTTCATGGAAGCGCGCCCGCTCATATTGCTGGCCGCCGAAGATCTTCACCACGCGCTGGCCGCCGATACTCTCATCGAGTACGCGCGTCAATTCCCCCATCGAGGCCTGTGTATCCTCGGCGAGCCGGCGCATGCGCCGCCCCGCCACCGTCACCACGGCCGCCACCAGCGGCAACAGGCCCAGGCAAAAACTCGCGAGTTGCCAATCGGCGTAGAACAGGATGATCAGGTAGCCAATGGTGAGCACGGAATCGCGCACGAAGATATTCACCACCGACAGGCAGGCTTGCGCCACCTGCGTCGCGTCATACGCCACGCGCGACAGCGTGGTGCCGGTCGACGCCTGGTCGAAATAGCGGTTCGGCAGGCGCAGGATGCGCGCGAACATGGCTTCGCGCAGGTTGGCCTGGACCCGGTTGCTGAGCCACGAGGCGCCATAATCGCCTGCAAAGCTCGACACCATGCGCAGCAGCGCCAGCGCCATGATCACCAGGGGAATGCTCCACAGCGCGGCCTGCGTCGGGTCGTGCGGCAACAGGCTGTCCATCCATCCCTTCACCGTGGCCATCAGGCCGGTGGCCGGGCCCGCTGCCGCGCCCAGCGACGCCACTGTCTCCGGACGCAGCGCATTGACCACGTTTTCCAACTGCCGGATCAGCATCACGTCGGTGGCCGAGGCAACGCCCACCGCCACGAACGTGGCAATCAGGGCGCCCAGGTAGGGACGGAATTCGCCCAACAGGCGGAGATAAAGTTGGCGGGTCTGCACTGTGAATCTTGTCTGGAACGAAAGCGTGCATTGTAACCGCCTTCCCCGGCCGGCATGTAGGCAGAAATTGCGCCATCGTGCCTTGACCTTGCGCAAATGACATGTTTTACTGGCCGGATGTCCCTCTCCCCGACCGCCGCCGCTGTCCACGCCGCCCCGCCTTCGCGCGCCGGCGCCCTGTTCCGCCTGCACCTCGCCGCCATCCTGTTCGGTAGCACCGCGCTGTTCGGCGAAGCCGTGCACGCGTCGCCGGCCGCCATCGTCTTTGCCCGGACGCTGTTTGCCGTGCTGGCGCTGTCGATGGCGGCCGCGTGCGCGCGGCAGGCGCCGTGGCGCGGACTGGAGCGGCGCGGCGTGGCCGCGCTGTGCGGCCTGGGCGCCCTGCTGGCGCTGCACTGGGTCACGTTTTTCATGGCGGTGCAATATAGCGGCGTGGCGCTGGCCACGCTGGGCTTCGCCTCGTTTCCCGTGTTTGTCGCCTTGCTGGAAGCGGCCATCCTGCGCACGCGCCCGAACGGCCGCGACGTGCTGGTACTGTCGTTGGTGACGGCCGGCATGGCGCTGATCACGCCGCGCTTTTCGCTGGCCGACGCCGGCACCGCCGGCCTGTTGTGGGGCATCCTGTCGGGCGCGATCTACGCCGGGATCGCCGTCTTCAACCGCTACCGCGCACCGGCCGCCACCAGCGCCCAATCGTGCTGGTGGCAATGCCTGGCCGCGTGCCTCGCGATTGCGCCGTTCAGCGCGGCCGCCATGACGGGGCTGGACGGACGCGACTGGCTGCTGCTGGCGCTGCTGGGCGCGGTCTGCACGGGACTGGCGTATACTATTTTCCTGCAGGCGCTGGACGCCGTGAAGGCGCAGACCGTGGCCGTGGTCATCAGCATGGAACCGGTGTACGCCATCGTGCTGGCGTGGATGGTATTTGGCGCGCGGCCCGGCCCGCAAGTGGTGCTGGGCGGTGCACTGATCATTGGCGCCGTGCTGCTGGCCAGCGTGCAGCCGCGGCAACGCACTGTGTAGCTTGTCAGCAATTGTAACAAGGTTTATAGATTGATAATGCGCAATGCTACAGTGGGATTTTGTTCGTAGCAGGCCCGCCGTGAACACTGAACCCTACCGCAGCCGGTCGCTGGCCCCCGGCATCGCCCTTTCCCTGCTGGTCCATGCCGGGCTGGGGGCGCTGCTGCTGTCGCAGCGGCCTGTACCGCCGGCGTCAGCGCCGGCGCGCTGGCTGACGGTCAGCCTGTTGCCGGCGCCGCGCCCG
>CBIHOX010000227.1:0-7166 GCA_966211685.1 uncultured Pseudoduganella sp.
CCATGCGCTTGTTGATCTCGGCCGCGATGGCTTCGCCCGATTCCGACTTTTTCGTGCGCTCGTGGAACGGCTTCAAGGTCGTGAACACGATGCCGGCGTTGGGCGCATTGGTGAAGCCGTTGATCGACAGTCCGGGGAAGGCCACCGACGATTCCACGCCGGGGATTTCCTTGGCGATGTCGGACATGCGGCGGATCACGGCGTCGGTGCGCTCCAGCGAAGCGGCGTCCGGCAATTGCGCGAAACCGATCAGGTATTGCTTGTCCTGCGCCGGCACGAAGCCGGCCGGCACCAGCTTGAACACGACACCGGCCAGCGCGGCCAGCACCACATACACCACGACAGCCGCGCTCTTGCGGCGCAGCACGCCCTGCACGCCTTTTTCATAGCGGTTCGAGGCGCGGTTGAAGAAGCCGTTGAACCAGTGGAAGAAGCCGCCAAACACACGGTCCATGCCGCGCGTCAGCGCATCTTTCGGCGCATCGTGCGGTTTCAAGAGCGTGGCCGACAGCGCCGGCGCCAGGGTCAGCGAGCAGAATGCGGAAATCACGGTCGAGAAGGCAATCGTCAGCGCGAACTGTTTGTAGAACTGGCCCGACAGGCCGGACACGAACGCGATCGGCACGAACACGGCGCACAGCACCAGCGCAATGGCGATGATCGGGCCCGAGACTTCCTTCATGGCCTGGATCGTGGCGTCGCGCGGCGACAGGCCGTTGGCGATGTTGCGCTCGACGTTTTCCACCACCACGATGGCGTCGTCGACCACGATACCGATGGCCAGCACCAGGCCGAACAGCGACAGCGTGTTGATCGAGAAGCCGAAGCCCATCATGACGGCAAAGGTGCCGACAATCGAGACCGGGACCGCCAGCAGTGGGATGATGGAGGCGCGCCAGGTCTGCAGGAACACGATCACCACGATCACCACCAGCGCCACCGCTTCCAGCAGCGTATGGATCACGGCCTTGATCGATTCGCGCACGAATTGCGTCGGGTCGTACACCACGTCATACGACACGCCTTGCGGGAAGTCCTTTTTCAGTTCTTCCATCTTGGCGCGCACGTCCGACGACAGTTGCAGCGCATTCGCGTTCGGCGCTTCAAAGATGCCAATTGCCACCGCCGATTTGTTGTTCAGCAGTGAGCGCAAGGCGTAACTGTTCGAGCCCAGTTCCACCCGGGCCACGTCCTTCAGGCGCGTCAGCGCGCCGTCGGCATTGGTTTTCACGATGATCTCGCCAAATTCCTCGACCGAGTTCAGGCGGCCCTGGGTATTGACGGTCAACTGGAATTCGCTGCCCTTGGCGGGCGTGGCGCCGACCACGCCGGCCGCCACCTGCACGTTCTGTTCGCGGATGGCCGCCACCACGTCGGACGCCACCATGCCGCGCGCCGCGACCTTTTGCGGGTCGAGCCACACGCGCATGGCATAGTCGCCCGAGCCGAACAGGTTGACCTCGCCCATGCCCTGGATGCGCGACAGGTGGTCCTTGATGTTCAGCACCGCGTAGTTGCGCAGGTACAGGTCGTCATAGCGGCCGTCGGGCGACACCAGGTGGACCACCATGGTGAGGTTCGGGGAGCTTTTGACGGTGGTCACGCCGATCTGGCGCACCTCTTCCGGCAAACGTGGCAGCGCGCGCTGCACGCGGTTCTGCACCTGCGTTTCCGCCTGCTCGACGTTGGTGCCGATCTTGAACGTCACCGTCAGCGCCAGCGCGCCGTCGGACGTGTTCTGCGACGACATGTACAGCATGTTTTCCACGCCGTTGATCTGCTCTTCCAGCGGCGCGGCCACGGTTTCCGCGATGACTTTCGGGTTGGCGCCGGGGTACATGGCGCGCACCACCACCGATGGCGGCACCACGTCCGGGTATTCGGAAATCGGCAGTTTGATGATCGATATCAGCCCGGCCACGAAGACCAGGATCGACAGCACGGCCGCGAAGATCGGCTTGTCGACAAAGAAGCGTGAGAATTTCATAGGGAGTCCTTTGCCTGCTTATTGCTTGGCCGTAGAGCCGGCATTGCCGGCATTGTCGGCATTGTCGGCGGCCGCGACCTTCTCGTCTTTTTTCGGCGCGGGCTTGGCTTGCGGCGCCAGCGGGTCGTAATCCATGTTGACCATCTGCGCCGTCACCGGCGCGCCGGGGCGCACGCGCTGCAAGCCGTTGACGATGATTTTTTCACCGGACTTCAAGCCGTCGCGCACTACCCGCAAGCCGTCGGCGGTCGGGCCCAGCACCACCGGGCGGTATTCGGCCTTGCTGTCGGCGCCCACCACGTAGACGAACTTGCGGTTCTGGTCGGTGCCGACCGCGCGCTCGTTGATCAGCACGGTGGGCTTGCCGGCGCCGGCGCCGGCCAGTTGCACGCGGGCGAACAGGCCCGGCACCAGCACCTTGTCTTCGTTGGCGAAGGTGGCGCGCATGCGCACCGAACCGGTCTGCGGGTCGAGGCGGTTGTCGACGAACTCCAGCTTGCCTTCGTGCGGGAAGCCGGTTTCATTGGCCAGGCCGACCTTCACGGTGACCGGCTGGCCTTTCTGGGCCTGGGCGCCGACGCGCAGGTACGTGTCTTCATCGCCGTCGAAGCTGGCGTAGATCTTGTCGGTGGAGACCACCGACGTCAGCACGGCGGCGCCGTCGACCAGGTTGCCCAGGGTGATTTCCGCTTTCGAGACGCGGCCATGGATCGGCGACGTGACTTGCGTGTACGACAGGTTCAGGCGCGCCGCTTCGGCCTGGGCCTGGGCGGCGCGGGCGTTGGCGTCGAGTTCCTTCAGGCTGGATGCTTTTTCATCGTATTCGCGCTGCGCGATGGCCTTGTCGGCCAACAGTTTTTCAGCCCGCGCCAGTTCGAGTTTCGCCAGGTCGGCCTTGGCGCGCGCGGAATGGGCGGCCGCTTCGGCGCGCGACAATTCAGCCTGGTAAGGGCGCGGGTCGATCTGGAACAGCACGTCGCCTTTTTTGACTTCGCTGCCCGGCTTGAAATTCACGGCGGTGATGAAGCCCGAGACGCGCGAGCGGATTTCCACCCGCTCGATGGCTTCCAGTCGGCCGGAAAATTCCTGGGTTTCCGTGACGGATTTCTCCACCACGGTGGCGGCGGAAATAGGCGGACCGGCGGGAGGCGCTTCCTGCGCCTTGCCATTGGCGGTATCGCAGCCGGCCAGCGTGGCGGCGGCCAGGCCTGCAACGGCCAGCGCGGCCATGACGGGCCGCACTTTGTCGGCCAGGTTGAACGGTTGGGCTTTCGGGCTTTTCATCATTTTTCCTTTTTTGTAATGAAAATCTGCGGATCAGGGGTTGCCGCGCAGGCTCGCCATCGGTGTTGGCTGGCGCCGGACAAAAACGCGGGCAAAAGCGTCCCCTGCCGCGCACGCGGCGCGGAAAAAAACAGGTACGGCGGATTCGTCGACTATATCGCCAGCCCGGCAATATGTAAACGAAAGTGTTTATTTATGAGTATCACGCGGCTGGCGGGACCTCCACCCCATCCAGGCTGGCGACAAAGCCGGCGATTTCCGCCAGCGCAAAGGTTTTACACGCACATTCGTTGCGCGCTTCCACGTCCGGCAACGGCGTGGGCGGCAGGCGGCGCACCGTGGTCTTGATGCCGCAGGCAATCAGCTTGGCGCCATATTGTTCGGCTTCATCGCGCAGCGGATCGTCTTCGGCCGAGAGGATCAGCGCCGGCGGCAGGTTTTTCAGCCGGCTCGATTGCAGCGGCGAGGCATACGGATGGGTGCGGTCGGCGGCATTCGGCAGGTAGCCGCGGTAGCCGGCCGCGCACACGTCGGCCGCCTGCGCCTTGTGGCTGCAGGTCGGCATTTCCCGCATCGACCCGGTGGTCAAGCCAGGGTCCAGCATCGGCATGATGAGGATCTGCCCGCCGAGCGCAGGACCGCCCCGGTCCCGCGCCATCAGCGTGCAAACGGCAGCCAGGTTGGCGCCGGCTTCGATGCCGGCGACCAGCATGCGTTTGCCGGTCCAGTTCAACCTGGCTTTATTCTTTTTTGCCCACAGCAGCACCGCATGGGCGTCTTCCACGGCGGCCGGGAACGGGCTGGTGGTGGCCAGCGTGTAATTGCTGGCCAGGACCACATGGCGCGGATCGCACGACACCAGGCTGCGCAGGAATTCATCGGCTTCCTCCAGGTCGCCGGCCACGAAGCCGCCGCCATGGAAAAACACGATCAGCGAATCGCGCTTGACCCCGGGCGCGTCGGCCGCGCTGTACAGGCGCGCGCCCAGCGGACCGGCCGCGCCCTGCACTTCGAGTTCCCGGGTCTTCAACGGTACCGCCTGCACTGGGGTTGCCTGATCCACGACCTGCCCCGCCATCATTGCTGCATTGCCGCAGAAGCGGACGCGGACGCGGTCAGCGCGCCATTGAGGCTGGCCGGATACGCGTGCGCACGGGTTGGCGCATGGCCGGCCGACACTTCATGGGTCAGCGCCATCATGCCCTGCGCCTCCGTGCGTGCGGCAGCCGCGTATTCATCCGTGACTACCATGCCGCCCAATGCCAGCGCGCTCAGGGCGATCGCGGCGATTGCAATGATTCCATCCAGACGTTTCATGGTGACCTCCTCAATTGGCAACAAGTCTATGCTGCAGTACGTGAACTATAAACTTCAACTAGAATCTATTAAACAGGGCAAACGCGAATTGATTGTTCAGGATTTCGAACAATCGACATAGTGGATTGTTATGCAGTAGTCGCACACCGGGATAACACGTATGAACAAATTGCAGGCCATGGAAGTTTTCGTGCAAGTCGTCGATGCCGGCGGCTTTACGCGCGCGGCGGAAAACATGCAGCTGCCGAAAGCCACCGTCTCCAACCTGATCCAGTCGCTGGAAACCGCGCTGGCGGTCAAATTGCTGCATCGCACCACCCGGCAAATCAGCGTCACGGCCGACGGCGCCGCATATTACGAACGCTGCCTGCGCATCCTGGCCGACGTGCGCGAAGCCGAGGAATCGCTGTCGCGCACCCGGCTCAGCCCGTCCGGGCGCCTGCGCGTCGATGCGCCCAGCGCGCTGGCGCGCGACATGCTGATCCCGGCCCTGCCGGATTTCTTCACGCGCTACCCGGACATCACCTTGGAACTGGGGTGCTCGGACCGGCCGGTGGACTTGATTGAAGAAGGCGTCGATTGCGCGGTGCGCGGCGGCGCGCTGGGCGATTCCACCCTGATTGCGCGCCGCATCGGCGCGCTGAACTTCACCACCTGCGCGGCGCCGTCCTACCTGGCGCGCTACGGCGTGCCGCAGCACCCGCGCGACCTGGTGCGCCACGTCTGCGTGAATTATTTTTCCGCCAAGACCGGCAAGGTCTACGACTGGGATTTCACGCGCGACGGCGAGCGCATCCAGCTGCCGCTGCCGTCGCTCGTGGCGCTCAACGATTCCAATGCCTATATTGCCGCCGGCCTGGCCGGGCTGGGCGTGGTGCAGATGTCGACCTTTGCGCTGGACGACTACCTGGCCGACGGCCGCATGGTGCAGATCTTGTCGGACTGGAGCACGGACCCGGTGCCGATCCACGTGGTGTACCCGCAAAACCGCCACTTGTCGGCCAAGGTGCGCGTATTCGTGGAATGGGTGGCCGACCTGTTCGCCAACCATCCGGGCATGCAGGTGGTGGCGCCGCCGCCGGCCGCGCCCGCCACGCCCGCCACATCGCCCAATTCACCCAACCCATCCACCGCTTCCACTCATTCCAGCGAGGCCGCAGCATGACCCACCATATTGTTTTCCTGGACCGCGACAGCGTCATCGCCAATGTGCGCCGCCCAGCGTTCGCCCATACCTGGACGGAATATGCGGCCAGCACGGCCGCCGACGCGCGCACCCGCCTGCATGGCGCCACCATCGCCATCACCAACAAGGTGCCGCTGCGCGCCGACACGCTGGCGCAATTGCCGGACCTGCAAATGATTGCCGTGGCCGCCACCGGCACCGACATCATCGACCTGCCCGCCGCGCGCGAACGCGGCCTGGTGGTGTCGAACATCCGCAATTACGCCTACGCGGCAGTGCCGGAACATACGTTTGCCCTGATCCTGGCCTTGCGCCGCAACCTGCTGGCTTACCGGCTCGACGTGGAAGCGGGCCGCTGGCAGCAGGCGGAACGGTTTTGCCTGTTCAACCATCCGATCCTGGATCTGCACGGCAGCCGCCTGGGCTTGTTCGGGTATGGGGCGCTGGGCAAGGCGGTGGCGCGCATCGCACGCGGCTTCGGCATGGAAGTCGTGGTGCACACGCGCACGCCCGCCGACGATCCGGACGTCACGAACGTGTCGTGGGAAGAATTGCTGCACACGTCGGACGTACTGAGCCTGCACGCGCCGCTCAACGACCAGACCCGCCACTGCATCGGCGCGGCCGAGCTGGCGCGGATGAAACGCTCGGCGCTGTTGATCAATACCGCCCGCGGCGGGCTGGTCGATGAAGCCGCGCTGGCGCTGGCGCTGCAGACCGGCGTGATTGCCGGCGCGGGATTCGACGTGCTGTCGCAGGAACCGCCGCCGCCCGATCACGTGCTGCTGAACCTGCGGCTGCCGAATTTCATCCTGACGCCGCACAATGCATGGGCCAGTACGCAAGCCATGCAGGGGCTGGCCGACCAATTGATCGACAATATCGAAGCGTTTGCCGCCAACAAGCCGGTCAATGTGGTGAATTGAGACAGGTCAGGCAGGTGGACACATAGGGCGGATGAGGCGGCACGCCGTAATCCGCCATTGCATGCATACCGGTGCCGCCGACTATGGCGGATGACGCCGGCTTCGCCGCCTAATCCGCCCTACATCCGGCCGTGTATGACATCCACGATTCGCGCACCGAAATAAAAAAAGCCAGACCGCAAGATCTGGCTTTTTTCATGAATTCTGGCGCGGCTGGCAGGAATCGAACCCACGACCCCTTGGTTCGTAGCCAAGTACTCTATCCAGCTGAGCTACAGCCGCTTTGGTTGGCAGTGTGATGGCGAAGTGGCGCGGCTGGCAGGAATCGAACCCACGACCCCTTGGTTCGTAGCCAAGTACTCTATCCAGCTGAGCTACAGCCGCATCTTCACAATCTCACTCCATGCAATCACTGGCGCGGCTGGCAGGAATCGAACCCACGACCCCTTGGTTCGTAGCCAAGTAC
>CBIHOX010000228.1:0-7106 GCA_966211685.1 uncultured Pseudoduganella sp.
GCCCACGAAATCCCGCAGGAAATCGGCGACTTCATCGTGCTGCTGAACGCCGGCTTTTCGCGCACGCGCGCCTATGTCTACAACCTGCTGTGCAGCCTGCTGGCGGTGGCGGGGGGCTTGCTCGGCTATTACACGCTGGACAAGGCCAGCGGCATGATCCCGTACGTGCTGGTGTTCGCGTCGTCGGGCTTCATCTACATTGCCGTCAGCGACTTGATGCCGCAGATGCAGCGGCGCGCCACGCTGAAGGAAACCATCCCGCAGGTGATCCTGATTACGCTTGGGGTGTGCATCGTACTGTTTTTGACGGCGCACCGGCACTGACTGGGGGGGCGTTTCGCGGATTACGCCGGCTCTGCCGGATAATCCGCGCTGCAGCATGCGTCGCGGCCCCGGAAGATCAGGCTTCGCCGGTCGCCACCGGCCGCGATTTATCGGAACACCACTCGCTCCACGACCCCGGATACAGCGCCGCGCCATGCAGGCCGGCCAGTTCCAGCGCCAGCAGGTTGTGGCAGGCCGTCACGCCGGAACCGCATTGCATGATGGCGTTGGCCGGGTTGCCGATCAGGTGCGAGAATTCCTGCTTCAGTTGGGCGCCCGGCTTGAAGCGGCCGTCCGCCTGCAGGTTGTCCTTGAAGAAGCGGTTTTTCGCGCCCGGGATATGGCCGCCGACCGGATCGATGACTTCATTTTCACCGCGGAAGCGGTCGTGCGCGCGCGCATCGATGACCTGGCGCCGGCCGCTGGCCAGGTTTTCCACCACGTCGGCCACCGTCACGGAGGAAGTCAGGGTAGGGCGCTCGGTGATGTGGCCGCGCGGCCGTCCCACGGTCGGCGTCACCAGCGGCAAGCCCGCGGCCTGCCAGGCGGCCAGGCCGCCATCGAGCACCGCCACCGCTTCGTGGCCGATCCAGCGCAGCATCCACCACAGGCGCGCCGCGTACATGCCGCCATGCGCGTCGTAGCCGATGACCTGGGTATCGTCATTGATGCCCCAGTTGCGCAGCGTTTCGATGAACGCATGACGGTCCGGCAGCGGGTGGCGGCCTTTGAACACGCCGTCGAGCGCGGCTTTCGGGCCCGACAAATCGTCGTCGATGCCGGCGAATTGCGCATTCTGGATGTGGCCGATGGCAAAGCCGTCGCGGCCGGCGTTCGGCATCAACAAGTCGTGGCGGCAATCGAGGATGACCCAGTTCGGGTCCGTCAAATGCTGCGCCAGGGTTTCCGCGCTGATCAACGTCGTATGCATGGTGCTGGTCCTTTATTCGCTGGCGATGGGATCGGTATCGGCAATGGCCTTGCCGCGTTCCGTACTGCGCGTATTGTAAAACGTGGCGGCGCTGCCCGACGCAAGAATAATGGCGATGCCCAGCCAGGCGTGCCAGTCGAACGTATCGGCAAAGACCAGCATGCCCCAGATACTGGAAAACACGATGCCGGTGTATTGCAGGTTGGCCACCACCAGCGTCTTGCCCAGCCGGTAGGCGCGCGTCATGGCCACCTGGGCCGACGTGGCCAGCAAGCCGATGCCCAGCAGCAGGGCCGCGTCGCGCCCGTTGCCGATGGCGTGCCAGGTGACGGCGCCGCCGCCGGCTTCCAGCACGTGGCCGGCAACACCGGCCAGCAAATTCGATACGCAGAAATAAAACACCACGCGGTATTCCGGCTCGCCCAGTTGCCCCAGCTTGCGCACCTGCAGGTACGCCATCGCGGTCAGCACCGATGAACCCAGCGCCATCAGCGCGGGACCCAGCTGGTCTTTTTCAAAGGCAGGCTGCAACAGCAGCACCACGCCGACAAAGCTCATGAAGACAGCGGCAATCAGCGGCCACTCGACGTGGCCGGTGCGGTGCCACCAGCCATGCGTGAACAGCCACAGCGCCATCCAGATCGGCGCCATGTAATTGAGGGTCATGGCGGTGGCCAGAGGCAATTGGCCGATCGAATGGAACCACAGCCACAGCGACATCACGCCCACCAAGCCGCGCCATGTATGGGCCCAGGCGAATGCGGTCTTGAGGGTGCCGCCCTGCAGGCGGATCATGGAATACAGGATCGTCATGCCGATGATGCCGCGGTACATGACCAGTTCGGAGGTGGTATAGGTTTCCGACGCCAGCTTCACGCACACGCCCATGGCGGCGAACAGGAAACTGGCGAAGAGCATCCAAAGGGAGTGCATGGTATGAATTGTGGATACCAGGCGTGAAGGCCCGGTTCCCCTTATTTGAATGGCGACGCCGCCTGGCGGCCCGGCGCCCGTTGTTGAAAAGACCGCGGGCGCGGGGCCGGTTGTCAACCCGCCGCGCGCCCGCGCAGTACCTGCACCAGGAGGTCCGGCTCAAAAGCCGGGTTCCGGGTTTAAACGTCGAGCTTGCTTCGGTACCACTCGTGGAAGTGCTGCATGCCGTCTTCCATTGGCGACTGGTACGGGCCGGCGTCGTTTTCGCCGCGTTCCATCAGGATCTTGCGGCCGGCGTCCATGCGCAGCGCGATTTCATCGTCTTCCACGCAGGTTTCCATGTAGGCGGCCCGCTCGGCTTCGACGAATTCGCGCTCGAACAGCACGATTTCCTCGGGATAGTAGAACTCCACCACGTTGCGGGTCTTCTGCGGTCCCAGCGGCCACAGGGTCGATACCACCAGCACGTGTGGATACCACTCGACCATGATGTTCGGGTACAAGGTCAGCCAGATCGCGCCAAACGGCGGCGGTTCGCCATTGCGGAACTTGAGCACCTGCTCGTGCCACTTCTGGTAGACCGGCGAGCCGGACTTGCGCAAGCCGCGGTTCACACCCACGGTCTGCACGCTGTAATCGGCGCCGAATTCCCAGCGCAAATCGTCGCAGCTGACGAACGCGCCCAGGCCCGGGTGGAATGGCTCGACGTGGTAATCCTCCAGGTAGACTTCAATGAAGGTCTTCCAGTTGTAGTCGCAGTCGTGCACTTCCACGTGGTCGAACATGTAGCCGGAAAAATCCAGGTCCCTGGTGACGGACAGGTTTTTCAGCTTTTCCATGACGTCGTAGCCGTTCTGCTCGAACAGCAGCCCATTCCAGCTTTGCAGCCGGGTCTTGGGCAAATTCAGGCATGGCGTCTCGGCGAAGTGGGGCGCCCCGATCAATTCGCCTTTCAAGTCATAGGTCCAGCGGTGCAGCGGGCAGACAATGGTATTGGCATTGCCGCGGCCATTGAACATCACGGCCTGGCGATGGCGGCACACATTGGACAGCACCTCCAGGCCATTGGCGTTGCGCACCAGCATGCGCCCTTCGTTTTCCGCTGCCAGCGTCATGAAGTCGCCGGCGTTGGGAACCATTAATTCATGACCGACATAGCGCGGGCCGGTTTTAAACAGAGACTGCATTTCACGCTGCAGCAGCGTTTCGTCAAAATAGACGTTTACTGGAAGTTGCGCGTGCGAGCGCGCCAGCATGGCGTGGGTAGCCAGATCGGACATCCCAACCCCCCTTAATTAAAGTACAGCAACCAAGAAGAGACAGAATCCGTAAAGACCTGTTGTCAGTTAAGGAAACGGTATTTCGGACAGTATTTCGGACAGAACCGGAGATTATACCGTGAATAGGGGAAAGCAGGGTTGCATCGTGCAAGAATTGCTGGAATGCGCGGAAAAACTGCCGGCATCGCTGTGGTGTTGCCGCAAATAACTAAACATAAATGCAACTTGCCGGATGTGGCGGGATCGGCAATTTTCAACCGCATTCGTTGGATTGTTCTAAAATAACGGGCTACACTGCGCCGGCAGGCTGACTGTCTGGCCACATTGATTAAATGCTTATGTCTAAAAAAACAAATGCCGACCTGGCCAGCCCTGTCCCCGCTGCGCCGGCCTCCTTTGAAGAGGCCATGGCGGAACTGGCGGCGCTGGTGACGCAAATGGAATCGGGTCAATTGCCGCTGGAAGCGTCGGTCGCCGCCTATGCGCGCGGATCGGAACTGGTGAAATATTGCGCGGGCCAGCTCGACAAGGTCGAATCCCAGGTGAAGATCCTCGAAGGCGACATGCTGAAACCGTTCGCGGAAGAGGGGCAGGCATGAGCGCCGCGTTCCAGGACTGGATGAAGACCATCCAGGCCGGCATGGAAACCGACATGGACGGTTACCTGCCTGCCGCCGGCCTCGAGCCGGCCAAACTGCATGACGCGATGCGCTATGCACTGCTGGGCGGCGGCAAGCGCGTGCGTCCGCTGCTGGTGTACGCGGCGGGCGAATTGTCCGGCGCCGACGCCGCCGTGCTGTCGCGCGCCGCGGCCGCGGTGGAAATGATCCACGCGTATTCGCTGGTGCACGACGACATGCCGTGCATGGATGACGATGAACTGCGCCGCGGCAAGCCCACGGTGCACGTGGCCTACGATGAAGCCACCGCGCTGCTGGTGGGCGATGCCTTGCAGTCGCAGGCGTTCCTGGTGCTGGCCGACGCCGCGTTGCCGGCTGACCGCCAGGTCCGGATGCTGCGCCTGCTGGCGCACGCCGCCGGGTCGGCCGGGATGTGCGGCGGCCAGGCCATCGATCTCGACAGCGTTGGCGTCAGCCTGTCGCTGGAACAGCTCGAACGCATGCACCAGCTGAAAACCGGCGCCTTGCTGCGCGCCTCGGTGGTGCTGGGCGCGCTGGCCGGCAAGGACTTGTCGGATGCGGAAATGACGGCGCTGAACGTGTATGCGCGCGCCATCGGCTTGGCGTTCCAGGTGGTGGACGACGTGCTCGATGCGACCGCCGATTCGGCCACCCTGGGCAAGACCGCCGGCAAGGACGCGGCCGACAACAAACCCACCTATGTTTCGATCCTGGGACTGGAGCCATCGCGCGCGCTGGCCGAACAACTGCGGCAGGAAGCGCATGCGGCGCTGGCGCCATTTGGAGACAAGGCACTGCGGTTACGCGAACTGGCGGACCTGATCGTGCAGCGGAAGGCTTAAATGAACTTGCTAGACAATATCGATGACCCGGCCGACGTGCGCAAGCTGCCGCGCCACCAATTGACGCCGCTGGCGCATGAATTGCGCCATTACCTGCTGGACTGCGTGTCGAAGACCGGCGGCCACCTGTCGTCCAACCTGGGCACCGTGGAATTGACGGTGGCGCTGCACTACGTGTTCAACACGCCGTACGACCGCATCGTGTGGGACGTAGGACACCAGACCTATTCGCACAAGATCCTGACGGGCCGCCGCAAGCAGATGCACACGCTGCGCCAGATGGATGGCATTTCCGGTTTCCCGCGCCGCGTGGAAAGCGAATACGACACGTTCGGCACCGCGCACTCGTCGACCTCGATTTCCGCCGCGCTGGGCATGGCGCAGGCGGCCAAGATCAAGGGCGAACACCGCCATGCGATCGCCGTGATCGGCGATGGCTCGATGACGGCCGGCATGGCGTTCGAGGCGCTGAACAATGCCGGCGTGCAGGAAGACCTGAACCTGCTGGTGATCCTGAACGACAACGACATGTCGATCTCGCCGCCGGTGGGCGCGTTGAACCGCTACCTGGCGCGCCTGATGTCGGGCCAGTTCTACGCGGCCGCGAAAAACGTCGGCAAGTCGGTGCTGCCGGCGCCGGTGCTGGAACTGGCCAAGCGCTTCGAGGAACATGCGAAGGGCATGGTGGTGCCGGCCACGATGTTCGAGGAATTCGGTTTCAACTACATCGGCCCGATCGATGGCCATGACCTCGATTCGCTGATTCCGACCCTGGAAAACATCCGCAAGCTCAAGGGCCCGCAATTCCTGCACGTGGTGACGAAAAAAGGCCAGGGCTACAAGCTGGCCGAGGCCGAACCGATCCTGTACCACGGCACGCCGAAATTCAACCCGGCCGAAGGCATCAAGCCGTCGACCGCGCCGGCCAAGATCACCTATACCGAAGTATTCGGCAACTGGCTGTGCGACATGGCGAAGCATGACAAGCGCCTGGTCGGCATCACGCCCGCCATGCGCGAAGGTTCCGGCATGGTGCGCTTTGAAAAGGAAAACCCGGACCGTTACTTCGATGTCGGCATCGCCGAACAGCACGCCGTGACGTTTGGCGCCGGCCTGGCCTGCGAAGGCTTGAAGCCGGTGGTGGCGATTTATTCGACCTTCCTGCAGCGCGCTTACGACCAGCTGATCCACGACGTGGCGCTGCAAAACCTGGACGTGACGTTCGCGCTGGACCGCGCCGGCCTGGTGGGCGCCGACGGCGCCACCCATGCCGGCAACTATGACCTGGCCTACCTGCGCTGCATCCCGAACATGGTGGTGATGGCGCCGTCGGATGAAAACGAGTGCCGCCAGATGCTGAGCACGGGCTACCACTACGAAGGTCCGGCCGCGATCCGCTATCCGCGCGGCGCCGGCATCGGCGCGGCCATCGATCCCGCGCTGGCGAGCCTGGAAATCGGCAAGGGCGAGATCAAGCGCCAGGGTAAGAAAATCGCCATCCTGGCCTTCGGTTCGATGGTGGCGCCGAGCCTGGGCGCGGCCGCGCAACTGGACGCGACCGTGGCCAACATGCGTTTCGTGAAGCCGCTGGACGTGGAACTGGTGAAATTGCTGGCCGCCACGCACGACGTGCTGGTGACGGTGGAAGAGGGCTGCATCATGGGCGGCGCCGGCGCCGCCGTGGCCGAAGCGCTGGCGCAGGAAGCCATCGTCAAGCCGGTATTGATGCTGGGCTTGCCGGACAAGTTCATCGACCACGGCGACCCGGCCAAGCTGCTGTCGCTGGCCGGCCTGGACGCCAACGGCATTGCCGCTTCCATCAAGGCCCGCTTCGGCGCGGGCGCCGGTTCCGACGAACCGCGCCTGGTGGTCAACAACGGCTGACCGCGCAGACGCCTGGCCGTTTTCCTGAACGGACCTGCCGGCCTGCGCCGGCTGGTCCGCTGCATTCCTGCGTAGCCGCGGCAAGCGCGGCGTTCCTGCCAACCGCGATTATTGCGGGTCGGCCGCATCGGCGGCCGCCTTGGCCGCATACTCTGCCTTGGTCTCCTTGCGCGACTTGCGTTCGTGCTGCCACAGCACATCGCCGCCGCCGGCAAAGCGGTTCAGCACGCGCGCCAGCACGAACATCAGGTCCGACAGGCGGTTCACGTAC
>CBIHOX010000229.1:0-7067 GCA_966211685.1 uncultured Pseudoduganella sp.
AAGCCCATCGAACGGCAGAAGCGGATCACGGTCGGCTGCGACACGTCGGCCAGGCGCGCAATGTCGGCAATCGGTTCATTCAGCACCAGGCGCGGCTGCTCGATCACCAGGTGCGCCACGCGCTGCTCGGCCGGCGTCAATTCATGCTGCAAGTGCTGCACGCGCTCCATCAGCGTATTGGCGCCGCTGCGGCCGCGCAAATGTTCGGACAAAATCGTCGCCACGCCATAGAACGCGGGGTTCGGCGTGGTGATGACGTAGGTCGGGATTTCCGCCAGGTAGCTGGTAAAACGGCCCTTGGCTTCAAAGCGTGCGCGGAACGGCGATTGCGCAAACCAGTCGCCCATGCGCGGCACGATGCCGCCGCCAATGAAGATGCCGCCAAACGCGCCCAGGGTCACGGCCAGGTTGGCGCTGGCGCCGCCGAGCATGGCGCAGAAGCATTCCAGCACTTCCACGCACAGCGGGTCCTTGTCGGTCAGCGCGCCGGACATGATTTCCTGCGCATTCAAGTCGCGCACGTTGCGGCCGTTGCGCTTGGCCAGCGCCTTGTAGATGATTTCCATGCCGGGGCCGGAAATCAAACGCTCGGTCGAGACGTGCGGCCAGGTTTGCCACGCGTATTGCAGGATTGCGATTTCGCGCTCGTCGGCCGGTGCGAAGTTGGTGTGGCCGCCTTCCGAACCCAGGGTCACGAAACCGTCCACGGTGGGAATCACACCGGACACGCCCAGGCCGGTGCCCGGCCCCAGCACGCCGATCACGGAATTGCCGGCCGGCTTGCCGCCGCCCACTTGCATCAGGTCGGCCGGCTTCAAGCCCGGCAGCGACATCGCCAGCGCGGTAAAGTCATTGACCACCAGCAGCGTGTGCAAGCCAAGCAGGCGGCGCACTTCATCGGTGGAAAATTCCCAGTCGCGGTTGGTCATGCGCACGTAGTCGCCGCTGACCGGGTTGGCCACCGCCAGCGCCGCATGGTTCAGTGTGATGCCCTGGTGGTCGGCCAGGTAAGTGCGCAGCAGCGGGACGATGCCGGTGAAGTCATCGCACTTGAGCACGCGCACGGCGCGGAACTCGGACGGTCCCGTCTGGAGAGCAAAGCGCGCATGGGTGGCCCCGATATCGGCCAATAGGCGCGGACCGTCGGCAAACGCGGTGCGGCTTGTTTTTTGGTCAGCTTCAGCTTGTCTCATCGTCTTCTGTGTGTCTTGGAGGTTGTTTCAAAGTCACCGCAGCTCGGTGCAGCGCCGCCAGCGCACCTGTATGGCAAGTCGCTGCAACCACGCTGCGGGCTTTTAGACACAGCCTCTTATGCCGGGAATACCCTTGAAGCCGGCAAGGATACCCGATTTATACGACGTGCAACATAGTGGCGCCGCAGGAATTGCCCGGCGGCGCCCCACGCGATTACTTCACATAACCGAACCAGGCGCCATACGCCGGCAGGCTGACCGTGCCATCGGCCGCCACCGACCCCGGCAATCCTGCTTCCGGAATCGTCTGCGCGCCGGCCGCCTGCGGCAGCGGCAAGGTCACCGCATCGCGCCCCAGGTTGAACACGGCCAGCACGCTGCGCTCGCCCGCCAGGTCGCGGCGCAGCGCCAGCACCGGTTCCGGCGCGTCGAAGAACACGATGTCGCCGCGCGTCAGTTGCGGCATGCTTCGGCGCCAGGCAATGAAGCGGCGCGCGAACGACAGCGGCGATTGCGGGTCGCGTTCCTGCACCGACGCGGCGCGCGCGATGTGCTGTTCATCGACCGGCAGCCACGGCTTGCCTTCGGTGAAGCCGCCATTGGCGGCCTGCTCCCACGCGATCGGCGTACGGCAACCGTCACGGCCCTTGAATTCGGGCCAGAACGTGATGCCATACGGGTCTTGCAGCAATTCGAACGGCACGTCGCTTTCCGTGAATGCCAGTTCATCGCCCTGGTACAGGCAAGGCGTGCCTTTCAGCGACAACTGCATGGCCAGCACCAGCTTGGCGAATTCCGGGCTCGGCTCGGCGCCGCCCCAGCGCGTCATCACGCGCACCGCGTCATGGTTGCCGACCGACCAGGAGGCCCAGCCATCCTTCACGCGCGCGCCGAACTGCTCGACCTGGGTGCGGATATGCCTGGCCGAGCATTGCGGCGTCAAGAGGTTGAAGCTGTAGGCCATGTGCAGCTTGTCGCCGCCTTCGGTGTACTCGGCCATCACCGCCAGCGAATCGTCGGCGCCGACTTCGCCGATGGCGACCGCGCCGTATTCGTCGAGCAGCGCGCGGATGCGCTTGAGGAAGGCCACGTTTTCCGGGCGGGTCTTGTCATAGACATGCGCTTGCATGCCATACGGGTTCACGTCCGACACGGTGGCGGTGTCGCGCACCAGCGCCGGTGGGTTGCTGCGCAACTCCTTGTCGTGGAAGTGGAAGTTGCAGGCATCCATGCGCACACCGTCGACGCCGCGCTCGAGCCAGAAACGCAGGCAGTCCAGGTGCGCCTGCTGCACTTGCGGGTTGTGGAAGTTCAAGTCGGGCTGGCTGACCAGGAAGTTGTGCAGGTAATACTGGCGGCGGCGCGTATCCCACTGCCACGACGAACCGCCAAACACCGACATCCAGTTGTTCGGCGGGTTGCCGTCCGGCGCTGGATCGGCCCACACATACCAGTCGGCCTTGGGATTGTCGCGGCTCTTGCGGCTTTCCTCGAACCAGGCGCACTGGTCGGACGTGTGCGACATCACCTGGTCGATCATGATTTTCAAGCCCAGGCTGTGGGCCTTGGCGATCATGGCGTCAAAGTCCGCCAGGGTGCCGAACAGCGGGTCGACGTCGCAATAATCGGAAATGTCGTAGCCGAAGTCCTTCATCGGCGACTTGAAGAACGGAGAAATCCAGACGATGTCCACGCCCAGTTGCGCAATGTAATCGAGCTTGGCGGTAATGCCGGGCAGGTCGCCCACGCCATCGCCATTGGTGTCGTTGAAGCTGCGGGGGTAAACCTGGTAAATGATCGCGTCGCGCCACCAGTTTGGGGACAGTTGTTTGGTCATGGTTCATCCATAAGGTTGGGTATGTAGAGAATATACATCAACCATTTTGCTTATTCAAATCGGTTTGAATTTTGCAAATTACAATAAAAATCCAATTATTTCAGTAGCTTACATAAATTTTCCTGGCTTGTAGCTTACCGCAGATAGTAGTCAAACTACATAAATATTTTAAACCGTAGCGTTCCTGCAACTTGCATATACCGGTTGCAACCGCCGGTCATCCGGCATAGCATCCCGGTCAGTCGAAATACCATGGAGGCACTATGGCCAATCCCGCTGTACAACCAGCGCCTGTCGCGGATCAAGAGTCCGGCAACGGGCCGCTGCCGCGCCAGATCCCGTTCATCATTGCCAACGAGGCGTGCGAGCGGTTCAGTTTTTACGGGATGCGCAACATCCTGACCCCGTTCCTGGTCAGCACCCTGCTGCTGTTCCTGCCGCAGGCCGACCGCGCCAGCGAAGCCAAGCACGTGTTCCACACGTTCGTGATCGGCGTGTATTTCTTCCCGCTGCTGGGCGGCTGGCTGGCCGACCGTTTCTACGGCAAATACAACACGATCTTCTGGATGAGCCTGATCTACGTGGCCGGCCATGCGTGCCTGGCCATCTTTGAAGACAATTTGCAGGGCTTTTACTTTGGCTTGTTCCTGATCGCGCTCGGCGCGGGCGGCATCAAGCCGCTGGTCTCGGCTTTTGTGGGCGACCAGTTCGACAAGACCAACAAGAAACGCGCGAAAGTCGTCTACGACGCGTTTTACTGGTCGATCAATTTCGGGTCGTTCTTTGCCTCGCTGCTGATGCCGCTGTTCCTGAAGAATTACGGCCCGGCCGTGGCGTTCGGCATTCCCGGCCTGCTGATGGCGGTGGCGTGCGCGATCTTCTGGGCCGGCCGCAGGAAATACGTGCACGTGCCGCCTGCCGCGCCGGACCCGAATTCATTTACCCGCGTGGCGCGCACCGCGCTGCTGGCGCGAAAACCCGGCCAGGGCCGTCCGGGGCTGGTGGTGGCCATTGCCGGCATGGTCGGCGCGGTGGCGTCGCTGTGCATGGCGCCGTCGTGGGGCTTCGTGATTTCCGCCTGCCTGGCGCTGGTGCTGCTGCTGGCCTTCGGCGGCATCGGCACCGGCATGCAGCTGGAGCGGGCGCGCGGCCTGCATCCGGATTACGCGGTCGAAGGCGTGCGCGCCGTGCTGCGCATCCTGATCGTGTTCGCGCTCGTGACGCCATTCTGGTCGCTGTTCGACCAGAAGGCATCGACCTGGGTACTGCAGGCCAATCACATGGTCAGCCCGATGCTGTCGGTGTTCGGCTTGGAATTCCAGCTGCTGCCGGCGCAGATGCAGGCCGTGAACCCGATCCTGGTGATGCTCCTGATCCCGCTGAACAACCTGGTGTTCTTCCCGCTGCTGCGCAAGATCGGCATCGAACCGACGCCGCTGCGCCGCATGACGGCCGGCATGGCGTTTTCCGGCGCGGCGTGGATCGTGATCGGCTGGGTGCAGCTGCAGATGGATGGCGGCACGCCGATGTCGATCCTGTGGCAATTGCTGCCGTATGCGTTGCTGACCATGGGCGAAGTGCTGGTGTCGGCCACCGGCCTGGAATTCGCGTACAGCCAGGCGCCGGCCTCGATGAAGGGTTCCATCATGAGCTTCTGGATTCTCACCACCACGGTGGGCAACCTGTGGGTCTTGATCGTCAATTCCAGCGTGAAGAATGACGCGGTGCTGGGCCACATTGCCGCCAGCGGTTTCGGGCTGATCGCATTCCAGATGTTCTTCTTTGCCGGCTTCGCGCTGGTGACCGCGCTGGTGTTCGGCTTCTATGCCACACGCTACAAGATGGTGGACAACTACCGCGTGGAAAAGCTGGCCTGAGCCACCGGCCGCGGCGGAAATCCGCACACGCATTCCGGCTTTCCGCCCACCCTCTGGTTCCCTGCCTGGCAGGGAACCAGATAAATCAAGCACTTACGCATTTCCTTCCCGCTGGCACGTTTGCTGCTCTTGTGTGGTCATACCAACCACACAAGGAGACCCGCCATGCCACGCATCCGTCACACCCTGCTTGCCGCCGCCCTCGCCGCCACCGCAGCCGCCAGCGCCACCGCGGCCGGCGCCGAGGAAGTGGTCCGCCTCGGCAACCTGAAATTCGCCCACTACGGCGCCGTCTCGTACATCAAGGAAATCGCGCCCAAGTGCGGCATCAAGGTCGAGGAACACATCTTCGCCAAGGGCCCGGACGTGATGCAAGCCATCCTGGCCGGTGAACTCGACGTCGGCGCCACCGCGTCGGAAGCCGCGATCCAGGGCCGCGCCAACGGCGCGCCGATTTATGTCGTCGCCGGTTTCGCCAAAGGCGGCGCGCGCCTGGTCGCGCGCCCCGACGGCAACATCCGCTCCATCAAGGACTTGAAGGGCAAGAAGGTCGGCGTGACGCGCGGCGGCATCCATGAAGTGCTGCTGATCGCGGAACTGGCGCAGGCCGGCCTGACCGCGTCCGACCAGCCGGGCAAGGACGTACAACTGGTGTTCCTGGCGTTCGCCGACTTGAACCAGGCGCTGATGGGCAAGAACCTGGACGCCATCATGCAAAGCGAGCCGCAATCGTCGCAAGCCATCAACAAGGGCTATGGCGTGGAAGTCATGAAGCCATACGACACGCCGATCGGTGAGCCGGTGCGCACCATGGTGATGAGCGAAAAATTCTACAAGGAGCGCCGCGCCGTGGCGGCCCGCTTCATGAACTGCTTCGTGACGGCCACCAAGACCTTCATCGACAGCAAGCCGACGGCGGAAAAATACGTGCGCGAGACGCTGTTCAAGAACCAGATCACGGCCGACGACTTCCAGGACGCCATCAGCAATTCGCCGTACACCTACGACATCACGCCGCAGCACATCCAGGTCACCACCGACGTGATGGCGCGCCTGGGCACCGGCAAGATGCGCGTGCCGCCGGTGGCGAAGGACTGGGTGAAAACCGACTTGCTGGATGAGGCCAAGAAGAGCCTCGGCATCAAGTAAGCACGCGCCACAATCATAAGGAGACAATATGAAAACCAAGAATTGGAAAGGCGTCGCCACCGGCACCGTGGTCCCGGTGGCGGTGATCGCGCTGTGGCAGGCCGCCGCCGCGCTGGGGCTGGTCAATCCGCAAGTGCTGCCGTCGCCGCTGGCAGTGGTGCAGAAATGGATCGAGTATGCGCTGCCGCTGCAAGCCTACGATCCGGCGCAAAGTTCCTGGCTGGCCTGGGCCATGTCCGGCGAGCTGTGGGCCGATACCGTGGGCAGCATGTACCGCGTGCTGCTCGGCTTTGCCATCGGCGCCGGCCTGGCGCTGCCGTTCGGCCTCGTGATGGGCGCCAGCCAGCGCGCCTACGCGTGGTTCAATCCCCTGCTGCAGGTGCTGCGCCCGATTCCGCCGATCGCCTACATTCCCCTGTCGATCCTGTGGTTCGGCCTGGGCAACGCGCCTGCCGTGTTCCTGATCGCCATCGGCGCGTTTTTCCCGGTGCTGATGAACACCATCGCCGGCGTGCGCCAGGTCGACGGCATCTATATCCGCGCGGCCCGCAACCTCGGCGTCAGCCAGCGCGCCATGTTCGTGCGCGTGATGCTGCCGGCCGCCGTGCCATACATCCTGTCGGGCGTGCGGATCGGCATCGGCACCGCGTTCATCGTGGTGATCGTGTCGGAAATGATCGCCGTGAACAATGGGCTGGGCTTCCGCATCCTCGAAGCGCGCGAATACTTCTGGTCCGACAAGATCATCGCCGGCATGATCAGCATCGGCCTGCTGGGCCTGATGATCGATATCGGCATGAACAAATTGAACAACCATTTGCTGCGCTGGCACCGCGGCCTGGAGAACTGAGATGAGCAAGATGGAAAACTTCAATCATATCCAAGTCCGCAACGTCAACAAGGTATTCCAGACCGGCGGCCGCGACGTGGTCGCGCTGAAGGAAATCAACCTGGAAATCCCGCAGGGCCAGTTCGTCTGCCTGCTGGGCCCATCGGGCTGCGGCAAGTCCA
>CBIHOX010000230.1:0-7051 GCA_966211685.1 uncultured Pseudoduganella sp.
GCCGCCGCAGCCACAACGACATCGTCCTCAGCCACCCGGCCGTCAGCGGCGAACACGCCGTCATCACGACCATCCTCGATGAATCGTTCCTGGAAGATTTGCGCAGCACGAATGGCATTTATGTCAATGGCCAGCGCATCGGCAAGCATTTCCTGCAGCACGGCGACGCCATCAGGCTGGCCAAATACCAGATCGAATACCTGGCCGATGGCGGCCGCGCGCAACCGGTCCCCCCATCGGACACCACGGTCCCGCTGCCGCAGGCAGCCGCGCCGCTGGGGCGCGTCGAAGTATTAAATGGGGCGAATGCCGGCAAGCAGCTGGCGCTGACCAAACCCCTGACGACATTGGGCCGCCCGGCCGTGCAAGTGGTGGTGATTTCGCGCGGCGTCGATGCCTATGCCATCGCCCAGGTCGAAGGCCATGCGCCCACGCTGGTCAATGGCGCCTTGCTCGGCAAGCAGCCGGTGCGGTTGAACAATGGCGACATGATCGACCTCAGCGGTATCCAGATGGTATTTCGGCAAGGGTAGCGTGACAAAAATTGTCAGGTGCCGGATTTTGACGGCGCCAGCTGACAAATCGTGGCGATGAGCTGACAAAAATCGTCAATCCAAGCCTGCGGATTGACGCAAATTGTCGCAATCGCGCGGTTTACCAGCCTCAAAATGGCTGGCACACCAATTGCTTTTATTCCTTCGTGGCACCAACCCGTACAAATCACCGCCTGAAGGAGAATCAACATGAAAACCGTTAAAAACCTGAAGCAACTGAAAAACAAAGCGCAAGCCGGCTTCACCCTGATCGAACTGATGATCGTGGTTGCCATCATCGGTATCCTGGCCGCGGTTGCCATCCCTGCTTACAGCGACTACACGGCCAAGGCAAAAATCGCCAATGCGCTGAGCGCGGCAGATCCGCTGAAAACCTGGGTAGCGACGTGCGCCCAGGAAGCGGGCGGCGTGCTCGATACCTGCGATGACACCGCAACCGGCTTCCCAACCTTCTCGGCGACCAAGGAAGTCACCGCCGCGGCTGTGAAAGACGGCCAGGTCGTGATCACGCTGGGCAAAGGCCTGGGTACCGGTATCGATGACGGCAAGATCACCTTCGACCCGACTGTGAACGCCAACGCCATCACCTGGAAAGCTTCCTACGACGCCACCATCACCAACAAGGCAGTCCAAGCCGCCATCACGAAGAACAACATCTGATCTGGCTTGACCCCATGAGAACCGGGCTGCGGCCCGGTTTTTTCGTTTACACGATCTTTTGCCGGTCCGCGATCAACGCTTCATACGTGAGATTTTGCAGCAACGTGTAATGCGCCGGGTCCAACCCGACGAATTGCACGCCATAGGTATGCATGGGCGGGCGGTCCGGGGTGGCGGGCTTGATGGCGTTGCTGTTGCGTACGTGCGCATACGTATTGACCAGCACTTGCCGGTTGTCGGGCGGCGCCAGCAGCGTGAACGACAGGCCGACTTTGGAATCGCCGCCAGGCAGCGGCAATTCCGATTCGAGCAGCGCGCCCGAGACGCTGAGGTTGACCAGGAATACATTGGCCTTGATGCCGCCCGCGCACGCCAGCTGGGCGGGAATGTCGACTTTCACGCGCATCGCGGTGCGCAGGCTGGTGCCCTGGATGTACGTGGGGAAAGCGACGTGCGCGTACAGCAGCGGGCGGTCGAAAACCCGCAGCACGACCGTGGAAAATGCGCAGACATTGACGCCGGAAAAGACCCGGATCGTCAACTTGTCGCCTTCGGCCAGCGCGACCGGCGCGCCGTTTTCCAGCGGCACCTTGACGATCATATATTCATCCTTGATCCAGCCGATCACCGTGGAAAAGTGCTGGATCGGCTTGAGCGTGCGGTGCGTGATCAACTGGATACGCCCGCCCACCGGCAGGTTCATCTGCTCGAACTCAACGTCCTGCGTCCGCGCTTCCGCTGTGTTGCTGGCCATGCCTGTCCTTTTGCTGTAACCATGTCCGGGCGGCAATTATATACTGCTGGTTGTAAATATTGCACGGATGTGGCAAGGGACTGGGCAGCATGAAAGGCGTGGCGGCAGTGGAAATCAGCTGGTCGCGCTCCAGTCCCCCGACTTGCCGCCATGTTTTTCCATGACGCGGATATTGGACATCACCATGCCCCGGTCCACCGCCTTGCACATGTCGTAGATGGTCAATAAGCCGACTTGCACGGCGGTCAGCGCTTCCATTTCCACGCCGGTCTTGCCATGGGTTTCCACTTGCGCGCGGCAGTGGACGGTGGCGGCGGCTTCGTCCACCTCGAATTCCACCGCGACCCTGGTCAGCGCCAGCGGATGGCACAGGGGAATCAGGTCGCTGGTGCGCTTGGCGCCCATGATGGCGGCAATGCGGGCGATGCCCAGCACGTCGCCTTTTTTTGCGGTGCCGGACTGGATGATGGCCAGGGTGTCCGGCTTCATTTTGATGTTGCCGCTGGCGACCGCGATCCGGTGCGTTTCCTGCTTGCCGCCGACGTCGACCATATGCGCCTGTCCGGTGGCGTCGAAGTGGGTCAGCCCTGCGTTCTCGTCATTGGTAGTGCTGTTCATGTATAGTGGATTCCTTGCTGATGTTGACAGGTATCATAGCATCGTGAATCTCAAACGTTTCTCATCGCGCCTGATTATCCCTCTCGCGATTTCCCTCTGGCTGGCCGCGCCGCAGGGCGGGGCGCAGGTATCGCCATCCAAACCCATCAACCTGCCCAACCTGGGCGATACGGAACGGCAGGAATTGTCGCCGTTGATGGAGCGCAAGCTGGGCGAGCAAATCATGTACGAGATCCGTGGCAACAAGGATTACCTCGACGATGAACCCATCCTGGAATATTTGAACGAGCTGGGCAACAAGCTGGTGACGGCACACCCGGGGGCGCGCGGCGAAGCCAGTTTTAACTATGGATTCTTCGCGGTCCGCGATACGCAACTCAATGCTTTTGCGCTGCCCGGGGGATTCATTGGCGTGCACTCGGCATTATTGCTGGCGGCGCAAAACGAGTCGGAACTGGCTTCCGTGTTGAGCCACGAAATCGGCCACGTGGCGCAGCGCCACATTGCGCGCCAGCTGGGCCAGCAAAAGACCGATGCGCTGATTCCGCTGGCCGCCATGGTGCTGGCGGCACTGGCCATGAAATCCAGTCCGGACGCCGCCATGGGCGTGATGATGGGCGGGCAGGGGCTGGCGATCCAGCGCCAGTTGAATTTCGGGCGCGACGCCGAGCGCGAAGCGGACCGCGTCGGATTCCAGATCATGGGCGAAGCCGGTTATGACACCAGCGGCATGGTGGCGTTTTTCCAGCGCATGCAGACCGCCACCCGCAATTACAGCGACAACGTGCCGGCCTATTTGTTGACGCACCCGCTGACGACCGAGCGGATCGCCGACATCCAGGCCCGCATCCGCGAACAGCCGTACCGCCAGCGGGCCGACAGCCTGACGTTCCACTTGATCCGCGCCCGCGCCCGCGTGCTGCAGGATGAAAGCGCCCAGGGGCTGGCGGAAAGCATCCGCACATTCCAGGATTTGCTGTTGCAGGATAACCGCCAGCAAAAGACGGCCGGCCAATACGGGCTGGCGTTTGCCATGTTCAAGAAGGGCGATTACGCCGCCGCGCAAAGCTGGCTCGACAAGGCGCGCGCCACCATTGCCGCGCCGCCGCCGCCCGGCGCCCTCAGCATGGCGCGGCAAGACGTGGCGCCGACCGTGCTGACCAGCCTGTCACTGGACATCAAGCTGGCGCAGGAAAGCAATGCGCCGCTGGTTGCCGCCGCGCTGGCCGAGGCGGAAAGCGCGCACCAGAAATATCCGCTGTCGCGCGGCATTGCTCATCAGTATGCGAAAGCCATGATCGTGTCCGGCAAACTCGAAGACGCCGCGCGCTTCCTGCGCGAACAGGTGCAGCAATACCGCGAAGAACCGGAAGGCTTTGATTTGCTGGCCGAAGCGTACGCCAAGCAGGGCAAGATCGCGTTGCAGCACATGGCGCTGGCGGAATCGTACATGCTGCAAGGCGGCATGCTGGCCGCGATCGACCAGCTGGGCCTGGCGCGCAAGGCGCCCGATGCGTCGTTCTACGACCAGTCGCAAATCGATGCGCGCGAGCGTGAATTCAAGCAGCGGCGCAAGGAAGCCATGGGGGACAAATACAAGGAGCCGTGACGCGGCGTAGGCCGCCATTGCCTGCAGCACCGATACGCATGCAGTGGTGGATTACGGCGTTCCGCCTAATCCACCCTGCATCTGAGGCTGGGGCATGGGCTGGTAGTGGAACAGGGCCGGCATGTCGGCGCTCTGCAGGCGCCGCAGCGGCACCGCGCCCTGCGCGGTGTTCAATTGCAGCGGCACGTCCGCGCCGTCCAGCCAGGCGGCCAGCGTGTCGTCGCCTGGCGGTGTGAACTGCGACAGCGCTTGCGCCAGGTCGCGGTCATCGAGTTGCGCCACGATGGCGCCGCTGCGCAAGACCAGCGCCCCGGTTTCCGTCAGCCATGCGGCATCGATGGGGCCCATCGGTGCGCCGGTATGCAGCACATAGCCGACTGCGGGCGCGCCAGCCGCCGGTTCACTTGCCGCCGTACCGCCAGTCGCCGGGTCGCCGGCCGCCGGATCGCCGGCCGCAGGTTCGGTGCGCGCGATATACGGCGTGGCTTCGAGGTTCACGTACACGCGCTGCGGTCCATTCTGGAAATACCAGCAACCGTGTTCATCGCTGTCGTAATTGCGGACGATGAACCCGAGCAGCGCGGCATTGGTCAATTTATCACCGGGCAAATTCAAATGCTGGGCGCGTTCGTCGCGCATGCGCCAGTTGCCGCGCGCATCGAGGTTCAGCCAGCCATAGCAGTGCGGCACGTTGGGCCATTTGGCCAGCGCCTGTTTGACGATATCGTCCATGGTTACGCCTCGCAGGGTTGCGCCGCCGCGGCAGCGGCGCTGGCGGCGGGGTGTTCGAGGAAGTGCAGGATGCGGCGCGGCAGCCATGCCAGGCTGCCCGGCGGACCGCCCGCGGCAAAGCCCACGTGGCCGCCATGCGCAGGATATTCCAGGGTCACGCACGGCGCGGCCTGGCGCGGCAGGTGGATGCCGGGCAGGAACGGATCGTTCAGCGCATTCAACACCAGGGTCGGCACGCGGATATCCATCAGCACGTGCTTGGCGCTGGCGCGGTGCCAATAGTCGTCGGTGTCGCGGTAACCGTGCAGCGGCGCCGTCACCACGTTATCGAAAGCGTATAAATCGTTGGCCGCCAGCAGCGCATCAAGGTCATACAGGCCGGGAAACTGTTTCAGCTTGGCCACGCACTTGGGTTTCAGCGTCTTCAGGAACATGCGTGTGTACAAGCGGTTGAAGCCGCGCGACAGGGCATCGCCGCCGCGCGCCAGGTCCAGCGGCGCGGAGACCGACACCGCCGCATCGACGAAGCCGGCCTGCTGCTGCGATTCGCCGAGCCAGCGCAGCAGCGCATTGCCGCCCAGCGACACCCCGGCCGCATAAAAGCGCGAACACGCTGCGCCCTGCGCATGGGCACGCAGGCGGCGCACGATCCAGTCGATTTCCTGCGCGTCGCCGGAATGGTAAAAGCGCGGCGCCAGGTTCGGTTCGCCGGAGCAGCCGCGGAAATGCGGCACGGCGCCGGACCAGCGGCGCGCCTTCAGTTCCGCCATCAGCGCGCGCGCATAATGGCTGCCGGACGAACCTTCCAGCCCATGGAACAGCACGACAAACGGCTTGCCCGCGTCGCCATCGACGAAATCCACGTCGACAAAGTCGCCGTCGGGCGCGCTCCAGCGTTCGCGCCGGAACGCGACGGCCGGCTTGCGCAGGCAGGTGGCGGGATAAATCGTTTGCAGGTGGCCGTTGGGGAGCCAGATCGGGGCGGGGTACTTCATTGGTCAGTGCAGGATTTGCATCGGCGCTTCGACCGGTATCGGGCCGGGCGCCACCGAGACGTGGTGCAGCACGATGCGCCAGCCTTTCGGCGTCTTGATATAGACATTGCTGGCCACCAGGTGGGCCGGTTCGCCGCTGGCGGCCGTCACGCCTTCCACCACGGAGTGGATCGAGCACATCAGGTTGTGGGTTTCATGCAGCACCGATGGCATGATGTGCAAGCCGCCATGTTCAAGGATGATGGACCACGATTCGCGGATGGCGCGGTGTCCCACCAGGCGGGGGCCGCCCGGATGGATGCAGGCGATTTCATCGTCATCGGCCCACAGCGCCATCAGGGCGTCGACGTCGGCCCGGTTCATCGCATCGTAAAAAGCAGCCTCGACTTCCGCGGCACTGCCGATCAACTGCTTTTTTTTGCTGGACATGATGCGCTCCGGGTAAGTTCAAACCGATCAAATATCTGGGTGCCGGACCTTCAGGCCGGGCAGCCACACATCAAATGGCCGCCAGGTCAGCCCTGATCAATGATGAGGAACCACCGTACCTGGCTTCAGGCGGTACGCGGTGCCGCAGTAGGGGCACTTGGCTTCGCCGTCATGGTTGAAGTCGAGGAACACGCGCGGGTGCGACGACCACAGCGGCATGGCTGGGTTCGGGCAGTGTGCCGGCAAGTCCTTGCCTTCGAGTTCGACTGCTTGGGTGGGGGCGTTGCTCATCTTGGCTATCTCCGGAAGCGGTAACTGATAAAGCACAGATTTTAACGGATTCGGGCAGCGAGCAAAAACATCGGTAGAATAGCAACTGATTCCAGCATCAGCCTGCGGCGATAAATTTCATAATTGCAACTCAGTTGAAACTGAGTTGCGAATCGTGCATGGCAGTTTTCCCCGACATGAACGAACCTCACCGCGTGCCGCTGCCGCCTTCCCACGATCTCGACGCCCATGATGAAGCCGCCTGGCGCGACGGGCTGAAAGATGGCGTGCCAACCCTGTTCGGCATCGGCGCCTGGGGCATCGTGGTGGGCGTGGCCATGGTCAAGAGCGGCCTGACCGTGGTGCAGGCGCTGGGCATGACCCTGATCGCCTTTGCCGGTTCGGCCCAGCTGGCGGCGCTGCCGCTGAT
>CBIHOX010000231.1:0-7042 GCA_966211685.1 uncultured Pseudoduganella sp.
CGTTGATGTGCACCACGGTGCCGCCGGCGAAGTCCAGCGCGCCTTTCTGGAAGATGAAGCCGGCTTTTGCGGTTTCAGTGGCCAGGGTCGCGGCATCCTTGATCGCGTCAGGACCGGTCCAGAACCAGACCATGTGGGCGATCGGCAGGTAGGCGAAGGTGAACCAGACGATCACGAAAGCCACCACGGCGGAGAATTTTGCGCGCTCGGCAAAGGCGCCGACGATCAGGCCGCAAGTGATGGCGGCAAACGTGCCCTGGAACGCGACATAGATAAATTCAGGAATCACCACGCCTTTGCTGAAGGTGGCGGCGGTCGAGAACGACGCCTTGACCGGATCCCAGATACCGCTCAGGAAGACGCGGTCGAATTTGCCGTAGAACGCATTGCCTTCCGTGAACGCCAGCGAATAGCCGTACAGGCACCACAGCGTAATGATCAGCGCAAAGATGAAGAACACTTGCAGCAGTACGGACAGCATGTTTTTCGAGCGCACCAGGCCGCCGTAGAACAAGGCCAGGCCGGGAATCGTCATCAGGATCACCAGCAGCGTGGCGACGAACATCCAGGCGGTATCGCCCTTGTTGGCAACCGGCGCGGGTGCGGCGGCGTCGGCCGGTGCGGCTGCAGCCGGTGCGGCAGCGGCGGGCGCGACGGCAGGCGCCGCGGCTTCAGGCGCCGGCGCGGCGGCCGGGGCGGTGGCAGCGGCGGACGCCACCGCGGCCTCGGCCGGCTTGGCGTCCTGCGCGTGCACGGGCAGGGCCGCACCGAAGGCGAACAGCATCGCCGCCCCGGCCAGCAATTTCGTTATCGTTGTTTTCATGGCTATCATCCCCAATGTGATTGCATCAGCGTGCTTTACAGTGCATCGTTGCCGGTTTCACCGGTACGGATACGGACCACCTGTTCCAGGTTATAGACGAAAATCTTGCCGTCGCCGATCTTGCCGGTGCGCGCCGCCTTTTCAATGGCTTCGATCGCCTGCTCGACGATGGCGTCGTCGACTGCCGCTTCGATCTTGGTCTTCGGCAGGAAATCCACTACGTATTCTGCGCCACGATACAGCTCAGTGTGGCCTTTCTGGCGGCCAAACCCCTTCACTTCCGTGACGGTGATGCCCTGGACATTGATGGCCGACAGCGCTTCGCGGACTTCATCGAGCTTAAACGGCTTGATAATTGCGGTAATGAGTTTCATGGAATGCCTCGCGATCAGAAGACTTTGGAAACAGTCAGCACGGCGCCGGTTTTCGCCAGGTCCTTGCCACCGGCGCCAACATAGGCGTTGGTATTGGCCTTGATGGCGGCCAGCGAAACGCTGGCGACACCGAAGTCCTTGGTCAGGCCGATTTTATAATCGGTGTAGCTGGCGCCGGGATTGTGGCTGACTTTCTGGCGGCCCACGTGCAGGTTCAGCACCAGGCCTTCGGCCAGTTCCTGGTTGATTTGCGCATCCAGGTAACCGGAATGCTTACTGTTGGCAAAGCCGAACAGGTTGGTGGTCGACGACGAATACTTCAGCGTGGCAGGGCCGTAACCGACCTGGCCATAAATTTCAAACGTGTTGGCGCTCGGCTTCAAGCCGTTCGATGGGTAGAAGTAGTACAGGCCGCCGACGTCATAGCTGACGCCAGGGGCGATTTCGCCGCGCTTGCCGCCATAGATATCCCATTCCAGGTTGTCGTCGCCGCCGCCATCCTTGATCCACTTGATCGACGACGCCCACGTCCCCACATACAGGCCAGTCGGGTTGTGCGTATAGTCTGCGCCGGCTTGCAGTGCAGGCTTCAGGCGCGATTGGGAAATGCCGCGATAGCGGTAGTCGGTGGTGACCGCTGCATTGTAGGACACCTCGTGATCCGGCTTGGCTTCTTCTGCATGCGCCAGTCCCGCTCCCATTGCGGCAACCGCCAGGGCAACTGCGGCTGCTACAGACGAGGGCTTGGTCATGTATTTCATAACGATATCCTTTAGTTTGAACTTGATGAGCTAATGCGGTTTAAAATCCAGGCTGGGCCTAAACGTTCACTACCTCTTTAGCAGAATACGTGCCAGCGCACCGCCAACTAGCAGCTACCGTATAGCCAGTAGTGTTCAGAGGATATATTTGCAGTGGCTGCACCACGTCGTTGCACCATGCCGTTGCATGACAAGGCGACATCGCACCAGCTTGGTGCGTTTACAGAGATTTTTAAATCATCAAGGATCACCCATGGACATGAACAGCTTTTTCAATGACATGCAAAGCAAGATCAACCAGGCAATTGAAAATTCGCCTGCCAAGGACATCGAAAAGAATGTCAAAGCCATGATGACGCAGGGCTTTGCCAAGCTGGACCTGGTGACGCGGGAAGAATTCGATATCCAGGCGCAAGTGCTGGCCAAGACCCGCGCCAAGCTCGAAGCGCTGGAAGCGCGGCTGGCGGAACTGGAAACCAAGTTCGCCGCTGACAAGGATTGAAACGATGACGGCGCCGCAGGCGCCGTTTTTACAAGGTTCATGCATTGGGGCCATGACGCAGGCTGGATGCACCAAAACAGGCCATCCCCCGGCCGCCAATGCCTGTATCGATGGCGCCGCGATATCGGTGCACCATTGCGGTGATCCGCGCAACATTCTGGTTCCATCGCCGCGACCTGCTCGTTCCGCAAGCGTTCGCCGCTGGCGGCGCGCCATCTCCCATGCCCTGCGGGCTACGTCAGCCTGATCGAATTTATTCCCTTATGATAATATCTATTTCTTAACATTTTTGGAGCTACCATGCAGCTGTCCCGGTGGAATATGGCGTCGCTCAAATCCGCCGCGACATCGGCATTATTGGGCAGCGCCACCGTCAACGCGCCCTGCGCGCCAGTCACGCCGCTGACGCTGCAGCGTCCCGAAGGCCCGCGCCACTGCCTGCTGGCGGTGCCCACCGGCGCCCCGCGCGGCAAGCGCCCGCTTGTAATCATCCTGCACGGCGCAGGCGCGTCGGCCGAACAGGTGCTGGGCCTGGCGTTCCCCCCTTCCCCGCTGTCGGTATGGCTGGAAATCGCGCAGCGCGAACAGGTGATCGTGGCGGCGCCCGACGCGGGCAAGGGCGGCTGGAATGAATGCTTCGCCGGCGCGGCGCGCGTGGCGAAAAAAGATGACGTGGCCCTGGTGAGCGCCCTGGTCGACCATGCGGTGGCGGCCCACGGCGCCGATGAGGAGCGTGTCCATGTGATCGGCGTGTCGCGCGGCGGCTGGATGGCGTACCGCATCGCCATGGAAATCCCGCACCGCCTGGCCGCGTTTTCCGCGCTGCTGGCGCCGATGCCGCCACGCAGCCACCCCATGCAACCGCGCGTGCCATTGCCGGCGCTGATCCTGGGGGGGACCGCCGATCCATTGATGCGCTACGGCGGCGGCAAATACTGGTATGCGCTGGGGTTCATGGACCCGGTCAACAGTTTCGACGACAGCGCCCGCGTCTGGCGCGAACTGGCCGGGCTGCCGGAGCAGCCTGTCGTGAAGGCGATCCCGAGCCGCGACCGGCGCGATACGACGCGCGCCACGTACACGCTGTGGGGCGAGGCATCGGACCGGCTGCAGGTTGGCCTGATCCGCATCGATGGCGGCGGCCATGCGGAACCCAGCACCAGCCGGCGCTATCCGGGGCTCATCAACCGCTTGATGGGCCGCCAGTGCGCGGCGTTTGAAGTGGCGGAAACCGCGTGGGACTTCTTCCGCGACAAGCGGCTTGCCATGCCGGACAGGCGGGAAAATCGGGAAAGCCGGCGGGCGTAATCCGCTGCGGGCTGTGCCTGCGCAACAGCGGCAACAGGAGCGGGCGTGACAATGGCGGTTCCCTGTCACTGCAAGGATTTCCCTATGAGCCTGGCCGTCCTGAAAAGCCGCGCGCTGACGGGCATGGAAGCGCCCGAAGTCAGCGTGGAAGTGCACCTTGCCAACGGATTGCCTGCATTCGCGATCGTTGGATTGCCAGATACCGAAGTGAAGGAAGCGCGCCACCGCGTGCAGGCGGCGATCCTCTCGTGCGGCTATGAAATGCCGGCCCAGCGCATCACGGTCAACCTGGCGCCGGCGGATTTGCCCAAAGAATCCGGGCGCTTCGATTTGCCGATCGCCCTCGGCATCCTGGCCGCCTCCGGCCAGATTCCCACGTCGCCACTCGATGACTACGAATTCGCCGGCGAATTATCGCTGACGGGGGAATTACGCCCCATCCCCGGCGCACTGGCGATGGCGTTCGCCATCCGCCGCAACGCCAGCCGGGGGCGCAAACGGCGCGCCTTTATCCTGCCACTGGCCAATGCCGCGGAAGCCGCGCTGGTGGAAGGGGCATCGATTTACCCGGCAGCGTCACTGGTGCAGGTGTGCGCCCACTTCACCAGCACCGATGGCGCGCTGGTCCTGCCCCGCTACCAAAGTGTACCCGGCTTGGCGCCCGGCAATTTTCCAGACCTGTCCGACGTCAAGGGCCAGAAGGAAGCCAAACGCGGCCTGGAAATCGCCGCGGCGGGCCGCCACAACCTGCTGCTGGTCGGGCCGCCAGGCGCCGGCAAGAGCATGCTGGCCTGGCGGCTGGGCGGCCTGCTGCCGCCCATGACCGATGACGAAGCGCTGGAATCGGCCGCCGTGCTGTCGCTGGCCGGCTGTTTCGACGCTTCGCGCTGGATGCGGCGTCCCTTCCGCGCCCCGCACCATACGGCGTCGGGACCGGCCCTGGTCGGTGGCGGCAGTGTCCCCCGGCCGGGTGAGATTTCGCTCGCCCATGCCGGGGTGCTGTTCCTCGATGAATTGGCGGAATTCGACCGGCGCGTCCTGGACGTGCTGCGCCAGCCGATGGAAACCGGCACCGTGACGGTGTCGCGCGCGGCGCACCATGCGGATTTTCCCGCACGTTTCCAGCTGGTGGCAGCCATGAATCCCTGCCCGTGCGGCTACAACGGCCATCCCAGCGGCCGCTGCAAATGCCCCGACGATACGATTTACCGTTACCAGGGCCGCATTTCCGGGCCGCTGCTGGACCGCATGGATTTGCTGATTTACGTGAGCCCGCTGACAGCCGATGAATTGGAAGCCACGCAGCCGGGCGATGTGTCGCCGCTGGTCGCCGAACGGGTGGCACAAGCGTTTGCACGCCAATTGGAACGGCAGGGTAAATGCAACCAGATGCTGGGCACCCGCGAAGTGGAGCGCCTGTGCAAGCTCGATGCGGAAAGCAAGGCGCGGCTACGCGACAGCATGAAACGGTTCAACTGGTCGGCGCGCGCCTACCACCGCGTGTTGCGGGTGGCGCGCACCATTGCCGACCTCGCGGGGTCGGCGGCGATTGAACTGGCCCACGTGGAGGAAGCAATTCAATACCGGCGCGCGCTGAAAGTCACCACGTGAAGTCGTCGGGGATCTTGAAGTCCGCGTACGGATCGTCTTCTTCCGGCTGCACCGCGACTTTGGCGCGCACCACGCGCCCTTCATCGCGCTCGGCGATCTTTTCCGCAATCACACGCGGTACCAGTTCAAAACCGTCGCCCATGCCGACGATGGCCAGACGGCCCGCCACCAGGTGGTCCTGCACGGCGGCCGACACATAAATCCGTTCGATCTTGGTGCCGTACGTGAAGTTGTATGCGATATCGCCTTTTCCCTTGTTCTGGCGGTTGGTTTGCACCAGTTGCGTGATTTGCGCCTGGATGGCTTTTTCATTCGCGGCCGCATCACGCTGGGCATTGAATTCACGCGCCCGCTCGGCATTCTTGCGCTGCAGTTCCGCGGCGGCGAGCTTGGCTTCGTCCACGCTCTGCTGGCCAGTGCGGCGCTCTTCTTTCTTTTGCTTGGTCTTGTCCTGGTTGACCTTCTGGACTTTCTTCTTGTCGACCAGGCCGGCCTTCATTAATTGCTCTTGCAGCGAAACCATGCTGGTTACTCCATACACATACAAAGGCGCCAGCATAGCAGATGGGAACAGCGTGCTAACATCGGCGGCATGAAAATCCGCATACTTACCCTTGCGCCGGCTGCCATGGCAGCGGCCCTCTTGTTTACCGCGTGCAGCCCGAAATTCGACTGGCGCGACTACCGCGGCCCGACGATTCCCTATGCCGTGCTATTCCCGGGCAAACCGGCAACGCAAACCCGCCAGGTCAGCCTGGGCGAGGACAAGGTTGCCATGCACATGGCCGCGGCGGAAGTCGACGGCGTAACGTTCGCGGTCGGCAGCGCGGAATTGCCCGATGCGCAGCGTGCCCAGGCCGCGATCACAGCCATGAAAAACACCATGGTGAAAAACGTCAATGGCACGATCGCGTCGGAAAAACAGGAAAGCAGCGCTGTTGGCGGCAGCCGGCGCAGCGCCATCACGGTCGAAGCCAGGGGATCGCGCAATGGCGAAGCCATGGTGTTGTATGGCCGTTTCATTGCTAAAGACAAACACGTGTTCCAAGCCATCGTGGCCGGACGGGAAAAGCACGTCGACAAGGAGGCGGTGGATACCTTCATGACATCGTTTAAAGCTGACTGAACAGGCTGTTAGTGTGCCAGTCCCGAAGTCGTGCTATCTTTTCACTACGGACAACAACAGGACGGGACAACGCCATGATCACGTTTAAATCCAAATCCTCGCCGGCAGTCATGATGTACCAGGAACACGCGGAACGCATTCTTGAAGTGTTGAACAAGAGTCCCGAGCGTGGCGTGATCACCGCAGCGGAAGCACCCACCGTGCTGGCGCTGCTGGAAAAAGAAATCCAGCTGAGCAAACAGCATATCGAAGACCTCGATATCGAACACCACAAGGACACCACGCACAATGTGGATGCGCTCGATGGCGACGGGTCGGAATTGGCGGAAAAACAGCATGTCGGCTTCGGCCAGCGCGTCTATCCACTGATGCAAATGCTGCGGTCGGCCGCGACGGAAGGCCACGACATACTCTGGGGCGTATAAGCCGGCAGGCTTGCCCGGATTGCCAGGCTGCACAAGTTGCGGCCGGTTTCTCCACGTCCAATGCAAAAAGCCCGCTCAGATCAACTGAGCGGGCTTTTCTAAATAACTAGCC
>CBIHOX010000232.1:0-6891 GCA_966211685.1 uncultured Pseudoduganella sp.
TCCTCTGCTCTACCAACTGAGCTACCAGGCCAAGAGACCGAGATTATAGCAGCATGAATTCCGGTTTGCCTAGCCCCTTTTCAGCGATTTGCCCAGAGGTGTACGGGTTTGCCAGCGATTTGCCTAAATAATGTGCAAATATCCGTTGATCCGTGGCGGCGGGCTAGAATCGTGCTCATGCGCATCCTTCCACCACTGCTGGCCGCCATGCTGGTGCTGGCGCCGTTTTCCGCGGCGCAGGCCGGCTGTTCCCGCGTGATCCGGGTGCCGGCCGCACCCACCGGCGCCAGCGTTGTCGTCAGCGGCGACGAGGTGGCCGGCGCGATTCCCGATGCGCTGCGCGAACAGGGGGCGCGGCTGGGGTGCGCATTTGCCTTTCCCGTCATGCCGCGCGCCCGCATCACGTACCAGTTCATGGAATCGCGCGAAGCGGACGTGCTGGCGCCGGCGTCGCGCAGCGCGGAGCGCGACCGCGACGCCACCTTCGTGCCGCTGATGAAATGGAAGGTGGAACTGATTTACGCCAAACGCAGCGCCATCCGCGCCGCCAGCGTACGCGACCTGCTGGCGCAGCGGCAGTGGATGGGCGTGGCGGTGCGCAGCTACGTGTTCGGCGATGAATACAATGCGCTGCTGCGCGAACTGGAAAGCCAGCAGCGCATCCATTACGTCAACGACCTGGCCACCGCGGCGCGCCTGTTGCGCGCGGGCCGGGCCGACTTCACCATCAACGTGCCGCCGCTGTTCCTGTCCGAGCTGCAGGCGTCCGACGAGATGCGCGGCTTCGAGCAGGAACTCGTGTTCCAGCCGCTGGCCGGCTTGCCGATGACGGAAAGCGGCGCCTACATTTCGCGCCGCTCGCTGTCGCCGGCGGACCAGCGCGCGCTGCAGGCCTTGCTGGCGTCGCTGGGCAAGGGCGTGCTGTGGCGCCACTTCAATCATTACTATCGGCCGGACCAGCTGGCCTATGCCATCGTGCCGCGCTAGGCGGCATAAGCGCATATTCCAACAAGCACGCAGTGCCGTGCCGGGCCTGGCGGCGCTCGGTGGTAAAAGAGCCGTCTTGACGCGCGGTAGTTCTGCGCATTTGTACTGACCAAATGCGTCCTCTGCAAATATCCGTATGCGAATTAATTCGTGGCTTGCAACATGGGGTGCTGCGTAAGATGCACTCACTGTTCAATTGTCACCAACCAAGGAGCATCCGATGTTTGCATTGCCCGCAGCAGTAACCCCCGAAGGTAAAGGCCGTCCGCGCCGCGCACGGCGCATTGCCATGATGTGCGCCGCCATGGCCTGCGCCTTTGCTGCGGCATCGGCAAGCGCCGCCCCCAGCATTTATCCGACCGGCGTGACGCGCTATGAACCGGCGCGCGCATGGAACGGCTATGTCGTGTTCAGCGGGCAGGACGGCAAGACGCACCTGATCGACATGAATGGCAATGAAGTGCGCCAGTGGCCGCACGTGGGCTTCCCGCCCGTGCTGCTGGATCCGGCGCTGGCCGGCGGCCAGCGCGGCAACATCCTGCTGCAACTGGCCAACGCGCCGGGCGCCGCGTCCGGCAATGGCCTGGGCAACAAGGCCATTGGTGAACTGGATTGGAATGGCAAGGTCGTATGGCAGTGGGGCGAAGGCGCGCAGGATGCCTACGCGTCGGCGTCGGTGCAAGGCGCCGGAGCTCGGCAGGGGCCCGGTGCGGGCGGCGCGAAGCAGCACCACGACTGGCGCCGCCTCCCGAACGGCAATACGCTGGTGCTGGCCAACCAGGTCCACGCGGTGCAGGGTTTCAAGGCGGCGCAAGTGCTCGATGACGTGATCTATGAAGTCACGCCGAAAGGCGACGTGGCGTGGAAATGGGTGGCGTCCGAGCACCTGGAGGAATTCGGCTTCTCGCCGGCCGCACTGAAATTGGTGCGCGAAGCGCAGCCGCGCAACGGCGCCACCGCGCTGGACTACCTGCACGTCAATAACATGTCGGTGGTGGGCCCGAACAAATGGCATGACCAGGGCGACACGCGCTTCCATCCGGACAACGTGGTGATCAATTCGCGTGAAGCGAACTTCATCGTCATCATCGACAAGAAGACCGGCAAGGTGGTCTGGAACCTGGGGCCCGATTACCCGGCCATCGGTCCCACCCATGTGCCGCGCCCGGTCGACCAGATCATCGGCCTGCACGACGTGCACGTGATACCGCCAGGCTTGCCGGGCGCCGGCAACCTGCTGGTGTTCGACAACCAGGGCGAAGCCGGGTATCCGAAAGTCAGTCCGGGCATTTTCCCGCACTCGCGCGTGCTGGAAATCGATCCGGTCACCAAGCAGATCGTGTGGCAATACACGGCGGCCAATTCGGGCCAGGCCTTGTGGAGTTTTTACAGCGCCTTCATCAGCAGCGCGCGCCGCCTGCCGAACGGGAACACGCTGATCGACGAGGGCATGAACGGCCGCTTCTTCCAGGTCACGCCGCAGGGCGACATCGTGTGGGAATACGTCAGCCCGTACTACGGCAATTCCGCCGTCGGGGGCGCCGGCAAGACCGTGAAAACCAACTGGGTCTACCGCGCGCAACCGGTGCCATATGACTGGGCGCCGCCAGGCACGCCGCGCTCGGAAAAGGCCGTGGCCGTGCAGGATGCCGATGGCAATGGCGGAGCCAGGGTCGCGCAGCAGCGCTGAGCGCCGCCGTCCTGTCAGCCTGGCGGGAGCAGGACTCCCGCAGTCAACAACATGAAGCAAGGCGTGGCCATGCCCGTACCGGGCAGGGCGCAGCCTTGCCCGGAATTTCAAGAGCAAAGGGATAAAACCGTGGTAACCAAACAAATCAAACGCAGCGCCATCGCGCTGGCCGTGCTGGCGCTGACGCAGCCGGTGCAATCGCATGCGGCCGCCGCCATTGCCACCGCCGTGGCGGCTGCCGCCGGCGCCCCGGCGCAGGCCGGCGACATCGTGACCATTGCCGACGCCGATACGCCGGCCGGCGGCGCGGCCGCCGTAGGCGCGGCCGCGGCCCTCGGCGCGGTGGGCGCCAGCGCCGCGGAACCGGCGTACGTGGGCGCCGTGCAGACCATCCTGGTGACGACGCGCCGCCGCGTGGAAAGTTCGCAAAACGTGCCGACGCCGATGAGCGTGCTGGGCGAGGACGTGCTCGATGGCAGCCGCACGTACCGCGTGCAGGACTTGCCTCAACTGCTGCCCAGCACCACGGTCAATTACGTGCATGCACGCCAGATGAGTTTTGCCGTGCGCGGCCTGGGCAACAATCCGGCCAGCGATGGCCTGGAAGGCAGCGTGGGCGTGTACCTCGACAACGTCTACCTGGCCCGTCCCGGCATGGCGGCCTTCGATGCGCTCGACATCGCCCAGCTGGAATTGCTGCGCGGCCCGCAGGGCACGCTGTTCGGCAAGAACACCACGGCCGGCGTGTTGAACATCGCCACCAAAAAGCCCACCTTCAATACCGAGCGCAGCGCCGATATTTCGCTGGGCCAGTATGGCCACAAGCAAGGCCGCTTCGTCATCAATGGCGCCGTCGGCGATGGGGTGGCCGGGCGCCTGACCGCGTATGCATCGCGGGACGACGGCTATATCACCAATCGCCACGATGGCAGCAAGGTGCAGGGCGGGGACCGTCATGGCGTGCGCGCCCAGGCGCTGGTGGAATCGGGACGCGATTTCAACCTGCGCGTGATCGCCGATTACCATGAGGAAGATTCCAACAATGGCACGCTGGTGTTCTACAGCGCGGGCCCGAGCGGCAAGGTGCTGGCCCAGGCCAAGCTGGTGGGCGCCGCGCCGCTGCCCGACCCGCGCGAGCGCGCCGTCAACCTCGATACCGGATCGCACGTGGCGGTCAGCCAGGGCGGCGCCTCGGCCGAAGCCAACTGGACGTTCGCGGGCGACGCCCGGCTCACGTCCGTCACCGCATACCGCTTCTGGAACTTCACGCCGCAAAACGATGACGGCTTGAACGTGCCGGTGACGCTGAATGCCGGCGCGTCGGCCCGCCACAAGCAATTCACGCAGGAATTGCGCTGGGCCACGCCGTCCGGCCAGCCGCTGGAATCCGTGTTTGGCGCGTATTACTACCGCCAGAAACTGTCGAACAATTCGTTCAACGTCAACGGCCCGCTGAATGACCTGTACAACGGCACACCGGCCGGCGCCTGGTCCAACGTCACCAGCACCGCGCCGGCCTGGCTCGACGTGGACAGCTACGCGCTGTTCGCGCAATCGACGTGGCACGCCACGCCGAAGCTGGACGTGACGGCCGGCGCCCGCGTGACGTATGAAGACAAGAGCGCCCGCATCACGCGCAATGCGCCGGCCGGCCCGGCCGTCACCGGCGCCGCGCTGGCGTCACGCAACGCCCGCTATGGCGCTTTCGATTCCGGCGTGGTGAAACTGTCGCAGGACAGCCCGACCGCGCTGCTCAACGCCGGCTACAAGGTGAACCCGGACGTGCTGCTGTATTCCAGCCTGTCGCACGGCGAGAAATCCGGCGGCATCAACCTGTCGGTGCCGGGCGCGGGCGGCATCGCCTCGCTGCTGGTTGGGACGGAGCGCGCCAATGCATTCGAGGCGGGCGCGAAGTCGCAATGGTTCGACAACAACCTGCAATTGAACGGCAACGTGTACGCCACCATCGTGCGCGGCTACCAGAGCAATGCCTATGACCCGGTCAGCCGTACCTCGTATCTCACCAACGCGGGCGACGTGCGCACCCGCGGCGTGGAACTGGAACTGGTGGCCACGCCGGCGCGCGGTCTGACGCTGCGCTCGAACGTGTCGTTCAACGACGCCAGCTACCTGTCCTATCCGAACGCGCCATGCCCGCCCGAGCGCAGCGCCACGTCCTGCGACCTGTCCGGCCGCAATGCGCTGGTCAACGCGCCACGCTGGATCGCCAACGCCAGCGCGCAATATGCGCACCGCGCCGGCGACGGCCTGCAGGCGTACGTGAACGCCAACGTGGCCTACCGCGCCGCCACCTACGGCACGCTGGACGCTTCCGCCTATTCGAAGATCCCGGCGTACAGCGTCAGCAACTTCTCGCTGGGCTTGCGCAGCACGCGCGGCGCCGCGTGGGACGTGTCGCTGTGGGTGAAGAACGCATTCGACAAGCAGTACTACACCAGCCTGTGGAACAGCAATTTCGGTTCCTACAATGCCGTGATCGGCACGCCGCGCACGGTGGGCGTGACCGGCCGCTACGAATTCTGAAAGGAGACTTTATGAGCAAATTCAACCGCAAACGCCGCACCGTCATTGGCGGCCTGTCGGCCCTGGGCCTGGCGTCGGCCGTGCAGCCGGCCGCGCTGGCGAAGCCGGGCCACGGCCAGCCCAACATCCTCTTCATCCTGGCCGACGATTTGGGCTGGGGCGATTTGAGCGTCTATGGCCAGACCGACTTCCGCACGCCCAACCTCGACCGGCTGGCCGCGCAGGGCTTGCGCCTGACGCAGCATTATTCGAATTCCGCCGTGTGCTCGGCCACCCGCTTCGGCCTGATCACGGGGCGCTACCAGTACCGCCTGCGCGGGGGCCTGGAAGAACCGATCGCCGGTGCGTCCGACACCATCGGCTTGCCGCCGGAACATCCGACCCTGCCGTCGCTGTTGAAGAAAGCCGGCTACCGCACCGCGCTGATCGGCAAGTGGCACCTGGGATCGCTGCCGAAATTCGGCCCCCTGAAAAGCGGCTACGATACCTTCTATGGCAACTATGGCGGCGCGATCGATTACTTCACGCACAAGCCGGGCGTGGGGCCGGACGTGAAGGAAGACTTGTACGAAGGCGAAGTGGCGGTCAGCGAAGCGGGCTATTACACCGACTTGCTGGGCCAGCGCGCCTCGGCCTTCGTCAGCCGCCAGAGCGCCGCGCAACCGTTCTTCCTGTCGCTGCATTACACGGCGCCGCACTGGCCATGGGAAGGGCCCGGCGATGAAGCCATTTCCCGCAGGCTGACCGCCAGCGGCGGCGGCATTTTCCATTACGATGGCGGCGACCTGGCCACCTACGGCAAGATGGTGGTGGCGCTCGACGCCTCGATCGGCCGCGTGCTGAAAACCCTGGAACAGAAAGGCCTGGCCGACAATACCATCGTGGTGTTTTCCAGCGATAACGGCGGCGAGCGCTTCTCGAAGACCTGGCCTTTCTCCGGCCAGAAAACCGAATTGCTCGAAGGCGGCATCCGCGTGCCCGGCATCGTGCGCTGGCCCGGCCGCATCAAGGCGGGGCAGGTCAGCAGCCAGGTGGCGATCAGCATGGACTGGCTGCCGACCCTGCTGGCAGCCGCGGGCGCCGCGCCCGATCCGGCCTATCCGCCCGATGGGGCCAACCTGTTGCCGGTGCTGCTCGGCGAACAGGCGCCGGCCGAGCGCACGCTGTTCTGGCGCTACAAGGCCAACGAGCAGCGCGCGGTGCGCTCCGGCGACTGGAAATACCTGAAGTTGAACGGCAATGAATTCCTGTTCGACTTGTCGGTGGACCACCGCGAGCGCGCCAACCTGGCGTACCGCTACCCGGAGCGGCTGGCTGACCTGAAGCAGCAATGGGAAACGTGGAATGCCGACATGTTGCCGGTCACGCCGGACGTGCGCACCCATGGCGTGGGCGGCAAGGTGCAGGCCGACAAATACAGCCCGCAAGCCAACAGCGGCACGTGAAAGCCGGCTGTCAGGGTTCGCGCCGGCGCGCCTTGACGGTCTTGCCTTCCCGGTCGAACAACACCACCAGCTCCGCCAGTTGCGGCGTCCCGTCGGCCAGTTTGGGCGCGGGGCGCGCGGGCGGATACTGGTATTGCCAGACTTCATAGCCGCTGTCGAACACGATGGCCTTGACCGGCGCGCCCAATTGCGCGCGCACGCCGGCGCGGTCCGGCGGCAGATCGG